>JAZSPN010000109.1:0-13411 GCA_045537495.1 Acutalibacteraceae bacterium
CATGGCTACGATCCGACTTTAGCAAAACGGCGGGACGTCGTCGGCTTCGCCGCACAGCATGATGAGCGCCTGACCGGGATAGAGCTTTATCCTCACCTTGCCGTCTTTCATCATCGGTCTGCTGACTTCATTGTTCCATACATCGTAAAATACGGGATTTTCGGCATTTTGGAAGCGGACAAAGCTGTCGATAAGTGTTTTTTCTTCGTTGAATACGCTGTAAACGGTGCCGTCCTCGGTATCCGTTCTGTAAATGCGAAGTCCTCGGCAACTGCTGTCAGCCGTTATATGACTGCATCCCGCATTGCGAATGTATTCCGCCATATTTTCTGTCGTAACGCTTACCGCTTCGCTGATGAAGGCTTTTCCCGTAACACTCTTTTTCGGCAGACGGTTTTCGTAAATAACCGAAAGGCCCCTCTTTTCGAGGGACAAGAGCATTTCTGTTATGTCGTCGGGAAGAATTTCACTGAACGGCACAACCAGAGCACCGTAGCTTTCGCGGTTTATATAAAGATTGCCGTTTCTGATTTCGGCAGATTTCAGAACATCCTCGGGGATTATGTCGAAGTCGATGTGACCGAAGCGAAGTGCCTGACAGACACTGTCGAGCGTGTTGTGCTTTCCACCGGTCCATTCTGCCTGGGCGTTGTAGAATACGGCGACATCCGCTTTATGAACACCGAGAGAGAGAATGTGTGCCGTCTTTTGCATGTATTCGATAAGACGTCCGAAAGCCTTTTCCTGGGGATTTTTTCCTTTCGAATGAAAATACGGAGGACACGACGGATCGGGATAGGGGATGCTGTAAGCGTGGGGAACAAACTGATTGATACCGCTTGACAGCATCAGGTCGGCGATATACTTCATGTATCCGACACCCTCTGCCCAGCCGAAGGCACCGAAAACCTCGCACATTGCCCGATTATTCGTTTCAGGTCTTATATGTGCACCCGAGGCGCCGAGCTTCGGAAGGGTATGCTGGAAAAAGGCGGGATCTGCACGGTGGTGACATATCGGAGCGGAATGAATTGTGTCGGTGTTGTACGGCATAAGCTGTTTGAGAACGATGTCGATGCCCGACATGTCCTGACCTTGCAAGGCTCTGAAAAAGTGACCTCCGCCGAAGCCGAGTCGTTGGTGAGAGTTCATGTCCTCGATGACGTGGCCGATGTACAAAACGTTCCTTTCACGGCACCAGTCACCGAGCATGACGGAAAAGTTGTCGCGGTAAAGAGCGGTTACGGTTTCCATGTATTCACATCGGACGGCATTTCCGATGCCGGGGAAATCGTGCCACAGGGCACCGAGATAAAGACCGACTTCTCTTTCACTTATACCGAGAGATTTACCGATTAGCAACGGAAGATCCGATCTGTACGGCATCACGATACCGTCTGTTCCGACCGTATGACGGTAGCTTCCCGAATCATTCTGGAATGACGGCTCATCGGAGAAAAAGCCTCGGAAGGTATTGCCGAAGTATTCCTTGAAATGCTCATAGTGAGGCTCATAAACCGCTTTCAGCATGGCATTGCATGACTCACGGCTCAGCATATCGATATAACCTTTTCGGTTTTTGAGGGATTTTTTGCCTTCGATAATATAATAAACTCTGTAAAAGCCTTCGGGAACATCCCATTCGATAATGCCGTCACGGCACCTGTCGGTAAGGTCTGTCGGCTTTCCCTTCAACGAGAAAAAGCCTTTGCCCTTTTTCCATGCCGATACCGAAACGATTTTTTCCTCGTCCTCTTCATCGAGAGGGGGAATAAGAAGTGACGAAAACTTACACGGACCGCAGAAATCTCTGTATTCGTAGCGGAGTGTTTTCGGCCTGAGATCGGGATGGGCTTCGATGTAGCCGTTGGCGTAGCCTGTCGGGAAGTGCTTGTCATCCAACAGCCAAACCCTCATTCCTTTTTCCTTTGCGTAGTCGAGGATGAACCCGAAGTCGTCCCACCATCTGTCACCGCAAAAATGCTCATACGGTCTGCTTTCGCAACAGAATTCACGGCACCCGTCGTTGTAAATTGCATCAATTTCTTCTTTGAGTTCTTCTTTGGTTTCCTCTCTCATCCATAAAAAAGGAAATATGTTGTCACGGTTTTGTCGGTTTTCAAGACAGTCCTTTAAAGCTTTATTCAATTCGATCCCTCTTTCACGCTAGATTTCCGATAAAATAATAACACTAATGGCAAAAAGAAGCAAGACGCAGTTTAATGAAAAGGGACTTCCATCGGATACGGATATATGGTATAATTGAAATGCAAGGGGTGATTACTTTGAAGCTTTATATAAAACAGAAGGTGTTTTCCTTCAAAGACAGATTTTTCGTAAAGGACATGAACGGAAACGACAGATACGCTGTCGAGGGAGAGCTTTTTTCATGGGGAAAGAAGCTTCATGTATATGACATGAGAGGAAATGAGGTTGCGTTTATTCAGCAGAAGGTGTTCAGCTTTCTGCCGAGATTCTTCGTGTTCGTGAACGGTGTACAGATTGCCGAGATAGTGAAAAGATGGACATTGCTGACACCGAAATACGAGATAGAAGGACTCTCGTGGGATATACGCGGAGATTTCTTTTCACACAATTATCAGATCACAAAGAACGGATATCCGATAGTCGGTATAAGGAAGGAATGGATGACGTGGGGCGATACGTATGAGCTTGATATCGGGGATCCTTCCGACGAAATTATGGCGCTGGCGGTAGTCCTTACGATTGACTGTGTAATGGCGGCATCGGCATCGGCGGCAGCCTCTTCAAGCAACTGAAAGGAGGAAACGGGCATGGACAAGAAGACGAAGGTTTACCGTATAATCACTGTATGCCTTGCGGCGGCACTGGTTGTGTCGTTTTTCATGCTTGAAAAGCTGAATTCAAAGATGGACTCTTTAAGGAGTAATTACAATAATCAGATCCTTAATATTCGCGAAGAAATCAATTCAATCTATGGCAATGTTGACAGAAAACTCAAAAAGCAGGCGAGTCTTTTGTCCGACATGAATTACGAGATAGGCAGTTATGACGTCGAAAACGGCAAGATACCCGTGATTTTCAAGGCGGTACCGAAAATCATCTCCGACGGAATACGGATTTTTGTCGAGGTTGAAGGTGAAAAGACCGAGCTTTCAAGAGAAGGGGAGTGCTTCGTCGGAACGGCACTTGTCGGAATGTTTGTCGGGGACAGTGAAAAGGTGCTTCTTACAATAGAGGAAAACGGACAGACGAAAACGGAGATTCTCGAAGACGTGTATATTTCGTCACTGTTCGACCGTGTCCTGCCTCATCTTTTCGCCGATATGACGGGAACATCCCATTACGGCGACGACTATGTCAGAGTCGAGGCGGGATTCAGCGTTGAGCAGGCAGTCGCCGAAGATTCGGCGGTGAGATTCAAATCGGTATCGGTGATCGAAGAAAAGAACGGAAAGGAAACGGACAGACGTGATATCACCGACGAAGTGGTAAAGAACGACTCATATAACACGAGATATACCCACACCTTCGAGGCTTCGAAGGGCGATGAAATCAAAATTTACGTTGTGGCAGAGGATTCACTCGGATATATTCATAAGTGCCTTGTCAGCTATCTTTACAGAACGGAGAACGGCGATGCACCCGTAACGACGAGTCAGGGTGAATCAATTTATGCTTCCGACGGAACACTTCTGTACGGTGAGGAAATTTAATATACTTGACATAATATGCAGAACAATGTAGAATTTACTCATCAATGCTTAGGAGTAGAATTTATGCCGAATAAAAACGATTTATACCGTATGGACTGCTCAGCGGTCGTATACCCGTATATCGGAACAAAGGATATCAACCAGTCGTTTACCATGGAAGCGGATCTCTTCGAGGATATCGATCCCGAAAGACTGAAAAAAGCGGTGCAGAGTCTTTGCGAAAGATTTCCGACGATGTTCGTAACGCTCAAAAAGGATAACAAGGAATATATGCTTCGTCACGTGCACGATACGTCGTCGTTTGTGATGAAGCGTGACGAAATCCTCAACAGACCGTTTGACTTGTCGGACGGCAGCAACCTTATCCGTATTACATACGAAAAGAACAGAGTGGCGGTCGAGGTATTCCATTCCGTATCTGACGGAAGCGGGGGAATATCGCTTCTTAAATCCATAATTGCGGAGTATTACCGTTCAATGGGTGAGGAAATTCCTGCAACGTGCGGAATACTTCACAAGGAAGACGAGGTAAAGGAATCGGAAATCGAGGACAGCTTCAGAACGAACTGTGATGTAACGAGAAAGAATGCACCGAGATCGGGGAAAAGAGCACAGCAGTATTATCATGACGGACCGTTTGACAAATGGCATCTTACGGAAATAACCGTTAATATTGATGACCTGAAAGTGCTGTCGAAAAATGCAGGTGCGACAATAACCGAATATGTGGCAACGCTTTATCTTTATGCTTTTTACAGACATTTCAAGGGAAAAAAGATAAATAAGCCGATAACACTTTCCGTGCCGATCAATTTAAGACCGATGTTCGGATCGGAAACACTCCGTAATTTTTCGCTGTACTTTTTTGCAACCGTACCGGAGAAGAAGGGCGAAGTAACGTTTGATGATATCTTGCAAAAGGTGAAGAAAGATTTTGTCGAGGGAACAAACAAAGAGCTTATACTTGACATGATCAAAACGAATGCAACCCAGAATGATATGAAGATATTCCTCTTAGCTCCGATAGGAATAAAGAGGGCGATACTCAGATTCGGAAACGCGCTTTACGGAGAGGGACTGTTCACATCGACGCTGTCGAATCTCGGAGTGGTAAAATTCCCCGAGGAGTTGCAGAGCAAGGTGAAGATGTTCAGAGCGATACTCGGACCTTCGCCGAAGAATAATTTAAAGATGACGGCATATTGCTACGGCAAAACCTTCGGAATGATGTTTGCATCGTGTCTTAAATCGAGAGAGATAGAAGAAGATATCAAAAATATCCTCGAAGAAAAAGGTGTTGCCGTCACAATGAAAGACCACGCCGACAATTATTAATAAAGAAACTGCTGAGCGAAATTTATCACTCAGCAGTAATTTTTTGCGCATATTCGTTTTAATCGCTTATTTTGACGGTGGCGGAAAAACGGATTTATTTTATCTCTATCTTTTCGCCCTTGAAAAGAGAGGGGATTTCGGAGATGATGAGGCGGAGTGCCTTTGAGATATACTTGACACGTCGCTTCGAGGTTTTGGCGAAGCTTTTCTTTTCCGTGAGGAAGCTTCCGTTTTCCGCGGGCAAGGCATCGGAATCGACGGTGAGCTTTACCGTGACAACGGCGGCGGAGTGGTCGGAAAGCTCGACACAGAGCTTCTTCTCTTCGTCGGTGCCGAAATCGACATACTCGTGAGTCAGTGGCGTAAAGGTGATTCCTTTACCGTTTCGGAGCAGAACACGGTCAAGAGAATCAAAAACCTCCTGCCATTTATCGGGCTCATAGGGCTTGTACTCGTCGAGATTTATCATGTCCTTTTGATACTTGCCACCGAGGCAACATTCCGTCCAACAGTCGCGAAAGCCTGATTTTTCAACGAAAAGCTCACGCAACTTGCTGTTTTCCCAGCCGATTCTCGTGTTTGTGTCGCCGATTACCATGACGGCACGGTCTTTTGAATGCTTTTCGATGTAGGAAAGAAGCTGTTCAAACTGAAGAATGCGTACCCGCACATCGTCGGGAGCTTCGTTTGCATCGGCGTGGATATCATATACGTCAAGGTAAACACCTTTACAAACTTCAAGTGTGACAAGTAAAAAGCCTTTCGGGGTAAGTTCATCGGAGCCGTCCTTGAAAACTCCGTTGGCTTCGCACCATTCAACTCTTTCGACGTTGTAAATGGGGAATTTTGAGAATATGTTCAGTCCGTCACCGACGGGAATGGTACCGCTGTGAAGCGTTTTGTATTTCAGCGAAATGCCGTCACGAAGATATTCGTGATAGCTGAAATCCTCCTGAACGGCGATTATATCGGCATCGGCATCATTGAGATGACGTGCGATAAACTTTGTTGCAAGACGGGGATCTCTGCCCGAGGAAGACATGAATTTAGGCAAAGGCAGACCGTCAACGTTGTAAGAGATGATTTTAAGTACGGTATCGGTAACAGACATATTGAAACTCCTAACGTATGAGAGTGTAGTTTCCGCTTTTAAGAGCAAAGAGCAGATCGTCATTTGATTTAAGAGGGGAATCGGTTGAAATCCCTCCGGGAAGCATACCGAAAACTCCGTGATAATCGGAGCCGGATGTTTTGATGAGGCGGTGACGTTCAGCCCACATATCGGCAATAACGTTGTTGGAATTGTGGCTTGAATTGCCGTTGTACACTTCAACACCGTCAAGAACGCGCCAGTCAACTATCGTCATGTCTTCGCGGAACGGATGTGCCTGAATGAGAAGCATACCCGCCGAGTGAACACGTTCCGCCATTTCATAAAAACCGATATTCATGATATCGGGATTTTTACGCAGAAAATCTTCCGTCATGCCGAAAATGAGATAATCGTTATCGGCATTACCCTCAAGGCGAAGCTCTGCACCCAGAAGAACGGTAAAATCTTTTTCATATAAAGAAGCAGCTTCGAGTGCGGTTTTGTAGCCGTTCATGAAATAATCTACCTTGCTGTCCCATGAAGCGTCGGAAAGCTTTCTGAAGGTGCTGTTGTTGAGGTGGTCGGTGATAACCGCACCGCTGTAGCCTGCATAAATGTAGTTTTCGATAACTCTCGAAGCTTCTGCCTGACCGCAGTGACTGACTTCGCTTGTGTGACAGTGAAGCTCATACTTGAATTTACTCAAAAAGATACCTTCTTTCCGATCAGTCCATATGTTCGCGTACATAGCCGATAATGTGTTCGGCTACCTGCAAATCATAGGGAGTCGTTATTTTGAAGTTGAAGAATTCGCCCTTGACCGTGTGAATGGGCATATTGTTCTTGAAGCAGATCATGGAAGTTTCGGTCAGAATTTTTCTTGTTTCGGGATCGAGTTTGTCGTAAGCGCGAAGCAGAGCGTTGATTTTGAAGCCCTGGGGACTCTGACCGCAGAAGAGCTCACTTCTTTTCGGCATACCGCTGATAACGGAGCCGTCAACGGACTGAACGATTGTGTCGTTTACGGGGACTACGGTGTTGCAGACGTCGCAGAACTCCATTTCATTTATGACGTCGCGGATAATTCTTCTTGTGACGAAGGGGCGTACGGCGTCGTGGATAAGAACGATGTCGTCGTCGGTAACGGTATTGTTGGAGCGGATGCCGTTGAGCGTGTTCATCATCGTTCCTTCGCGGTCGTTACCTCCTTCACAGAGGTGAATTCTCTCATCGTCACCGCAGAAATCGTGAATCTGCTCTTTTGCAAGGTCGTACCAGTCACCGTTGGCACCTATCCACAGCTCCTTGACGGAAGGCTCGGAAAGAAGCGCCTTTACCGAGTGAATGAATATGGGCATACCGCCGAGGAAGAGAAACTGCTTGGGCAGAGCCGACTGCATTCTTGTACCGGAACCTCCTGCAAGAATTACGGCGTAAACGTTTCCTTTGTTCATTTATTGACAGCATCCTTTCTTTTGGAATCGAGATAATTTTCAAGTTCTTCAACGGACATATCTTCATACTTTCCGAGTTCGATGGACAGCGAACCGTGAGTTCTTCGGAAAAGCAGAGCGGGAGTGCGCATATAGTCGCCGTAATGGAGAGTGAGATATTCCTCCCATTCTCTCATGAAGGGGCGCATGGTGCCGTTGTACATCATCATGACGGGCTCACCCCAGTATTCCTTCGGGAAACGTTCCTTTTCGTAGCCGTAGGTGCCGGGAAGGCAGATCCAGCAGTCGGAATCCTCGGTGGAGAAGCGTTCCGTGAGTTTTTTGAATCTGTAAAGCAAGAGATTTTTCGGTATGGATTTAAGGTAGAGATGGTAAGCGAAATAATAAACACTTGCCTTATCGAACTGCAAACGCGGAATAGGCAATGCCTTTAAGTGCATGAGTCGAAGAAGCTTCGAAACCTGTTCGGAATGTTTTTCGGCTTCGGCTTCATCGGTGGCGGCACCGTCGAGAGGCAGAACATCGAGAAATACGCCGTGCGGTCCCGTTTGCTTGATGATACGGTTAACCTTGGTATCCTTCATCATGATTCGTGTGAAGCCGTAGGGGAAGTTCTTTACTGGAAGAATCATATCGTCGGAGAGCTCCGTCTGGGCAATTTTAAGGAAAGCCTCATAATCGGGACGGGGCATGGTGACGTCGATGTCGTCGTCCCAGGGAATCATACCGCCGTGACGGACTGCACCGAGCAAGGAGCCTGCCGCGACGTAATAGCGCAGAGAATGTTTTTTGCAGATTCTTTCAAATTCGTCAAGCATGTACAGTGCAAGAAGCTGACATTTCCTGACGGTTTCGGGAGAGGTCTGATGAATTTTATATTTAGCGTAACGTTTTGATTCGAGATAAACGAAATAATCCGAAGGCAGGGAAAGGAGTTGTTTCAGCTTCGAGGGGGAAGAGGGATTTTTTGCCGAAACGCTGAAAAAGTTATATTTCTCACGAAGAGAGGAGAGTGTGTTCAAAAATCCCTCGTCGGAATATTCGGGCTCTTTGAAGGAATGTGAGAAATCCGCATCCGACATGACGAGATCGAAGAGGTCGGAATACTTTCTGCAAGCGTTTTCCTGATCGTCCAACGAAAAATCAATCGTATCTTCCGGAACACAGAGCTTGTCAAGTGTCAGAGCGTTGAGAGAGGCATCGTCGAATGAAGAAAAGAAAGTGAAAGGAATAAGTCTTGCCGAAAGAGAAACCGCAAAATCGTCATAGAACGGAACGGGATAGAAAAGAAAAGCCTTGCTGCAAGTGCCTATGTAATTTATGTAATCCTCGTCGGAGAACGTGATTCGGTCATCGGTGTCAAAATCCTTGGAGGACAGTCCCTTTACGATGATGTTCTTGTCGGGACAGTTTTCTTTTACGAACGAGAAAATACTTTCGGTAGTGTCACGGGAAAGAGATTTGTTCCTGAAAACGAGAGCAACGCAGTCGGTGGATTCGTTTTCGAGAAATTCACCCTTTGTAAACGGAAATATAAAAGGAACGTACACGGCTTTTCCGATACCTGATTCTCTAAGGTGAGCAAAAGAGGAAGCGGAAAAAGTGAGAACTGCCGGCAGAGTTGCAAGGGTATCAAGACAGCGTCTGTAAAGTGAAGTGTAGCCGTTGACGAGGTGAGTCATAACGGGAGTATCCTCAATTGCTATTACTTTGTGTCCTTGTGAAGTGAGTGTATCGACATCATCACAGAAAAAGAGTGAAGACGTAAAGAGGACAAAGAGAGAACCGCGGCAGACATCGGCAAAATCAGACAGAACGCCGTGTCTTGTACGAGAAAAACGAATCGGTGTATCTATGCTGAAGGTGCGTATGGTGTGATCGTGACGGAACTCGTTCCCTCTGGGGCGTTCCTCGGTAATGAGGTTGACGGGATAACCGACAGAGCGCAGATAGTTCATAAGAACGGCGCAATGAGCGGTTGAAGTAGTATTGAGATCCCGGGAGAGGAAGGTTATCGGATAGCGTGAAGAGGAAACGGATTCCATAAAAAGCACCTCAAATGTAAATATATAACAGTATTATATAATAAAAGAAAAAGTTTTTCAACACAAAAATAAAAGAACAATAAGGATTGACGGAGAGTAATAAAAAGGCTATAATTACTGTAATTATAAATTAATACAAATTACTCATGATAAAAGACGGAAGTGTGCACATGAATTACGGCAGAACATATACGGTAACGGACCTTGATGCCATAAAACGGAATACAGAGAGCGTCAGAAGCAAAATCGGCAGTAAATGCAGGCTTCTCACGGTTGTAAAGGCGGATGCCTACGGACACGGAGCGGTTATGGTGTCAAAGGCACTCGGCGACGTCAGCGATTTTTTCGGAGTGGCATCGGCAGCCGAGGGAATACAGCTTCGGAAATCGGGGATTGCCAACCCGATTCTTGTGCTGGGCTACAGTGATGATTACGACATAAAAAACGCAATCGAAGAGGATATCAGCTTATCTGTATTTTCGCTTACGACGGCAAAGAAAATATCCGACGAAGCAAAAAGACTCGGAAGGACTGCAAAAATACATATTGCCGTCGATACGGGAATGAGCAGAATCGGCTTCTTCACATCGATGGAAAATGCCCTCGAAGTAAAGAGGATATCGGAGCTTGAATTTATACGGATCGAGGGAATATTCAGCCACTTTGCCGAAGCGGATGAAGAGGATCTTTCAAAAGCCGTGGCACAAAGAGAAAAGTTTTGTGAATTTATTGAAAAAATCGAAAAACTCGGTGTCAACGTCGGAATCCGTCATATAAACAATTCGGGTGCGATAATGAATTTTGACGAGAGCTTCGACATGGTGCGTTCGGGAATCGTCACCTACGGAATGTACCCGAGCAAAGAGGTGAACAAGGAGAAGCTTCGAATAGAGCCTGCACTTTGTTGGAAAACACACGTTTTCTGTCTGAAAAATATCAAAAAGGGCACCGAAATCAGCTACGGCGGAACGTACGAAGCGACACGCGACACGGTTATTGCGACACTGCCCGTGGGCTATGCAGACGGATACCCGAGATGTCTTTCCAACAAGGGGAAAGTGCTCATAAGAGGTCGGTTTGCGCCGATAGTCGGAAGAGTCTGCATGGATTTCATGATGGTAGACGTAACGGACATAAAGGATGTAAAAGAAGGCGATACGGTAACTCTTGTCGGCAAGGACGGAGAAAGCTTTCTCTCCATGGAGGAGGTTGCGGACGAAGCGTACAGCTTCAACTATGAGCTTCCGTGCAGAATAACGAGAAGAGTAACAAGAGTCTACAAAAGCGGTGAAGAGATAACCGTACAGCATAATATTTAAGGAACGTGACAATATGAACATAATCGGACTTGACATAGGCGGAACGAAGTGTGCGGCGGTCTTTGCGACGGTCGGGGACGGAAAACCGCTTATCGAGGAAAAAATATCGTTCAGAACCGCCGACTGTGACGGATACGAGGGAGTGTTTTCGGAGTTTTTCAAGGCGACAGATGCTATTCTCGAAAAACATCCCGAAAGAAGGCTTGATGCCATCGGTATCAGCTGCGGCGGACCTCTCGACAGCGCAAACGGCGTGATAAAGAACCCGCCGAATCTTCCCGGATGGGATGAAGTACCGATATGCGAAATATTCGGAAAAAGATACGGTGTTCCCGTATTTTTGCAGAACGATGCGAATGCCTGTGCTGTTGCCGAATGGAAATTCGGAGCAGGCAAAGGATACAGAAATGTAGTGTTTCTGACGTTCGGAACGGGCATGGGAGCGGGACTCATCCTCGACGGCAGGCTGTACAGCGGAACTTGCGACATGGCGGGCGAGGTGGGACATATAAGAGTCGCGAAGGACGGACCTCTCGGCTACGGCAAGAGAGGCTCCTTTGAAGGTTTTTGCAGCGGAGGAGGAATCGAACGTCTTGCCGCCGAAATGTACGGAAAAAAGACGGTCGGAACAGTCCTTTCCGTTTCCGATTTATCGGCGAAGGCGGTTGCCGAAGCGGCAAAATCGGGCGATGAATTTGCACTGTCCGTTTATTCGAAGTGTGCCGAAATGCTGGGAACGGGACTTTCCGTCATAATTGATATATTGAATCCCGAGGTAATCATTATAGGAAGCATATACGAAAGATCGGGCGAGCTTCTTCACCGTCGGATGATGGAGGTAGTCGAAGCGGAAACACTTCCTTTGTCGAGAAGTGTGTGCAGAATCGTACCTGCCGTTCTTTCGGATACAATCGGAGATTATGCGGCAATAGGTGTGGCTGTTGCGGGAATGGAGAATCATAATGGTTGACAGAATATTCAATACACTTTTTGAGCGTTACCCCGTTTTAGAAGGTCTTCGCGACGAAATTTATTCGGCGTATGAGTTGATCTGCACCTGTTATGAATCGTGCGGAAAGGTGCTCATTTGCGGAAACGGAGGAAGCTCATCGGATGCAGATCATATTGTCGGAGAGCTGATGAAGGGCTTCAATCTCAAAAGAGAGCTTTCCGAAGAGGACAAGGAGTATTTCGAGGGCATCGACGGTGCGGAAGATATCATAAAGAATCTTCAGGGAGGACTTCCTGCCGTGTCCCTTTCTTCCCAGACGGCACTGACAACGGCCTTTTGCAACGACGTTGAGCCCGACATGGTGTTTGCCCAGCAGGTGTGGGCATATGCGAAAAACAGTCCCGACATACTTATAGCCCTCAGCACATCGGGAAATTCAAAAAATGTTGTCAATGCGGTAAAGACGGCGAATGCCGTAGGAATTGACAGCATAGCGATAACGGGAGAGAGCGGAGGTAAGCTCAAAGAGATGAGTACACTCTGCATAACACTGCCCGAGAGCGAGGTCTACAAGGTGCAGGAGCTTACAATTCCCGTATATCATGCACTTTGTGCGGCGGTTGAAGAGCATTTTTTCGGTTAAAAATTAAAGAAATATAAAGGAGTAATCAATATGAGTACAGTTATACCGAGAGCGGAATATCCGGAGCCTCAGTTCGAGAGAGAGAGCTGGATCAACTTAAACGGCGAGTGGGAATTCGAAATTGACCACAGTGCAAGCGGCAGAGAAAGAAAGCTTTACGAAGCCGAAAGCTTAAGCGGAAAGATAATTGTGCCGTTCTGTCCCGAGAGTGAGCTTTCGGGAGTCGGGTACAAGGACTTTATGAAGGCGGTCTGGTACAGAAAGGTTGTCAACATTCCGAAGGAAAAGCTCAGCGGCAGAGTATTCTTAAATTTCGGTGCAGTCGATTACGAAGCATTCGTTTATGTAAACGGCAAAGAGGTAGGCTCTCACAAGGGCGGATACGTGCGCTTCGGTTTTGATATTACCGAATACGTCAACGAGGGCGACAACGTAATCACAGTATGTGCGGAGGACGACACGAGAAATCCGCTTATCCCGACGGGTAAGCAGAGCTACAGGCATGAGTCGTGGGGATGCTTCTACACGAGAACGACAGGTATCTGGCAGACTGTATGGCTTGAATTTACGCCTGAAAACTATATTAAATCGGTAAAGATTTTCCCTGATTACAAAGCCGGAACTGCCGAGATTCAGGCAGAGGTTGTCGGAAACGGCGAGTTTAAGGCTGAAGCTTTCTTTGACGGCAAGGAAATGATTCTTTTCCGGCTCGTCAAAATTAAACACAGCAGCATTGCGGGTCTCGAATGTGCCATCTGCTTTCTTGATCTGAACAGGGATACCGTCTCGGAGCATGGAATACTTTTCTTCATTGATCTGCATGAGCGTGGCAGAAGCCGTATAGGCGCAAAGGGTCTTAACGGTAGAATCTG
>JAZSPN010000131.1:0-19404 GCA_045537495.1 Acutalibacteraceae bacterium
GGCTTGCGGTGGAGTCGATGACCATCGGGAGTGTATCGCCGCTCTCGGCAATGTACTGTTCAGCGGCAGAGATTGCAACTGCGGTGTGCGTATCAGAAAGATAGCCGTATTTTTCCCAACAGGTACGAATGGTATCGGCGGTAGTTGCTTCGTCAGCATAGTAGCCGATAAAGTTCTCACCGATTTTTGCAAAAACATCGGCATCAACGCTGTATTTTCCGGTTGTGTTGAGCTGTTTCATATAATCGGCAGTCTTTTCACTGCCTGCGGTGAAGTAGAGCAGACGCTCGAGGTTGCTTGAAATGAGAATATCCATCGACGGTGAAGATGTGCAGTAGAAGTCACGTCTTCTGTCATAAACACCCGTTTCGATAAAATCGGTAAGAACTTTATTCTTATTTGAAGCGCATATAAGCGTCTTTATCGGAATACCCATCTGTTTCGCATAGTAAGCTGCAAGAATGTTTCCGAAATTACCCGTAGGAACGGTAACATTAACAGAATCACCGTTTTTAATCGTTCCCTTCCTGATGAGGTCACAGTATGCAGATACATAGTAAACGACCTGAGGAACAAGTCTGCCCCAGTTGATTGAGTTTGCCGACGAGAACATCATATTCTTTTCCGAAAGCTTCTTTGCCACCGCGGGATCGGTGAATATCTTCTTAACACCGCTCTGAGCATCGTCGAAGTTTCCTTCAATGGCGCATACCGCAACGTTGTCGCCTTCCTGCGTTGCCATCTGAAGCTTCTGCATGGGGCTGACACCGTCACTCGGATAAAATACCATTATCTTCGTGTTCGGAACATCCTTGAAGCCTTCAAGTGCCGCCTTACCCGTATCACCCGATGTTGCCACAAGAATGACTATCTGTTTGCCGTTTGCACTCTTGCCCGCCGAAACGGTAAGAAGATACGGCAGAAGTTGAAGCGCCATGTCCTTGAATGCACAGGTAGGTCCTCTCCAGAGTTCAAGAATCTGCGTTTTGTCGGAAAGCTCTGCAAGCGGAGCCGTTTCATCACTGCTGAACTTACCGTCCGCATATGCGCCGTCAACGCACATGGCAATTTCTTCGTCGGTAAAATCGGTTAAATAGAGCTTTAAAACCTCTTTCGCTCTTCCTCTGTAATCAAGCTTCGAAAGTCTTTCGATATCCGCCGAGGAAATGACGGGGATCTCTTCGGGCACAAAAAGACCGCCCTCCGCCGAAATACCTCTCGTAATTGCTTCGGAAGATGTTACCCTGATGCTTTTATCTCTTGTGCTTGTATATAACATCCTTGACCATCCTTTCGGAAAACTTTAAATTATATTATAGCATAAATATTAACTGTTTTAAAGTAAATCTTTAATTTTTAATGCATTTTCTTTAAAAATGTTTTTCTGTGCACCTTTGATACTCCGTATTCGTTGATTTTCTCGTAATGAAGCTTGGTGCCGTAGCCCTTATGCTGAGAAAAACAGTATTCGGGATATTCTTTGTCGATTTCTTCCATGAAACGGTCACGGCTCACCTTCGCAAGTATGGAAGCCGCCGCAATACTTTTGCAGACAGCATCGCCCTTGATAACCGTATCGCCTTCGGTCTGTAACGGCGGCATACGGTTTCCGTCAACCAGTACATAGTCCGCTTTAACGCTCAATCCTTCGACCGCTCTTTTCATTGCAAGAAACGTTGCCTGCAAAATGTTTATCTCGTCAATCTCCTGCTCACTTGCAGATGCGATACAATAGCAAACGGCTTTTTCGCATATTTCGCCGTAAAGCTTTTCTCTTTTCTTTTCAGACAGCTTTTTCGAATCGTTGAGTCCCTCGATTTCAACATTCTCGGGAAGAATAACCGCCGCCGCATAAACGGGACCTGCCAGAGGACCTCTTCCCGCCTCGTCAACTCCGCACACTGCCTTGTAGCCTTTATCTCTCAGTTCTTCCTCGAACGGTTGCCAAACAGCTTCCATTTTAACACCTCACAAAATCAAAAAAGTTTAAATCAAAGCAAGCTCTGACTCAAACTTTTACAAATCTACTCAGGTCTTTCAAGCGTGATTCTGCCGAGTCTTCCCGCACGGTATTCATCGAGAAGCGTGTTTGACGTGCGTTCTGTATCGATTTCTCCGCCTCGGACGAGCATGCCTCGTTTTTTTCCGATTTTTTCAAGTATTTCCCACGGCGCATCTTCGTCTTTAACCGTTATCGAATAACGCTCCGCAAGTCGGTCGCGGTAATCGTTTTTAAGCACCTCGATGAGGCGCACCGCCATCGTTTCGCTGTCGAGAATCTCGTCCTTTACCGAACCGATGAAAGCAAGCTTATCGCCTACCGTCGGATCTTCGAATTTCGGCCACAGTACACCGGGGGTATCGAGAAGCTCAATTCCCGATCCTATCGCAAACCACTGATTCTGCCTTGTGACACCCGGCTTATCTGCAACCTTGGCACGGTTTCTGCCCGACATCCTGTTTATAAATGAAGATTTTCCCGTATTGGGTATTCCTACCACCATGACACGGAGAGCCTTGCCCGCCATGCCTTTTTTTTCATTGCTTTCAATCTTGTCTGCCAGTACCTTTCTGACAAGACTGTGATATGCCGAAAGTCCCTTTCCGCTTCTGCAATCAACGGGCAGCACTCCGGCACCCGTGCTTTCAAAATAGCGTATCCACTGTGACGTCGCCTTTTCATCGGCAAGATCACATTTGTTGAGAAGCACTATCCTCGGTTTTGATCCTATAAGCTCCGACAACTCGGGGTTTCGGCTGCTCATGGGAATTCTCGCATCAAGAAGCTCCGTTACGGCATCAACAAGCGGTAAGCTTTCTTTTATCTGTCTGCGAGTTTTCGCCATGTGGCCGGGAAACCACTGAACCGTATTCTGACTCATAATTTCTCCGTTTTCTTAATATTCGTACTCAATATCGACATTCCATTTTCCGAACGGCATAAGACGGAATGCAACTTTTCCGATAATATAATCGTTATCAATAAGCCCTATTGCAGAAGATCTGCTGTCCGAAGAATGAGGTCTGTTATCTCCGAGAACAAAAACCTGTCCCTTCGGAACCGTAACGGGATAATTGTCGAGATCCTCACGTGAAGTTATGACGGAAGGGCTTATATATCTTTCGACGAGAAGCTCACCGTCGAGATAAACATGACCGTCCCTTATATCAACCGTCTGTCCTTCGGTAGCAATAACCCTCTTTACGATAGGCTCATTGTACGCGTTCGGCTGAGTGATAATGACAATGTCGCCGTATTCGGGATTTTTGAGTGTCGCCGTAACTGCAAGCCAGTCATTTTCGAAGAGTGTCGGCTGCATTGAAGGTCCCACGACACCTACAAACCTGAAACCGAACGTAAAAACTATCATGATGGCAAGAATTGCCGTTCCGATTACAGAAGCTACATCATAAACCGAAAAAGCCACTCTCTCTTTGAAATTTTTAGGTGTGCTCTGATCTTCAACAGCCTCGGTTGTATCAAAATCTTCGGAAAGCTCTGCCTCCTGCTGAGTCTGTTCATTCAAAACAATATCTTTGTCCTGTTCCATAATAATGCTCCCGATCAGTTAATATCCGTAATTTTGGGCAAAATTTTGTACTGTGCAACACCGAGAATGTAATCCTCGTCAATACATCCTATCTGCGTTGAACGGCTGTCAAGCGAATTGTTTCTGTTGTCACCGAGTACAAAAACCTGGCCTTTTCCGACAGTCAACGGAAACTTTACATCAAATTCACTGTGTGTTGACTCGAGAATGTAGCTCTCGGAAAGTGTCTTTCCGTTAACGGAAACGGTACCGAGATAAAAATCGATATTGACAACATCGCCCTCGAGGGCAATAACTCTTTTGACAAGTGATTTTTCGGCAGCATTCGGCTGGGTAATGATAACAATATCCCCGCGCTCTATATCGGATGAATTTGCCGATACCAAAAGCCAGTCGCCGTTTGAAAGTGTCGGAAGCATCGATTCACCGACAACACCGACGGCACGGAATAAGAAAGTGAAAAGCAAGAAAATTACAAACACGGCAGATGCCACTGCCGAACCTGATTCGTATACGAAAGACCAAAGTTTTGACTTTGATTCGGGCTCCGTATCTTCATCAATACTTCTTATAAGCTTATACCAGGTATCATACATAGCTTCCTGCAAACCGTTCACCTCACGATAATCAGTAATAAAAACAAAACCCGACACAGGACAACACATCCGTACACGATCCGACTCTGAATAACAAAACGGACAGTACAACAGGTGCATTGCCTCATGCCGGGCATTGATCAGACTCTGTGAAGTTCTCACAGAGTCATCAGCTCACACTTTGCCGGCACATGGTAGCCGACGAAAAACGATCCGATCAGATCTTCTCCTTGACCTTAGCAGACTTACCGACTCTGTCACGAAGATAGTAAAGCTTACTTCTGCGTACACGGCCTTTTCTGACAAGCTCAACCTTCTCAACGTTGGGAGAATGTACGGGGAATACCTTCTCTACGCCTACGCCGTAGGATACTCTGCGAACTGTGAAAGTTTCGGCAACGCCTGAACCCTTCTTTGCAATTACAGTACCCTCGAAGATCTGAATTCTTTCTCTTTCGCCCTCGCGGATCTTTGCATAAACCTTAACGGTGCTGCCGATCTCTACCTGGGGCTTCTGTTCTTTGATGTTTTCCTGTGCGATGAGTCTGAGTGCATCCATTTTTCTTTCCTCCGGTTTTTTCAGACGTTCATAATATTCTTCAATACAAATACAAGAGGACCGTCCGCTTTAATGTTTTGGCATTAAACCCCGTCCCGTAAGACGGACACAAATGCTTAAACATTCTACCATATTATTCAAACAAATTCAAGTCTTTTTTTACTCTTTTTAAAACTTTTTAAATTATCCCTTTACCGTCAGTATTTTAAACAAAAATCACTTCTTAAATAAATATTATTCTGAACTTTATCCACAAAATTCTTTACAAGCAAAAAATATTATGATATTATATCCCCGAAAGGGTGATGTTGCATGAAAAGAATTATTTCGTTGCTTTGGGTTGCCGTAACCGTATTCTGTATGACGGTTTCCGTTTCGGCGGAAAGTGATACCGTTATTTTAAAGGCAATCAACTACAATGTCAAGGGACTTCCGAGCTTCACGACAAACGTTGCTGAAAATCAGCAAGCCATCGGCGACTACATCTCCAAGAACGATTTTGACATCGTCGCCGTACAGGAGGATTTCGGCAGACACAGAGCTCTCGTTTCCTCTCTTCCCGAATACAGATATCAGACACACCATACGGGCTATGTTCCCGGCGGTGACGGCTTGAACACCTTCACAAAGTCGATGCCGATTTACAATGAAACAAGAATCAAGTGGAACGATGCCTACGGAATAATTGATCACGGGGCCGATGCGCTGACTCCGAAGGGAATCCTTTACACGGTTATCGATATCGGCAACGGTATTTACATTGATTTTTATAATATCCACGCCGATGCCTTCGGTGACGAAGGCTCAATCTCTGCACGAGAGAAGAATTTTGCTCAGCTTGCGGATTTCATCGAAGGAAACAGCAAATCCTATGACAGACCTGTCATCGTTACGGGTGATTTCAATGTTTACAGCCATTCTCCCTACGACTGTAAGTTCAACTATTACTTCCACGAAACAGGCGGTTTCAAGGATGCCTGGACCGAGCAATACAACGGCGGCGACTACAAAAACTTCGGCTCATGGTATCCTCTCGGTGATCCCTGGGGCAAATGGAATTCCGTTGAAAAATTCCTTTACCGTGACGGCGGCGGAGTAACCGTTGAAGCATACGACTTCGAGTATCTGAGAATATGCGACGAAAACGGCATAAGTCTTTCCGATCATGCCGCTGCCGTCTGCAATTTCAAATTCACCAAGACGGAAAACTTCATCGAAAACACTCAGGAGCTTTCCGTTAAAAAGCCCGAAGGGAATTTCTTTACACGTCAGGTAGCATGGTTTTTCAAGGCACTGAAGCTTATACTCGAAAACCTCGACGAGCTTTTCTCCTATCTCAAAACTTTATAAAAAGCTATTGCGAATTTAACTTTTTTGTTGTAGAATATGTGAGTAAATATTTTACAAGGAGTTATCTGAATGGACAAAAAATTGGTAGTAGGCAATATCGGTTTACAATTCGGCAGAGCACACGTTGAAGGCGCCATGGGCTACGGTGCCGAAATCGGTGCCATATGCGACACAGATCCCGAGGCTCTCCGCTTCACGGGCGAAAAATACAACATCCCCGAAGATAAATGGGTAACCGATTATCACGAGCTCATCGACAACGAAGAAATCAATGTCGTAAGTGTTGCAATTCCCGATCAGCTTCACAGACAGGTTTCCGTTGAGCTTCTCCGTGCAGGCAAGCACGTTCTTTGCGAAAAACCTCTCGCTCTCAACCGTGAGGATGTTGAAGAAATCGTAAAAGCCGCCGACGAGGCAGAAGGAAAATTCATGGTAGGTCAGATCTGCCGTTTTACTCCCGCTTTTGCAAAGGCCAAGGAAATCATTGATTCCGGGCTTATCGGCGATATCTATTTCATCGAATCCGAATACGCACACGACTACATGTACATAGTTGACAACAAGCAGAGCTGGAGATCGGATCCCACACGTCACGGCGTAGTCGGCGGAGGATGTCACGCCGTCGATCTTATCCGCTGGCTTGCAGGTGATCCCGTCGAGGTTTTCGCTTACGGCACTCACAAGCTTCTTCCTCAGGTTGATTACGATGATGCAACCATAGCCGTTCTCAAATTCGACGATAACCTTGCAGGCAAAGTTTTCGTTTCAACGGGTTGTAAGCGTGACTACACCATGCGCACTCTCGTTTACGGCACAAAGGGCACCATCATCTGCGACAACACTTCCCCCACCATGCAGCTTTTCGTTGCAGGTGAAGACGGACTCGCTCATGAGCCTCAGATCATCGAGCTCGAGGTTAACAACCACAATTATCTCAAGGAATTCGAGGTCTTTGCCGAATCCATTATCAACGACACTCCCGTTCCGACGGATGCAAGAGAAGGCGCCAAGACCGTCGAAGTATGTCTTGCCATCATCGAATCCGCAAAAACGGGCAAGCCGGTCGCTCCGAATTACAACTTCTGAAATCTCACAAATAAATCAGCGGTCTGCAACGGGTTTCCGAAGCAGACCGCTTTTTTGTGCCTTGCAAATTCACAGGGAACAATACATCTCCCGGGATTTAGACATAAATCCGAGTTTTTCATACAGTTCAATTGCACGGGTATTTTTTTCAAGAACATCCAGATTTACAAATAAACAATCACGTTCTTTTGCCCATTCCTTGGCAGAGTTGATAAGCTCTGTTCCGATGCCTCTTCCCCGACTGTTTTCGGTTACGATTACATCCATTATGTAGCAGTATTTTCCTTCCACGACAAAAGAAAAATTCGGTCTGTTCTTAACCTGAATCAGAATAAATCCGACAATTTCTCCGTTTTCTTCGCAAACGAGGATATCGGAATTTTCATCGGCAATCGTATTTTTGATGAATTCCTCACTTTGATCCCCTTCTTTTATGAAATCGGGCATCAGCTTCGCCATTTCTTTGAATTGCTCACGATATAATTCTGCTATTGCAGGAATGTCACATATTGCTGCTTTTCTCATCACGAACCTGTTTCCCTTCATTTGAATTATACCACCGTAACAAATCGGCATACTTTCCTCGGAAGCGGAAGCTGTGACCGTTCTTGTTCATTCCGATTTTACTAAGCCCCATTCTTTCGAGAATTCCGATTGATTTATGATTATTAATGTTGGCATAAGCTTCGACAAATCGGACTTCTTCACCGATGTTGTCAATCAAGAAGCCGTAAAGCTTTCTGAAAATACTTCTGCCGTGATATTCGGGTTTAATCTGAATTTCTTCCATCATAAATGTATCTGCATTTGTGCAGTATTGAAAATATCCGATGATATCACCGCTTTCTTTAACAAGCACAATCTGACGCTCTTCACGATTCAGTCCGTTGCCGACTCCGTCATACCAGCAAGTGTAATCCTCTTCTCTTGCGTTGTCGGTAGGTGCGATTTTTTCCATGTTATCGGCAAGGATGTTGAAAATATCACGAGAAACATCGAAAAAGCCGTTCTTGTCGAGGTATTCGAATGTAATGCCGTTATTAAAATCGAATTCCATAAAACCGACCGTAAACGGCAAATGCTCGAAATCACGCGTTGAAATGTGCTTAAATCCGAGATTGGAATACCAGTTTTTCAGCCTTGAGTTTTCTTCAATTATACCGATTAAAATGCTGTTGCCACCGTATTCTTTAACTGTTGCAACAGCATATTCAACCATTGCTTTACCTATACCGAGATGACGATATGCAGGCAGTACCGCGAGGTTGTTAAGCTCCCATTCGTCATCATTGCGTTTTGTCAGAGAAAAATAACCGACAGGAGTATCGTCCTGATAAAACAAAAACATCGGTCTGCCATTATCGAATTGACTTTCGAGCTTATCCGTTGTCATGAATGCAGTGTGTGAAGGACAGTTAATTTCATTAAAGCCGAACTCTTCTGCAACCGTCATAAAACTATTGCGTATTATTTCAAGACAAATATTCAGTTGTTTTTTATTCTTAACTTGCTTTACCATTCACTCATTTCCTTGCCAGCTGTAAATCTGTTGTATCGTAAATTTTAATCATACCGCTGTGTCGGTTGATTGCATCTTCTATCTTTGAAAAGAACTCCGTTCTGACATTTTCTTCAATCGCTGTATGGTCCGAATACGTACCGATAAGCATCACATATTCTTTCGCCGTGAATGTACGTGTTCTGTAAAACAACTTGTATTTAATATCCGAAAAACCGTATTTCTCGGCAATCAACGCTCTTTTTCGTGCCTGCTCTTCGCTGTATTCCGTCGGCTTTTCGGGCTCTTTATTGTAGTATTTATAATAGTATTGCGCATAGACTTCGTCAATTTCTTCCGACAGAGCAGGGTTTCCTTTATCACGGTAAGGGTGATTCGCAAAACGCGCAAACACTCCGCCTTTTTTAAGCATATCATAAACCTTTTTGTATCCGATTTCCTCATCTATCCAGTGAAATGCCGAAGCGGAATAGATTAAATCGTATTCGCCGTTCAAAGAAATGTCTTCGAAATTTTCCGTAACTGCCGAAAAATTCGGATATTCTTTAAATTTCTCACGGCAGATCTTGCAGAAGTTTTCTCCGCAATCAACCGCGATAAGGCTACAGCCCGTTTTCAAAAACGGTAATGTCGCCTGACCGCCACCGATACCTATTTCAACAACACGGTCGGAGTTGTCGATTGATTTGTATTCAAAAACCGTCTTGTACAGTTCATCAACATATCCGGGACGAAATTTTTCGTAGGCATCGGCGACTGTATCAAAAGTCCTTTTTAAGCTTTCGTTTTTCATCATAAGCCCTCAACAAAATAAATCAGCTGTTTCAGATTATGTATCGTCCATTCGTCATTGTTTTCACCGCTTCGGTCAAGATAAAACGATGTAAAGCCCTGTCCTCTTGCACCGACGGCTTCTTCTTTGCAATCGTCAACAAATATGCTTTCTTCGGCTGTTACGCCTTGCGACTTAAGCGCCGCATTAAAAATGATCGGATCGGGTTTTCCTGCACCAACCAGGGAGCTTGCCGTAAACGATGTGAAGTAGCCTGCAATGCCAAGTTGCTGTAATGTAAATTCAAGTGAGGGAGATGTGTCGCTGATAACACCAATTTTACAACCATAGCTTTTGAAATACTCAAGCACCTCAACCGTTTCGGGAAACAACGCTCTGTCGCCGTTGCACCAGAGTTCATCAAAGAGCAGCTCCGCTTTATTTTCAGTGTCATCCGTCACACCTTCGCCGACAAGCAGATGATAATAGTATCGCTTAAAAAATTCGCGTTCATCGTCGAGCGTTTTATACCAAGGCTTTCTGCCCTCACTCGCAATACGGAACAGATTCATCATCTTTTCATAGGAAAGCTCAAACGGTTTACCACTCCAAACGGCGATTTGATTATCCCGCCAAGCTTCTTTTTCAGCTGTGAAATACGTCAGTGTTCCGTCGCGGTCAAAGAATATTGCTTTAAATCTCTTTAGTCCGCATTTTTTATAAATCTCCTCAATACAGGGTGATTTATACGCAATGTAATCATCAATGCTGTCGGGAAATAATTTTGCCCCCTCTTCCTTTATTCTGCCGTATTGAAGTTTTGCTTCGGTGTTGCTTCTTAAATAATCCCTGAAAGAGATGTGCCTTTGAAGCTCTTTCGAAAATTCGGGGCAAACGTACAAATGATGCTTCGGCAAACTCCCATTTCCTCTGTAATCAAATGCTTCTCTGTCTTTTATTCCGAGGTCACCTTCGTGTATGTAGCCGAGAATAGCTAAGCGCTCAACCAGTGTATCAAACACGGAATAGTCCTTGATAACGATATCTATATCAATAATCGGTTTTGCCGAAAGCCCTTCAACGGAAGTGCTGCCTACGTGCTCAACCGACATTATATAATCTTCGACCTCTGACAAAAGGTACTGTCTGATAATCTCAAAATCCGTTTTCCACCGTTCACTGTACGGGACGACGGTTACTTTTTTCGCCAAGTCTGCACCTCCGTTTTATAAATCATTTACGCTTTACGAGCCTTTACGATTAAAAAATTCGGCTTGATGTATTCTTTTACGATTGCGGGCAATTTTTCAACTGCCCACTCCATCGGAACAGGTTCACCGATCTCTTCAATAATAAATCCCGCTTTTGCAAGCGCATTAACAATATTGCCGAACGTTCTGTGATACTTTATTACACCGTCTACATACCAGTGTATTTCGCGTTTGCCCGGTTCGTTGTAATTTGAAAAGGTGTACGAAACTCTTTTTCCGTTTTCATCTTTATTAAAATGGCCGTTTCCGTCAAGCGTGGCCGTAATAATCGGATGCTCCTGTGAAAACAGCAACCGTCCTCCGCGGTTTAACACCTCAAACATTTCTTCCGAAAACGAATCAAAATCCTCAATATAATGAAAAGCCAACGAACTGTAAATAAAGTCGAACTTCTCACCGAGATTTTTTATATCTGTCATACTCATGTTAACATACCTGATTTTATTGTCGGAAGAGTCTCTTTTTGCCACTTCAAGCATTTTTTCGGAAATATCCACTCCGACAACGTGTCTTGCACCTCGGCGCACAAAATCAACACAATTGTGACCGTAGCCGCAACCTAAATCGAGAACACATTTTTCCGTCAGGTCGGGTAACATTTTTGTCATTGCCGGCTGTTCGAGTAAATCGTTGTAATTCAGAGGACTGTCCCGCAACGACTTGTAACCTTCAAAGAACACTTCATTGTCAAATATATTCTGATTACTCATAAATTTTCTCCACTCCCCTGAATTCGGGCAACACATAGTTTATTTCATCAACATCTGAATACTTAAAGCCGATGATTTTACCTTTATAGTACCGTGCTTTAAAGGCGGTATTTCTGTTTTTTCTTGCCTGCCAAGCCATTTTTCTGACATCGCTTTTACACGGCTTTCGGTTTTCTTCTTTGCAATATGCCTTCCGCAAAAAAAGGCACCTCCCGTTCGGAGATGCCTTGCACTTACAGAAAGATATTCATCAATCGCAAACGGACAAAACGCTTCTCCGATTCATTGTGCCGATCATCATTGTCATTTTGTCCACCTGCCTTTCGCTGTTTTCTGTATTATACTTTTGTAAACGGGAATCCAATATGTCTGAAATAAAGCATCTCACGCACATTCTCGGATTTTTCTCTTTGCCATACGACAAGTATACTATTCCGTATCGAAAAAGTCAACTTTCGTTTTACTCTTATCGGATAAGCTCAATCGCCTTTTCAAGATTTTCGGCGGTAAGCATTCCCGATGCGTATGTCACCACATTGCCGTCTGCATCAATAAAAAATGTCATCGGCAATCCGTAGGCTCCGTATGTGTTGGCGGCCTGAAGCGAAGTATCAAAGTAAACGGGAAACGTAAAGCCTTCTTTTTCAACGTAGCTTTTCGCCGTTTCAAGCGTTTCCTGTCCGCCGTCGGTTACATTTACCATCATAAAGCAGATATCATCATACTTTTTGAAAGCATCCTCAAAATCGGGCATTTCCTGCTTGCAATAATAACACCACGATGCCCAGAAGTTGAGCACTATCGGCTTACCGACAAAATCGGAAAGCTTTACGGCATTTCCGTCACCGTCATAAACGGTAAAATCGGGTGCCGAAACTGCCTGATTTGCGTCGTCTGTTTCGGTTGCCGTTTCGCTGATTTCCGAAAAGCTGTTCGGATTATAGTCATCCTTAAGGTTATTATACGCAAGATACACGCACACAAAAATACCGATGCTGATAGCAGCCATCACTATCCATTTAACAGATTTTTTCATTGTTTCTCCTATCCGAGCATCAAGAGTAACTTTTCGAGAAGCCCTGTCATCATCATTATACCGATAACCGCAAGAAGTATACCGCAAACGGTGTTGATAATCTTATAGTGACTCTTTATGAAATCGAACGCAACTTTCAATTTGTCGATGAGAACGGCACTCACGATAAACGGCACCCCGAGTCCGAGAGAATATGCCGTCAGCATAAAAACTCCCGTCATCACTTCGCCCTGTTGTGAAGCAAGCATCAGTGCGGATCCTAAAAATGCGCCGACACAGGGTGTCCAACCGATTGAAAAAACGGTGCCGAGCAACACCGACGAAAAGAAGCCCGTGTTCTTTTTCCTTCGGAAGCTTTTCATTCCTTTGAAAAACTTCAATTCAAACAGTCCGAGAAAATGCAGTCCGAACATCAGAACAACTGCTCCCGTTACGATATTGACAACCGTTCTGTACTGTTTAAGGAAGCTTCCGAGAGTTCCTGCCAGTGCTCCGAGAAGAATGAACACCGCCGAAAATCCCATTACAAAACCTATCGCATTTTTCAGCGTACCTGCGGTGCTTCTCTCTTTTTCTCCCCCTGCAAAATACGAAATGTACACGGGAAGCATAGGCAAAAGACACGGAGAAATAAATGTCACTATACCTTCAAAAAATGATATAAGATACTGCATTTCTTCACCTTAAAAGGGAGCCGTGAGGCTCCCCGATTTCATCAAAGCAATTCTTCTGCAAGAGCTTTTATCTGCTCAACATTTTCATCGCTGACAGCTGAATGCACCGTTACCGTCGTATCGGTAAATGTCAGATTCTTGGAAGTTTCAAGCATTTTTTTGACAGTTCTTGCCGCAACGGGTGCCCATGTGCCGTTTTCGATGATACCGACAAGGCGGTTTTTATACCCTCTTTCAGTAAGCTCATTTATGAAATCCCGCATAAACGGGAAAATCTCGCCGTTATACGTCGTGGTGGCAAGAACGATTTTTCCGTATCTGAACGCATCCTCGACGGCTTCCGCTCTGTCACAGCGTGCAAGGTCATTTACCGCCACTTTCGGACAGCCCTTTTCAAGAAGCTCCTTTTCGAGAAGCTCAACAGCCTTCTTTGTATTGCCGTAGACGGATGTGTAGCAAATTACAACGCCGTCACTCTCGACACCGTACGACGACCAGGTGTTATAGAGATCGAGATAGTAGCCGAGGTTTTCCGTCAGTACGGGACCGTGCAGGGGGCAGATTTTTTCGATTTCGAGCGAAGCGGCTTTTTTGAGAACGGCCTGGACCTGGGCTCCGTACTTTCCGACAATGCCGATATAGTAGCGTCGCGCCTCGCATGCCCAGTCCTCCTGTATGTCGAGTGCACCGAATTTTCCGAAGGCATCGGCGGAAAACAGAACTTTTTCATCCGCGTCATACGTCATTATGACTTCGGGCCAGTGAACCATCGGTGCCGTGCAGAATGTGAGAGTCTTTCTGCCGAGGCTGAGAGAATCACCGTCACCGACAATGATTCTTCTGTCCGAATAGTCCGTGCCGAAAAACTTTTTCATCATCACGAAAGCTCTGTCGGTTGCAACTATAACCGCTTCGGGATACATCTTTGCAAACACATCAATATTTGCGGAATGATCCGGCTCCATGTGCTGAACTATAAGATAATCGGGCTTTCTGCCTTCGAGTTCAGTTTTCACATTGCAAAGCCATTCATCGGAAAACGAAGCATCGACGGTATCCATAACGGCAATTTTTTCGTCAAGGATGATGTAGGAATTGTATGACATTCCGTTCGGAACAATATACTGTCCCTCAAACAGGTCTATGTTATGATCGTTAACACCTATATATTTAATCATTTGATTATTCTCCTTTAACCTAAAACGACATCGAACACAAGCATAAGACAGAATCCCGCGATGAGAGAATAGGTTGCTCCTCTTTCGCTTCCGTGAGCGTGAGTTTCGGGTATCATTTCGTCACTTATTACATAAAGCATCGTACCGCCTGCAAACGCAAGTGCAAACGGAAGTACCGCACTCGATATGCTGACTGCAAAATAACCCATCAGCGTACCGATAATTTCGACCAGTCCCGTAATCACGGCTATTATGAACGTCCTTCCGTGACTCATTCCCGTAGCAAGCATAGGTCCTATTATAACCATACCCTCGGGAATGTTCTGGAGTGCAATACCCCCTGCTATCGTCAGTGCATCACCGATATTTCCCGTGCCGAAGCCGACACCTGCCGCTATACCCTCGGGAAGATTATGTATCGCTATTGCAATGACAAAAAGCAGTACCTTGCTCAGCTGCTCCTGTTTTTCCGGATGAGCTTCCGTATCCGCACCCGCAAGCTTGTGAAGATGCGGTACCAGCTTATCGATAACGTTGACACAAAAAGCACCGCAAAGTACTCCGATAACCGTTACGATTATCGCATATCTGCCGCCAAGCTCAACGGACGGCACAACGAGTCCTATAACCGATGCACAGAGCATGACTCCTGCCGCAAAGGCAAGTACAATGTCGCTGAATTTATGTGTGGTTTTTTTGAAAATGAAGCCGAGAAGTGCACCGATTATCGATGCACCTCCGACTCCGAAAGCTGTTAAAAGTACAATTTTCATAGCTTCTTATAAAATCTCCGCCGTATAAACAAGATCGAAAATTCCGCCCTTGGGCAAACGCATAATTGCATCTTTTTCGCTGATGTCATCGCGTACTCTTCTGTCGTCATTTACACCGCACCAGGGCTCAATGCAAACATACGGTGCACCCGGCTTTGCCCATATTCCGAGATACGGTACATCGCCGAATGTGAAGCGTACGGCTCTGTCGTGATTATTGCTTCTGAGCGTTACGGCATTCGACTTGATATCCGACAGAATAAGCGCATCGTTGTTGAAAATATCCTTCGTGATAACGATTTTGTCTTCACCGTCAAGCACGGGTGTCTTGTCCGGAAGACGGATGGAATCGGAATCGATTGTTTCCGTGCCGAGAGTTTCATTTTTGTCAAACTGGAGATAATCGCCGATTTCACAGTTGAAGCCGGGATGTCCGCCGATTGAAAAATACATTTCACCGTCCGTCTTGTTGACAACGGTATGCGTCGCGTGAAGTGCTTTTCCGAGAAGCTCGAACTTCACGTAAAGCTCAAACTCAAACGGATACTGAGCAAGCGTTGCCTCGTTGCTTTTAAGCACAAAGACCGCCGTGTTTCTTTCACAGGATACAACGTCGAAGGTCATCTTTCTTGCGAAACCGTGCTTCTGCATTGTATATTCTTTGCCGTTGTAGCGGTATTTGTCGTCGAGAAGTCTGCCGATTATCGGGAAAAGCACGGGCGACTGTCCGTACCAGATATCGGGATTCCCCTGCCAGAGATACTCGAAGCCGTTTTCTTTCGAATAAAGCGAATGAAGCTCTGCGCCCGCATCGTTTATCTCCGCCGACAAATAATCATTTTCTATTTTATAATACATTTACCTCTTCCTTTACCATGCAGATATTACCCTGCATATAAATACATTTTACGGGACATCCGTCCACACACTTTCCGCAACCGGTACATTTTTCCGTATCCACGGTTGCACAGAAATTAATAACGGAAATCGCTCCCGCTTCACAGTTTTTAACACACTTCATACATCCGATACAGCCCGCCTTGCACTCTTTTCTCGTGAGGGCACCCTTGTCGTGATTCATACAAAGGACAACGGCATTTGCCTTTTCTTTCGGAATAAGAGAAATAATGTTCTTGGGACATTCCGCAATGCACATTTTACACGCTCTGCAAGCATCGGGATTAACTCTTGCAACTCCGTCACATATCGAAATTGCATCAAACTGACAGACCTTCTGACAGTCGCCGTAGCCGACACAGCCGAATGAACACGACTTCGGACCGCCGAACACCTGAATTGCCATTTTACAGCTTTCTATGCCTGCATAAATAAGCTTGTTTTCGGCATTCTGATTGTTACCCTTGCAGTGTACAACCGCCGTCATGGGAATCGTTTCTGCGGCAACGAGTCCCGTAAGCTCGGCAATCGCCTTCGAAGTATCGGCACCGCCCGGTGCACAAAGAGAGGTATCGGTGGTTTCTCCTTTTGAAAGAGCCGCCGCATAGCCGTCACATCCCGAAAAACCGCAAGCACCGCAGTTGGCACCGGGAAGACATTCACGGATGGCTTCCGCTTTTTCATCGACGGGAACCGCCATTACAATGGAAGCAATTGCAAGACCGAGTCCCGCAATAAGACCTATCGCGGAAACAATAATTACAGCAAGTAAAACCGGACTCATATCTTATCTGTTCTCCTTTCTCAACTGTAATTAACCGAAAATATTTTCTACAACACCGCCAAAGCCGAGGAAGGACACCGAAACAAGCGATGCTGCTACAAGCGTAATGGGAAGTCCCTGCATGAATTTCGGTATATCGGCAGACTCAAGCTTGCTGCGTACACCGGAGAACATAACCATTGCCAGGAGGAATCCGAGTCCCGCACCTACGGAGTTGAACATCGAAGCCGCAAATCCGAAAGAAGCATCGGCAGCCGCCTTTTCAACGTTCAGAAGAACTACGCCGAGAACGGCACAGTTTGTCGTGATAAGCGGAAGATAAATTCCGAGTGCGCTGTACAGCGAAGGAATAAAGCGTTTGAGTGTAATTTCAACAAGCTGAACAAGCGCCGCAATAACAAGTATGAATACTATGGTCTGAAGATATTCGAGATCGTTCGGCATAAGAAGGAATTTGTTGATGGGATATGTAACTGCCGTTGACATAGCCATAACAAATATAACTGCCGCCGACATTCCGACCGCGGTATTGAGTTTTTTGGAAACTCCGAGGAAGGGACAAATTCCGAGGAACTTTGCAAGAACAAAGTTTTCGGTAAGAATCGCCGTGAGGACTATCGCAATATAATATTTAATCATTATACAGTAACCTCCTCTTTGTTTTCTTCCGAAGCTTCACAGCTTCCTTTAAGTGCACAGGAGGCCGCCATGGGACAGCTTTCACAACCGTTAAGCTCCGCCTTTTTCTTGCCCTTGCTTTCCGCAATACGGTTTGCAACAGCCATAAGGATGCCGAAGGTAAAGAAACCGCCGGGTGCAAGAATGAATATAAGAATCGGTTCAATGTTGAGAGATTCGGGAAGTCTTGAGAAAATCTCGATACCCGTAAAGGATGTTATTCCGAACAGACCGAGAAGGCTGTCAGCACCCGTGAAGAGAGTGCCGTTTCCGAAGAATTCACGGATTGTCGCCATGCAAAATACGGCGGCGGTAAAGCCGATACCCATTCCGAGTCCGTCGGCAGCAGAAGCGAGAACGCTGTTCTTGCCTGCAAAGGCTTCGGCTCTTCCGAGAAGAATACAGTTAACAACTATAAGCGGAAGGAATACGCCGAGTGCTTCATCGAGTGCAGGAATAAACGCCTTGATGAGAAGCTGTACTATCGTTACGAAGGAAGCGATAACAACTATGTAGGCGGGAATTCTGACCTTTGAGGGAATAACCTTTCTGAGAAGCGAAATAACGATGTTTGAGCAAAGCAGAACAAGTGTTACCGATATTCCCATGCCGAGTGCATTTACCATCGAGGTACTGGTGGCAAGCGTGGGACAAGTACCGAGTACAAGTCGCAAAACGGGGTTTTCGGCAATAAGGCCTTTACTGAATTCGTGTCTGAGTGTTTTCTTTTCAGCCATTCACCGCACCTCCTTTAACAATTTCCTCATAAAGACTGAGAGCCTGATTTACGGCATTCGCAACGCCGTTCGAAGTGTAAGTTGCGCCCGTGAGAGCATCGATGCTGTTTGCCGTCTTTTTGCTTGCCGTGGAAACACCGATGACACCGCTCATGCCCGTAAACTGACTTTTGAAGCTGTCTTTCTTTGCATTTGAGCCGAGTCCCGGGGTTTCGTTGCTGACATCAAGCACCTCGATTGCATTTATTGTTCCGTCGGCATTGACACCCGTCATTATGGCAACATCTCCGCCGTAGCCCTTTGAAGCGGTGGAAAATGTATATCCGATAACGCTTCCGTCGGCATCAAGCGCCTCGTTGTATGAATACTCGGCACCGTCAAGCGTTACCGTCTTGTTTTCACCGAATTTTTCCGCTTCGGGAAAAACCGAAGCTCTTGCGCTGTTTTCCGTCTGAACGGCAATATCGGCAATTTTCTGATACGTTACGGAGTTTGTAAGTCCGAGAAGAAGTGCCGCCACAAGACAGATACAGAAAAGTGCAATTGCGGGAGTAAGAATCTCTTTAAAATTCTTCATCATTTTGCAACCTCCTCTGTTTCTTTTTTGCGGTGTTTCTTTTCTTTGACCGCACCGAACGGAATCGGAGCCGTAAGATTGTCAATGTGGGGAACAAGGATATTCATGATGATTATCGAGAAGGAAACACCCTCGTTCATGTTGCCGAAGAGTCTTATAAGTGAAGTAATAAGACCGCATCCGATTGCAAAGATAACCTTGCCCGAAGGACTTGTCGGGGAAGTCGTATAATCCGTTGCCATGAAAACGGCACCGAGAAGAAGTCCGCCTGCAAGAATCTCGTTGAGCATGAACATGAATGCGTTATCGCTCTTTACGAAGCCGAAAATAAGCATGAAAACCGCAACCGTACCGACATAGCAAAGAGGAATAACGGGAGAAATAACCTTGCGGATAACGAGGTAAATACCGCCGATAATAAGTGCAACCGCACATACCTCGCCAAGGCTTCCCGCTTTTGCAAAGAGCATTTCAAGCAGTGACGGCATTTCGCCCTCGCCCGACTTGATAACCGCAAGAGGCGTTGCCGACGTTATTGCATCGGGAGTGTCGCTTCTCCATGCGAACGGTGTTGCCCACGAAGAAAGCATTGCTTTCGGAAACGATACCATGAGAACGATTCTCGCAAGAAGCGCGGGATTCACAAAGTTCTGACC
>JAZSPN010000125.1:0-15205 GCA_045537495.1 Acutalibacteraceae bacterium
ATAATAATACCAAATTCATGCTTAATTCCTTATAAGGCTGTTTATGACGGTAAAAGTATTTCAGTAACTAAAAGTAAATTAAAAATCATATCTGAGGAGGTGAAAAAATGAAAGAGAGAATTTGTGATAAGAACATAGTTATTCCCGAAGGAAAGTTTTGCGGAAAGAACTGTGCAAACGGTTGTATTTATTGGAATCCTTACAAAAAAGACGGTAACGGCAGACAGTATTGTAACTATTACGGCTCTTATTATTACCCCAGCGAAAGACAAGGGTGTCTTTCCTTTAAGGATTAAAGAAGGGTTACGCTGACTCAGATCAAAAGTTGATAATAAGAAAGTTGGCTGCATCGGATTTCACCATGCAACCAACTTTTAATCTTATTAGAATCAGGCTGTAAGTTTAAAAATTTTTGTATATTAACCTAACTCAACTTCCCAGTAGGCGATTTTTTCTCTCTGGTAGGTGTATGTCATGTAGAGCTTATTATTTACGGCAACAATGGCGGGATAGGAAAACTCATCATCCTTGTCACGGCGTTTTTCGAGAACGAGGATTTCTTCCCACGTTGAGCCATTGTCGGTTGATTTTGTGAGAGTGAGCGGTGCACGTACACCCCAGTTGCGTGAAGCGGGATTGTTAATGAGGATAAGCGTGCCGTCGTCGAGCTTCGTGACGTCGAGTCCGCTGTTAGGATTTTTGATCTTGGTGGGATAAGCCTTCGACCACGTGACTCCGTAATCGTCGGAATCACTGCGGTACGCATGACCTCTTGCGGAACGGAGAAGAGCGTGGACTTTGCCCGGTTCGGATTCCCACAGAGTGGGCTGTATGAGCTTTACGGGAGTGCCGGAAATCTTTCTTGCGGGAACGATCTGCTGTTTCTCCCACGTTCTGCAACCGTCACGGGAAATATCCATGAAGGAGAGCCAGTCGGGCTGTTCCGAAGAAGCGGGAGCGAGAACGGTACCGTCGGAGAGAAGAATCGGCTTATTCTTGACGGGGCCTCTTCCGCCTGTTTCGTCACCGGGAACAAGCTCTTCGGGAGAAGACCACGAAAGACCGTTATCGGTCGAGGTGCAGAAATAGGTCTGCCAGATCGAAATCTTTTTGCCTACCTTGAAAAAGAGGAAAACGGTGCCGTCTTCGGTTTTGAAGAGAACGGGATTCCAGTGAGGAGTGTCGGGATCCGCCGTTATACGTTCGGCGGTAAGCCATCTGCCTTCGGTGCGTCTTGCCACGTAGATATCAACGTCGTCTTTTCCTTCCGCGGTGCCGCCGAACCATGCGGCGAGAACATCGCCGTTATCGAGAGGGAGAACGGTTGAAGCGTGGCATGACGGAGTGGGACGTATTTCATCAAAAATCAGTTCTTTTTTCGCACTTATTATCATTTAAATTACCTCCGATGTTTTTTCTAATTATAATATCGAGATAAGGCAAAATCAAGAAGAATAAGAATATATGTAAGTATTATACAGTTTTTCGGACTTTTTCGGGCGTGGATAATAAAAAACGTTGTCAAAATAACCAAAATTGATACCTTCGCAACACGGAGGTTTTATGAGAGCATATGAATTATTTCAAAACGACGGCTCAATGATTGACGGAGAAAAGTTTTATGATATAATATGTAGTACAAGTAAAAGGAATTTTTGTGTGGGAGTTATAGAGTTATGTATGTAAAAGACGTTACGGTTCAGAATCAGGTTGGGCTTCATGCTCGTCCTGCTACATTTTTCATTCAGAAGGCTAACGAGTTCAAGTCGTCTATCTGGGTTGAGAAGGAAGAACGCAGAGTCAATGCAAAGAGTCTTCTCGGTGTTCTCTCTCTCGGCATTATGGGCGGCACACAGATTCGCATCATCGCAGGCGGATCCGATGAGGAACAGGCCGTCGATGAGCTTGTCCGCCTCGTAAATTCCGGTTTTGCTGAATAAGCAACGGTAAACTGAATTTTGAAGACTGCCTTCATGCCTTTGTAAACCGATCACAATTCGGCTTTCGAAGAAGCATGGAGGTTTTCTCTTTGGAGGGATAACTTTGTCTGAAAAAAAGATACTGACTTTGCAGGAGCTTCGGCGAAAGGCGATGAGCCTTCCTCTGACGCCCGGAGTATATCTCATGAAAAACAAAAACGGAGATATAATTTACGTCGGAAAAGCAAAGGCGCTCAAAAACCGTGTAAGTCAGTATTTCGGCTCCAACAGAAATCACGGCACCAAGGTTATTAAAATGGTCGAAAATGTTGCGGATTTCGACTATATTCTGACGGACAGCGAATTTGAAGCACTCGTGCTTGAATGCAGTCTGATAAAACAGTACTCTCCAAAGTATAATATATTATTGAAGGACGATAAAGGTTACAGTTATATAAGAGTCGGTAATGACGGCTGGCCGAAGATATCTGCCGTGTTGCAGAAAACGGATGACGGGGCAAAATATATAGGTCCCTATACGAGTCATTACACGGTTGCAAACGCTGTTGACGAAGCGGTGAAAATTTACCGGTTGCCTACCTGCAACAAGGTTTTTCCGAGAGATAAAGGAAAAGCGAGGCCGTGTCTGAGATTTTTTATTTCACAGTGCTCGGCACCGTGCGCGGGAAAGATATCGGAAAAAGAATATACGGAGTCGGTTGAAGAGGCGTTGAACTTCCTGAAAGGCGGAAGCTCTGCGGCAATAGGTGATCTTCAAAAACGTATGGAAGAGGCAGCCGAGAATCTGGAATTTGAGAAGGCGGCGAAGCTTCGCGACAGAATAAATGCGATAAAACGATCTCTTGATAAGCAGAAGGTTTTTTCTGTTTCCGTCGAGGAGCAGGATGTTTTTGCAATAGTGTCGGATAACGAAAAGAGCTGTCTTAACGTACTTCGTTTCAGTGACGGCAGACTGACCGAAAGCGAATATTTCATTTTCGATTCGTCGGAAAATCTTCCCGAAAGCAGAAGTGAGCTTATCAGAAGCTTTTATTCCTTCGGACGCAAAGTCCCGCCGAGAATATCGGTTGACGGTGAAATTGCAGATGAAGAGCTTATTTTGCAGTGGCTGTCGTCGCTTGCGGGAAGAAAGGTTGTAATTGCGACTCCGCAACGAGGAGTGCAGGTACAGCTTATCGAAATGTCAAAGAAAAATGCCGCCGAAAAGCTTATGCAGAATCTCGGAAGAAGCAACAAAAAACTCACGGCACTCCGTGAGCTTGCAGATTCGCTCGGACTTTCGGCAATTCCCGAATATATCGAGGCATACGATATTTCGCACACGGGCGGAAGTGACAACGTAGCGGGAATGATCGTGTTCCGGGACGGAGCACCCTTCAAACGTGCCTACAAGAGATTTTCCATCAAAGGATTTGAAGGGCAGAACGACTACGCATCAATGGCGGAGGTTATCGAAAGAAGATTCAGTCATTATGAGGAGGAGAAGGAAAGCGGAGAAGGATTCGGAAAGCTTCCCGACCTGATACTTCTTGACGGCGGAAAGGGGCAGGTGCAGGCGGTGCTTCCCGTTCTGGAGAGAATGGGGATAAAAGTTCCCGTATTCGGCATGGTAAAGGATAACCGCCACAGAACAAGAGCGATTGCCACGGGCGGTGAAGAAATTTCTCTTACGTCGAAAAGAACGGCATTTTCCCTCGTCAGTGAAATCCAGGAGGAAGTGCACCGATTTGCCGTTTCCTATCACAGAAACAAACACAGAAAAAAAGGCTATGCCTCAACACTTACGGAGATAGAAGGTGTAGGAGAGGCAAGAGCGAAAGCACTTTTAAAGCATTTCAAAACGGTAACCGCCGTGAAGAACGCTTCACTCGAAGAGCTTTTGCAGGTAAAGGGTGTTTCGAAACCGGCAGCCGAAGCGGTTTTTAAGCATTTCAATCAGGAAAAATAATATTTTTCCGAAGAAAACAGCGTTATTTTGCATCTTGTAAAATAATGGTTGACAAACATCGGTGAAAAATGAGATAATATAATGCAAAATTGTTTTGAAAGAGTGACAGAATGAGAGTTATAACAGGCATTGCAAGAGGAAGAACTCTTGAAACCTTACCCACCGACGATGTCAGACCGACATATGACCGGGTTAAGGAAGCGATGTTCAGTATAATACAGTTTGAGATTGAAGGCAGAAGGGTGCTGGATCTTTTTGCAGGTTCGGGACAGCTCGGTATCGAGGCGCTCAGCAGAGGGGCTCAAAGTGCAACGTTTATCGACAACAGCAAAAAGTCAATCGACGTTGTCCGCAGAAACTTAGCGACCGTGAAGCTCAGCGACAAGGCGACCGTTATCCAGGCGGATGCTGTTTCCTTTGCGGCAAATGCTGCCGGCAGATTCGATATAGCTTTTCTTGATCCTCCGTATGACAGCGGACTTCTCGGAAAGGTGTTGCCGAATGTTGCACGAAAAATGGCACCGGGCGGAGTTATACTTTGTGAAACGGATCTCAAAGAAACTCTTCCCGATACTGTCGAAGATTTTAATCTGTACAGAACGTATAAATACGGAAAAACGAAAATTACTGTTTACAGACGTGAAAGCATCTGATAAAGGGGTGTATTGAATGGTTCACGCAATATATCCGGGAAGCTTTGATCCGGTAACGAACGGACACATGGATATAATCAGACGTGCTGCAAAGATGTTTGACAAGCTTACGGTGGTTGTTGCTCACAACGCAAATAAGCTGTCGGGCAGCTTCAGTCCCGAAGAACGTGTTGAACTGCTCAAAAGAAGCACAAAGGATATTCCGAATGTTTCGGTTGATCTTTGCACGGGGCTTCTGGCGGATTATGCGAGAGAAAATTCGATTGCCGTCATTGTCAAGGGACTTAGGGCCGTTTCGGATTTCGAGCACGAGTTTCAGCAGGCGCTTACCAATAAAAAGCTGAATCCCGAGCTGGAAACTGCCTTTATTTCGGCGGATGCGGAACACATGTTTCTGTCGTCGAGTGTCGTAAAACAGATCTGTATGTTCGGCGGAGATATTTCGGAATTTGTGCCGAGTGCAGTGAAAGAGGATATTATCAGAAGAATTCAAAATAAAGATTGAGAAAGGAATTTAAGTTATGAGCTTCGAAGATTTACTTGAACAGATTGAAAATGCCGTTGATTCGGGTACAAATGTGGCATTTACAAACAAAACCATGGTTGATACCAAGGCGATCAAGACCTGCCTCGAGGATATGCGTCTGAATCTTCCCGTTGAGATTGCACAGGCAAGAAATGTTCTGGCAGAGAGAAACAGCATCATCGGCAAGGCGAAGACTGATTCGGCGGCACTTGTTGCAAGTGCACAGGAAAAGGCGAAGGAATATTCCGAAAAATCGGAAAAAAAGGCGAGAGAACTTGTCAAACAGGCGGACGAGTTTTCAAAGAACAAGGTTGCAGAAGCTGAAGCGGAGGCAGAGCGCATAATTGCCGAAGCGAAGGCGGAGGCACAGCGCATGGTTGAAGAGAGTGAAGTCGCAAAGCAGGCAAAGGCTTACAGCGAAGAGCTTATCGAGAAGACTCAGAAGGAAAACGACGAGATGATCGAATCCGCAAGGCAGAAGCTTACCGAAATGGTTGAGGCGAAGCGTACCGAAGCCGAAACAATTATGGCGCAGGCTGTGGCAAAGGCGGAGGAAGTTGCAGACAGAGCGAACAAGTATTCCTCGGATGTCAGAGGTGCAACGACTGCATTTGTTGACAAGGTTATGAAGAATGCGGACGATGTGCTTCAGAACAGCATCGAAGAGATCCGCAGAGCTTGCCAGAGTATGCACTCGGGCGAATAATCAGATAAAAGAGGCTGTAAAAAAATGAAAGTTTTTTTACATCCTCTTTTGCATCTTAAATAAGCTTTAATAAACGTGAATAGTATCGACGTCAAATATTAACATTAAAAATAACTAACCCCGGGCAGTGCATACGCACTCTGCTCGGGGATTTTTCCTATATGGAATTGCTGTACATTTTGATTTTTTTTGAAGTTTCTTTGTTGCACATTTGTTACACATTGTTGAATATTTGTGAGATTTTACAAAGGTAACAAAACACCGATAATTATAGCAAAGTGTTGACAGATCTTGTTTTGCTTGAAGTGTAAGCTTCTCGGTTTCAATGCATCTTAATAAAATCTTAAGATAATATTTAAAGAATAGACTTGCTTTTTGTCGCAATAAAGGATAAAATTATAGGAAAACTGGTTATTTTTCGAGATTGACAAGTTGCTGTTCTCGAAGTAAAATTATTTTTGAAGAAATTTTAGTGTTATTTCGCAGATGCTGTCCGCGCGATCTTCGATGCACTGGTGACCGCCTTCAACGGTATGTTTCTCGGCGTTCGGGAACGCATCGCAAAAAGCGTTTTCCATACTTTCGGATATAATGATATCTCCGTCGGCATTGATGAGAAGCACGGGACATTTTATTTTATCTGCATTCTCAAGGTTTGTAGGTCTGACGGTTGTCATCATCGTGCACATACCCGAGCCTATTCCGTCGTATGTAAACGGATCGGTAAGACCTTTCAGATCATACTCCTTCGCAAAGGAGAAATTCCTTGTTGCGGCGAAGACGAAGAGTCGGACGAGAAAAGATACTCTTGTGCCGTATTTGAAGAAGCCGTTCATGATTGAACGCATCACGGAATTTGTCATGACGGGCTTTATGCTCTCGGGCATTGTGCTCTGAGGTGCGGGACAGTACAGAAGCAGTGCCGATACATTTTTTTCAATCGCGATGTTTGTTGCTACTCCGCCACCCATGGAGTGACCGGCGAGTATCCAATTTCCGTTCGGAGAGATGCTGTTCATCAGTCCGATTATGAGCTCTTCGCGGTCGATGATTTTTGTTTCGGGAGTTTCTCTCGTGCTGTAACCGAAATTCGGAAGATCGGCAAGAACGCAGTCATATCCCGCCTTGCTGAGAATATCTGCCATGTTGCGCCATGCGTATGTTGAGCAGAGGAATCCGTGAAGCATCATGATGCGACCTTTGAAATTCCCTTCGTGAGGAATAACGCGGTAGTGAATCTCATAATCCTCATACGTGTAAAATCTGCTGTCATCGTACATTGTGTCAACGGCACAGAAGGCACCGACGGAGCACGAAACGGCAATTACGATCGAGAGAATAACCGATAAGACTTTTTTCATACAGTACATCCTTTCACAATTTATTATATTCAGTATACCACATAGGAGGAAAAAATGAAAGACCCGTTGTTTTACAGAGCTGTCAGAGGACCTCTTGCAGGTATCTTTTCACTGATTTACAGACCGACAATCATAGGCAGGGAAAACATCCCGAAAGAGGGACGTATCATGCTTGCCGGAAACCATACAAACGTACTGGACTGCTTCCTTGTAGGAACATCGACAAAGAGATGTGTTCACTTTGTTGCGAAAGCTGAGCTTATGAAGGGTGTACTCAAGCCCTTGTTCAGAGGAATGGGAATAGTGCCTGTAAACAGATCGAGTGCGGGAAGCGGTAAGGCCGCCATGGAAACTGCCGAGAAGTATCTCGAATCCGAAAAGCTTATTGCGATCTTCCCCGAGGGAACGGTTAACCGCACAGACGATATTATGATGCCCTTCAAGGGCGGCGCCGTAAAAATTGCAAGCGATGCCGATACAAAAATCGTTCCTTTTGCAATTTACGGAAAATATAAACCCTTCAGGAAGAGCGTAACCGTAAAGTTTATGCCTGCAATCGACGTGCAGGGAGGTAAGCTGAAAGCGGCAAACAATCTGCTTTCCGATACCGTTAAAAATGAATTGATTAAAATGGGAGAGAAAAAATGAAGAAACCGCAGGACAGAGAGTTCGGATATAAGCTCCTGACACCGATAATGAGACCGTTATTCAGGTTTTACTATACACCGAAGGTGTACGGAGCGGAAAAGATTCCGAAGGATGGCCCGATAGTTATAGCGGGAAATCACAAGCACGTGTATGACCAGTGCATTACGATAATGGTAACCAAGAGAGTTATCCACTACATGGCGAAAAAAGAGTATTTCGACGGAAAGCTTGCACCGCTTTTCAGATTTGTGGGATGTATACCCGTTGACAGATCGAGAAGAGATACGGCGAGTGCCATGTCGGCGATGAGAGTTCTTAAAAGAGGCGGGGCAATCGGAATATTTCCCGAAGGAACAAGAAACAAGACGGATGAATTTTTGCTCAGATTCAAGACGGGTGCAGTGTCTATGGCGAAGAAAACGGGAGCACTTGTGGTGCCTTTCGGAATTGTCGGAGATTATACATTCAGAAGCAAGAATCTTGCAATAAGATACGGAGATCCGTTCTCTGTTGAGGATATGACCATTGAGGAAGCGAATCAGAAGCTTTATGAAGAGGTCGGACGTCTGATGAGAGAAGGGCTTGCGGCAGAGGAGAAAGAAAAAGATCTGAAAGACGCGTAAATGGGAGAGAAAAACAATGAGAATAGGTATGGACGTCGGTTCAACCACGCTTAAATGCGTTGCAATCGATGATAACGATAAAATACTTTACAGTGCATACGAAAGACATTATTCGCACATTTCCGAAAAGAGTGCGAAGATGCTTGAGGACATACTCGACAAGGTCCCCGGGGCAGAGAGAGCGACTCTCAGCATTTCGGGTTCTGCAGGCATGGGTTTTGCGAATGAACTCGGAATAGATTTCGTTCAGGAGGTCTATGCGACGAGAGTTTCCGTTTCCAGGTTTTTGCCCGGAACGGATGCCGTTATTGAGCTTGGCGGCGAGGATGCCAAAATTCTTTTCTTCACCAACGGTGTAGAAGTCAGAATGAACGGTTCATGTGCAGGCGGTACGGGAGCTTTCATCGATCAGATGGCTTCGCTTCTCAACGTTACACCTACGGAGATGAACGAGCTTGCCAAAAAGCATGAGAAGATTTATTCCATAGCATCACGTTGCGGAGTTTTCGCGAAGTCGGATATTCAGCCTCTTCTCAACCAGGGCGCACAGAAGCCCGACGTTGCGGCAAGTATATTTACGGCGGTTGTAAACCAGACCGTATCGGGACTTGCACAGGGCAGACGTATCGGCGGAAAAGTCGTATATCTCGGCGGTCCTCTTCATTTCCTTTCGGAGCTTCGTGTTGCTTTTGACAAGGAACTCGGAGTGGAGGGAATCTGTCCCGAAAATTCACTGTATTATGTTGCTCTCGGAGCGGCACTTTCTCCCGGAGCTACGGAGCTTGATATCAGAGATATCACCGAGAAAATCAAAAACCTTGAAGACAACAAGGATTACATAAGCGCAAAGGCTCTCTTTGCGAACGAAGACGAGTACAGAGAATTCAGTGCACGTCACGCAAAGGACAGAGTCAAGAGTGACGGCGAGCTTAAAGCGGGTGCCAAGGCGAGTATCGGTATCGATGCGGGATCGACGACGGTTAAGGCGACCGTTATCAACGAGAAGGGCGAAATCGTTTTCAGCCGTTATATGCCCAACAGCGGTGATGCCGTTTCGCTTATCAGGGACTTTTTGAAGGATTTCTATGCAGAATATCCCGAGGCGGTCGTCGTTTCCAGTGCCGTAACGGGTTACGGTGAAGAAATTATCAAAAACGCTTTTGCAATAGATTTCGGCATTGTCGAAACGGTTGCACACTATACCGCCGCAAAAAAATTCAAGAGTGACGTTGATTTCATCATCGACATCGGCGGTCAGGATATCAAGTGCTTCAAGATAAAGAACGGCGCAATCGACAATATTTTCCTCAATGAAGCTTGCTCATCGGGTTGCGGATCGTTCCTTCAGACCTTTGCTGCCGCATGGGGATACGGTATCGAGGACTTTTCGCGCCTCGGACTTCTTGCCGAAAAGCCCGTTGATCTCGGTTCACGCTGTACCGTTTTCATGAATTCATCCGTAAAGCAGGCACAGAAAGACGGTGCTTCCATAGAAAATATTTCGGCAGGTCTGTCGATAAGCGTTGTCAAGAACGCTCTCTATAAGGTTATCAGAGCGGCAAGTGCCGACGATCTCGGAAAGAATATTGTTGTTCAGGGCGGAACATTCCTCAACGACGCGGTTCTCCGTGCATTTGAACAGGAAATCGGCAGAGATGTTGTCAGACCGAACATTTCGGGACTTATGGGCGCATACGGCGCGGCACTTTATGCAATGGAAAGAGCTCCCGAAAAGAGCACGATTATCAGTGCCGAGGATATCGGAAGCTTTGAGCATACAACAAAGAATATTCTTTGCGGAGGATGCAGCAATAACTGCCGTCTTACCGTAAATACTTTCAGCGGCGGAAGAAAGTTTATCGGCGGAAACAAGTGCAGTAAGCCCATCAGAACAAAGAACGTCGAAAATGCGATCAATATGTTTGATTACAAGAAGGGACTTCTTGATAAGTATCAGAGCTTCAAGGGAAGCCGTGAAACAATCGGACTTGCCATGGGACTCAATATGTTTGAGCTTCTCCCCTTCTGGCATACGTTCTTCAAAGAACTCGGTTTCGGAGTGGAGGTTTCGCCCAAGTCGACAAGACAGCTTTACACTCTCGGTCAGCATACGATACCTTCGGATACGGTATGCTATCCCGCCAAGCTTCTTCACGGACACATACAGGCACTCCTTGACGGCGGAATCAAGCATATTTTCTATCCGTGCATGACGTACAACCTCGACGAAAAGCTCGGTGACAATAACTATAACTGTCCCGTTGTTGCGTATTATCCCGAGGTTATCCGTTCGAATGTTACGGAGCTTAAAAATATCAACTTTATGAGTGATTACTTCGGTCTTCACGTACGCAAGCATTTCCCGTCGAAGATTTTCGAATCACTTTCGAAGAGCTTCCCGTCACTTACGCTTAAACAGGTTAAGGCGGCAAGCGACAAGGCTTATGATGAGTATTACAAATACATGGACAGCATCAGAAAATACGGAAAGAAAGCCCTCAAAGAAGCGAAGGAGAAGGATCTTCCCATAATCATTCTTTGCGGCAGACCGTATCATCTCGACGAAGAAATCAATCACAGCATAGACAAGCTTATTGTTGAATGCGGCGCAGCGGTTATTACGGAAGATGCCGTCAGTGATCAGATTAAAAAATTCCCGACGAACGTACTTGACCAGTGGACCTACCATTCACGTCTTTATGCGGCGGCAAAGTATGTTTCCGACAAGAACGACAAGGATATAAACCTTGTTCAGCTTGTTTCGTTCGGATGCGGTGTTGATGCTATCACAACCGATGAGGTACGCTCAATTCTCGAAAGAACGGGCAAAATCTATACACAGATAAAGATCGACGAAATTTCAAATCCGGGTGCGGTAAAGATAAGGCTTCGCAGCTTGTTTGCCGCAACGGGAAGATAAGGAGGAGTTACCGTGAATCCTACCGACAGAGTGGAATTTACCAAGGATATGTTGGATTATACTATCCTTGCACCCAATATGCTTGATATACACTTTTCGCTGTTTCTGAATCTTTTTGCTCAGTACGGCTACAAGGTTGAGCTTCTCAAAAATGACGGCAGAACTGTTGTTGACGAAGGACTCAAATATGTCCATAACGACACCTGCTATCCGGCACTTCTTGTTATCGGACAGCTTATTGATGCACTTAACAGCGGAAAATATAATCCCGACAAAACGGCGTTACTCATTACACAGTCGGGTGGCGGATGCAGAGCTTCAAACTATATCCACCTTCTGAGGAAAGCTCTCAAGAAGGCGGGATATCCGCAGGTTCCCGTAATTTCGCTTAACCTTTCGGGACTTGAAAAGAACAGCGGTTTCAAAATCAGAATTTCCATGGCACTTAAAATGCTTTCGTCGCTCATTTACGGTGACCTTCTCACACTCCTCAAGAATCAGATTGAGCCATATGAGAAGAATCAGGGCGATGCAAGACGTCTTGTTGAAAAATGGGTTGAGGATCTCAGTGCCATGTTTGCAAAGGGCAAGGGTTATTCTCTCGGAATAATGAAGAAGATTCTGCCCGAGATCACAAAGAGCTTTACGGAAATCCCCGTAAACAATATCAAAAAGACGAGAGTCGGCATCGTGGGAGAGATTTACGTAAAATATTCTCCGCTTGCCAACAACCATCTTGAAGAATTCCTTTTCTCTCAGGATTGCGAGGTTATGGTTCCGGGACTTCTCGGCTTCATTCTCTTCAAGGTTGACAACCGTCTTGAAGATGTCAAGCTTTACGGCGGTAAGAGATTGAAGAAGATTGCCATGTCCATCGCAATGTGGTATCTTGCGAAATTCGAAAGAATCCTTCGTGAGGCGGCGGGTGCATACGGTAATTTCGTTGTTCCTGAGCCGTATCAGCACATCAAGGAGAAGTGTACGAAGATCATCGGTGCAGGATGCAAGATGGGTGAAGGCTGGCTTCTTACGGCGGAAATGATGGAGCTTATCGAGAGCGGTTACGGAAATATCGTCTGTGCTCAGCCGTTCGGATGTCTGCCGAATCATATCGTGGGTAAGGGTATGATCAGAAAGCTCAAGGAGCTTTATCCCGAGTCAAACATTGTTCCCATCGATTACGATCCGGGCGCAACAAGAGTTAATCAGGAGAACCGTATAAGACTTATGTTGGCTGTTGCGCGTGAAAATGACAGAGCGCGTGAACAGACAGTTGAAAATTAAATGTTTTTGTGATACAATAAACGAAAGAATAGGAGGTATCGCTATGAAAAAATATGTAAAAACTGTTATGTCTGTGTTTTTGGCAATATCGTTGACTGTGCTTTCGTTCTCTTTTTGCGCAAGTGCAGAGAGTGACTATACAATAGTTTCTCCCTACGAGGATGTTGTCTGGGACGGAGAAAATGCATGGGGTGCCTATAAGGGCAACCTTCACACCCACTCAACGGCGAGTGATGCTCAGGAAGATCTCAATGCCATGATACTTGAGCATTATGAGCAGGGATTTGATTTTCTTTCAATGACCGACCACGGTGTAACGGGTGTCGAGTGGAACAAGAAGCCTTATCAAAGACTTCTCTATTCCTATCAGTTGATTATAGGAAAAAGTGTTACTCCGCTGACGGATGAGCAGTACAAGGGCGTTCTTTCGGGAACATATCCTCTCTCGAAGACGAATGAGCCGAGAGGCTTCGGTATGACTTGTGTTACCGGCGGTAATGAGCTCAATGCTCTCACGGTGACAAAGAGCCACGTCAACGGTTATTTCCTTCCCCACGATTACGGCAACACGAATCTCGGCTATGAAAACGGATTTGAATATGCAATAAATCAGGTTGACAAAGTCGGCGGACTGTCACTTATCAACCATCCGGGTGACTGGCTCGGATCCAACAGCAACAAAGACGCTGTTCACGACAGAAAGAATATCGAGTTCTTTGCCGATCTTCTTTTGAGATACGACACCTGCATGGGTATGGAGGTTTTCAACGAGGATAACGGCACAGAGCCGTACAACAGAGCACTCTGGGACGAACTTCTCATGGAAGTTATTCCTTACGGAGAAACGGTTGTCGGTTTTTCAAACAGTGATGCACATACGCTGGACAATGTTGATTCTTCGTATGCCATCTTCATGATGGAAGATAACACGGTTGAAAATATCAGAAAAACAATGCAGAACGGTGCATCGTTCCTTGTAACTCACAATGCGAGAGCAGATGAGCTTCTCGGTCCCGACGAGCCGATGGACGTTAAAAATTGCGGACTTCCCGTACCCGAGTTCAAGAGAGTCGAAACGGAAGGTCACAAGATAAAGGTAGTTTTCGAAAATGCGAACAACCTTACTTTCGTTGCAAACGGCACGGTTATCGCTGAAAAAGACTACGACACGAACGGAGAGTATACGTTTGTTCTTGATCTCGACGAGATCGAAAACAGCGAAGATTTCCTCTATGTACGTGCACAGCTTATCGGTGAGGGCGGAATGACTCTGACTCAGGCACTTATTATCGATGACGGATCGGAGCCCTTGAAATACGAAAGAGATAATTCCCCGAAGGCAATTTTCGACAGAATTATTTTTGCGCTTAAGAGCACAAGAGTTTACTGCATAATTGAAGAACTCGTAAAGCTTATCATTGATGAATTTAAATAAAACTGAAAGGGCTACATATGGATAAGTATTTAATTATCAATGCCGACGATTTCGGTATGTCGCACTCTTCCAATCTTGCCATCATGGATATTTTCAAGAGCGGAGGCTCACTTACATCGTCAACGATCATGGCTCCGTGTCCGTGGGCCTACGAAGCGGCACTTTTCGCAAAAGAGAATCCCGAGCTTGCCATCGGTGTCCACTGGACACTTACAAGCGAGTGGGGCAAGTATCGCTGGGCTCCCGTAAATACAAACAATACGACGCTCATGGACGAAACGGAACACTTCATGTGGCACGAGAGCGATCAGGTCGAGGAAAACGCCGATATCGACGAGATTGAGGATGAAATTATTGCTCAGATTGAGCTTCTTAAAAAGTTCGGTCTCAATCCTTCGCACGTTGACAACCACATGGGATCTATCTACGGTATCGAAACGGGCAGATTAGAGCTTCTCAACGTGGCATTCGACGTTGCGGGAAAATACGGTTATCCTTTCCGCTTCCCTTCGAATTTTATGCTTGATCAGCTTGACAACGAAACTCTCGGAATCAAGATCGATAAAGAGATTATCGTTCAGTTTGCAAAGAACGTAATTGACTATGCGAACGAAAAGAAGGTCGCAATGCCCGACTATCTCATTCCGAATGAGTGGAACGGACCTCAGAATGACAGCTACGAGAATTTCAGAGAATATCTCTATGAGCTTTACAGATCATTCCCCGAGGGTATTACGGAAACGTATCTTCATCCCGCGGTTGAGAGCGAGGAAATAAAGGCGATTACGGGCAACTGGAAAAAGCGTACATGGGAATACGAAATCATGAAGGATCCCAAAACGCGTCAGCACATCGAAGCTTGCGGAATCAAGCTTATCAATTACAGAGATCTCAAAAAGATGCGCTTCGGCGAATAATTCAACAGCACTCAAACGGTCGGGACTCCCCGACCGTTTTTTTGCGCACGCTATGACTTCGAGAAAGAAAGTCGGATGCAAACGGAACAACGCTTCTTTTCGGAAACTTCAAGCCGTGCACAATTGCGATAACGAATGCACCGTCCGAAACGGATTACAAGACGTCGTTCAGACTGAGTGCACAGCTCATAAACGGTACGGGCGATGAAAAGGTCACTTGGTCTTCATCAAACGAAAAAATTCT
>JAZSPN010000090.1:0-17082 GCA_045537495.1 Acutalibacteraceae bacterium
CTTTATAATCTCGTACGGAACATACAGCAGTGCCGCCAAAACATATATAATTCTCTCAAGCACTCTCACAAGAGGAATGAACAAACGAAGCAGACTGTTTCTCTTTGCATTCTCGGGGGTAAACGGGGCTTCGTCAGTGTAACCGTACTCCGACTGCAACTCGTCATAGCATGCTTCGTTTTCGAAAATGTCGAAGCTTTCCTTTTCGATCGTCTGCTCATAATTTCTTTTTAAGTTTTCAAAAAGTCCGTCATATCCGAGAACGTACAAGGATGTCATGTATGTCTTGTCGCATACCGTAAGCTTGCCGTCGGAAATTGCTCCTTTGCAAAGTGAAACTCCGTCCTTCGTAACCTTTACAAGCTCCGTGCAATTTTCAAGATAGTCGGGAATCGGGAAGCTGAGCGTTCGCTCTTCGTCACATTCAAGATACCGATACTGTGCATCGAAAACCGTATAATTGAGATCGGTCGCAAACAAAACGGCGTAATCCGCTCCTATATTGACGTTGAGATCAACGTTGTTTTGTCTTTCGTACCGGAACGGAATCTGACAAGATAACAAGTCACCCAAAACCGTAAACTCACGGTTGACGTACATCATTTCACGGGCGCTCTCTTTATAATAAAGAAGATCCTCTCCGTTGATGTTGAACCAGTAAAGAGATGAGGCTCCGTTGGCAACGTTGAGGTAAGCCTGCACCCGAAGCTCATACGGATTCGGAGATGTCATGTATTCAACATCGCTCGTAAATCTCGGAAATACATCCCACGTGTTGGCGCCCTGAGTCCATGCGGCAACGGGATTCGGACGGTTAAGAGAAGCCAGTGTACGCATGTAGTCGCCCTGAGTTTCCAACGGTGCACCCCAGTAGAGTGCATATTTATTCTTCCGCGCATAGCCGAAATACGTGTACCACGCATCGGAAAACGGTGCGGTAACACGGTAGGCATCGTAGTGGCAAAAATCCGAAAGACCTGCAAAACGGTAAAATGCAGGCTCGTGTGTAAGCGTTATGTTTGTGGCATACGGTGAATTTCTGTACATCATCAGCTTGTTGTAGACACGCATGGGCTGATACTTCCCCTTACCGTCGTTAAGCTGAGGCTCACCGAACGGAAGCGCCGCATGGATATCGTCGATATCGTAAATCGTGACAACCGAGTTTTCCACCGTCATTTTGTCGCTGACATGAGCATCCTCGACGTATCCGAAAATCTTTATCGGATACCGTTTTCTGAATTCCTCGTCACGAAGATAGTAACTGCTTTTGTATGCACCTATCACGGTATTGAAGTGCATGGATGAAATTGCCTTTATATAGCTTTCCTTTTCAACATCAAGGCTCGCCCAGCCCGTCGAAATATCAAAGTCATATATGAGCGGTCGGAATTTATAAAGCAGCGAATACGTTCTCGTTCCGTTCGTAATGTTGAATTCGGCTATGTACTCCCTGAATTGCAGCGGAAATTCAAAACCGACTTTACCGAAGCGTATTTTTCCGCTCTCAACGTTGAGAGTCTGTGCCGTAAAGCTGTTACCCGAAAGCTCTTTCCAGTAGTGCAGATAATAGCTTTGCGTTCCGTCATAAATCTTCACATAATTGACCGTTACGTCCGACGGTGAGTTGTTCATGATGCAGTACTGCATCGTGTCGGGATAGCATTTATCATTATACGATGAGCTCCAGCGGATTCTTTCGATGCTGACGGAAGGCTCATCGGCATACAGCGTCATGCTTCCCGTTTTTCCGTCTGCACTTATTTCGCAAGAAAGTCCGTCACGAATCAGACTTCCGTCGGTAACGTTGATACAATAACAGTCAACAGCACCGCTCGGTATATGTGTTGTAAGCGGTGTGAAATATTCGAACTCACCGCTCAATTCCCTGTCATATTTTCTGTCGGCTCTTGTGTCGGGAACGGATGCCCAGCTCATCTTCTGCGGGTACATATCGAGATATTCGCATGCACTTTTTCCCGAAAAGGTAACCTGCGGATAAATATCATGTCCGCTTTTATTTTTAACAAAAATGTTAATGAGGGCACCGAGATCGTCGTTCGTCGAATTGCTGTCCGAAAGATTGTATGCGACATTACCCGACTTTGTATGCGGAAGCACCGTAACCGAGAGAATCTCGATGATCTCCGTTACATCTCCGACAAGCTCCGTCGAAAATCTCGGCTCTGCAACGTTTTTTGACAACTCATCTTTTTCGCCGAGTGCCGTCACATCGGTATTACAGCAAAACAGCAGTACAAAGATAAGCGAAAAACTCAAAAGCTTTCTTCGCATCGCAATCCCCCCTCTAACGTAATAAAAAAGACCGCTTTAGAAAAGCGGTCTGGTGGACACATTCGGGATCGAACCGAAGACCTCTCGCGTGTGAAGCGAACGCTCTGACCGGCTGAGCTATGCGTCCGTATGGGAATTACGCTTTATCGGCGCTCTTCCTCTTGTTAAGCCATGCATCATTATCGAAAAATGCAATTATTCTGACATCGGTTTTTGCATTTCCCACCTTGAAAGAAGCTATGTCACCGCGCTTCTTTCCAAGCACCGATTTCGCAAGCGGTGAAGTTTCGCTTATGGTGTCCTCGTCGGGATTTGCCTCCGTTATCGTCTTGCTGTCGTACGAAGTAGGCCGATACGGCTTCGCCGCAAACTCACCCTTCACCTCGACTATTGCAGGAACTATCTTGAATGCCTTCTTTTCCTTCGTGTCAAGAAACTCTACGCAAACGGTGTCGCCCGTCTTTATCGTTCTGATTCTCTGTATCTTTTCCGCCTTCTTTTCGGCCGTTCTCTGATTCGCCTTCTGACGTTCAATGGCTTTTTCGGCAGTCTTTTGCTCCTTCATCTTCTGGTAGAGTCCCGTCTTTTTGAGAAAAAATGAAAGCACCTGAATTACGATCACCTCGTCGTTGTCGTAAAACGTTACTATATCATTCGTTCCCATGCCGACAAGTGCTCTGCCGAGGGGTGATGCTTCGGCAAGATATCCTTCGACGGGATATTCGCCGCCCCGTACGGTGACGGTCTTTTCATCGTTTGTAAGTGTATAGACCGCCTTGCGGTTGCTCTCCACAAACTTGATGCACACGGTATCGCCCGATCGGATAACCTTGCGACGCATATGGTCGGGCTCCTTCTGATTGACAAACTCGTCAACCAGAGCTTTATTCTCGGGAAGTGTACCCTTCTGTGACACGGGAAACAGAAGCCTTCCGATGATGTCGGCAGGTCGGTCAAGGCGCATTCCTTTGTAAAGAACTACTATTCTGTCGTTGTATCTGAAAACAATTTCAACGGGATCTCCGTTCGAGAGAACATAATTTCTTTCTTCCAAAAACGCGCACCTCCCCGATACTTAACATCCATCCTGATTATATATCAATCAACAAAATTTTTCAAGTGTTTTCGTTGTTTTTTCTCAAAAAATTACGTTCTTTTTGCATTTGGGGAAATTTTTTACCAAATTTTATGTCAACATTCTTTTTTAGTTGAAAAATTAATAATTTCAAAGTATAATATATTTATTATTCTGCTTACGGTGATTTTATGAAAGAATTCCGAATTATCGCTCACCGAGGTGCCAACCTCTACGCACCTCAGAACACACTCCCCGCTTTCGAAAAAGCCATTGAGCTCGGCGCCGACGGACTCGAAACCGACGTTCACCTGACAAAGGACGGCAAGGCCGTCATCTGCCACAATTACAGCATCGACGAAACCTCGAACGGTCTGGGCAACATTTCCGACACGACCTTCCGCGATCTGAAATCTCACGATTTCGGAAGCTACTTTTCCCGCCGTTTCAAGGGCACCCCGCTGCCCTCTCTCGATGAATTTCTCGATTTGTGTAAAACCGAAAAGCTTGAAATCATGAACATAGAGTTAAAGCACCCGAGAGTGAAAAATTCTCTCATCGTGGAGAAGACTCTCGATGCCGTAAAACGTCACGGACTCCTCGACAAGCTCCTCATTTCAAGCTTCGATCAGAAGCTTCTCATCCGCGCAAAGGAAATAGAGCCCGACTGCAAAACGGCATACCTCTACCCTTATCCCGATTCCGCCGTCAAGTGCTTTTTTGTTCCGCCCTATGCTCTCGTCAAAAAAATCGGTTGTTACGCCGTTCATCCCCATCATTTCTTCGTCAACAAAGCCATGGTCGATAAATTCCACTCGCTCGGTGTCAGGGTAAACGCCTGGACCGTAAATTCCGAAGAACTCATTGAGAAAATGTTCAGGTGCGGTATCGACGGCTATATCACCGATTCGCCCGCCGACACGCGCGAACATCTCAATCATCTTATCAAAAAGGAGCAAGCCTTTATATGAAAAAGCTTACCTGCATTCTACTGTCTTCCGTCACTCTTTTCCTCGTGCTTTTCAGCGGATGTACACCTTTAAGCGGTTCGACGGAATTTCTCGACCTTCACCCCGTCGATGACATTTACAACGCCTACACGGATTTTTCTTCGGGAAAACGTCAGATCGATCTTTCCCACGAGGGTGAAATGACTCCCGATGTCAATGCCGTCATAGAAAGCAGACTCGGATATCTCTCCGACCGTGTTGACGTTAAAATCGCCAACAGAAGCCACTTCGAAATCACTCTTCACGGCTATGCCTGGGTTATGAACGGCGACGATATCGAAAATGCTTCAAAGGCCATTTATTACAATGAAAAGAAGAACGTCGCCAACGCTTCCTACACCGTAAAATACCAGTGTGGCTACGGCGGTATTGCTCCCTTCACCTACGGCCACGTTGCACCCGTTACGAAGGATACTCTCATTTTCTTTTTCTTCACTTACCGTGAAAACACCTACGTCGGCGCAGTACGTCACGGAAACGACTTCCTTTACTGGCCGATCGAACAGACTGAGGCGAAATAAGGCGAACTCGCTTTCCGTCAGATGCCGTGCATTTCGCTCCCTTGCACATCAATACCGGAATTCAGCACAAACGTTCCTTTCAGTAAAAGGTTCTGTTTGTGCTTTTAATTTTTAACCGATCTTAATCTCGATTTAATCAAATTTTAATGCAATTAACAGTTGTTTCTTAATCCGGAAATTTATAGAATATAGGTGTAAAGAGGGCATTCCAAAGAAAGGTGGAGTTAAAATGAAAAAAATATTATGTTTCCTGCTATGCGCTATCCTTCTTTTCACCGCGTTCCCTACCGTTCTCACGGCATCGGCATCGTCGGATGACAAGGACACGATTTTTCTGCAGTGCTTCGACAATCACGACCTTGAATGCACCGTTCTGATTCTGACTTTTGACGAGTCCTTCACGGAAATTTCGGACAGTGTCGCGGTAGAGCTTACCGTGAACAAAGAAACCTCGAAAATCGAAGAAGACAACCTTATCCGCGAAATTCACCGATCAGGTGCACAGCTTTTCATCCGTCTGCCGTCATATCTCAGCGACAAGAAAGGCAGTACGATTCCGACATCTTCGACACTTACCGTTAAGGAAGGTGCTTTCCTTTCCGCCGACAGTGAGCCGTCACCCGCGTTTTCGGGCATCCTCTCCGTTTCCGATTCGGTAAGCCGTTCAACAAAGGATTTTGAAATCATAAAAAAGGTTTCCGGTGCAAAAACACAGATACACGAAAGTTATACGTTGCAAGGCAGTGCTTTTCCCATTGACTTTCCGATATCTTCCGAAAGTAAATCAAAGAAAAATAAAATTGTCGAAGGCACCGAAATGCACTATACATCCGTCAACTGGAGCTGGACCGCCGATGAAATGACTTTCACTCAGAACGGTGAACAGACAGAAAAGGTTATCACGGCGAATACACTCGGAGAGCATACCGTTCTCGGCAAGGTAAACGATTTTGTCTACGACACTCTCAGCTATACAGTTGTCACAAAAGATCAGGCGAGAAAAGACAGCCTTCGAATTCTGTTCGGTCAGACACTGCGTTCCTTCTACGTTGTCCCCATCGGACTGATCATCTTCTTTACGATACCCGGAATGTTCATGCTGGCAGGACAGTTCATGCAGATAGAAGCCTTCTTCAAGCAGCTCACATCCAAGGAATTAATTGAAGATTACAGAAACGTCACGATCCGCTGACAAAAGAAAGGAGAAACATGATGAAAAAAAGATTTTTAAGCCTCATTCTCTCGGCGGTGCTTATTGTAACGGGTGTTCTGCCCGTATTCGCCGAGGATACCGCCGAAATTCTGCCGACTGAAGAAATCACCGGCGAAAGAATTACCATGTACGACTACAATCACTACAAGGAGTTCGATGTTCTCGTCATCTGCTACGACGGCAAATACTCCGTAAAGGGAGAAGTGCCGACAGTTTATCTCGAAACGTATCTCGGCTCGTCAAAAACCACTCCCTCCGTAAAAACCCCTGTACCACCGGAGTCCGTCACGCAGGAAATTTTCGTTCACGAAGGCAAGAGCTATCCTCAGATTTTCATAACGGTTCCGATTGCTTTCGAATACAAGGATTCACGCACCCACATAACAATTCAGGAGGGTGTTTATCTTACCGAAAACGGCGAAAAGAGCCGTGAAGCAGATATACTTTACACCGCTCTTAAATCCGATACGACGAGAAACTGCATCAAGCTCAGCTGTAAAGGCGATGCCGTTACAGATACAGGCAGTAAGCCGATAAAGGTTTTGCAGAATTCAACGGTAAGTGCAGAAGGCACTTTCACGGGTGACTATGCCGATATCTGGGCAGCAAACGCAAAAATCAGCTTTCAGCATATGGATACTCCCGTAGAGGGTACGGAAAACACCGTTACTGCCGACGGCGAAGGTATTTACAGAGTGAAATTCTCGCTCAACGACCAGCTTTATACCGAAAAAAGCTTTCAGTCGATAAGCAAAAAGGACAGATACCTCGAAAACTTAAAGGAAAAGACAGAGGGTTTCCTCCTCTCACCGTTCACGTTTATCGCGGCAGTCGGTCTGTTCCTCTTTGTTCCCGGCTTCGGCACATGGATCGGCAGCACAGCAATAATAGCATCGGTTTATGCCGTTCCGAACTTCTTTATTGCACTGTTCGGCACTAATCTTTCGGGAGAATACGTTTTTTAAATATCATCTGACAACCGCTGAAACAAAAGAGGGGCTGAAAAAAACGAAAGTTTTTTGCAGCCTCTTTTAAGGGGATAGGAAAAAAAGATGAAGAACGGACAAACTGAGCAAAATGGAGGCTTCAGCCTCCGTTTTGTTTGCCCGAAGGCGTACAAAGGTACGCCGAGTGGCGAAGTTTGTTCGTAGTATAAAACAAAAAATTTTACAATTAATGATTCTGAGCAATTTTATGGGGTTCTACAGGCTTTAGATCTGCAGAACCCCTCCTCTATATGGTTTTATCGGTCTTCGCTTTTTTTACATCCCCTTTTGATTTATAAGGAGAGAAGGTGTTCTCTCAGTACGTTCCAGTTGTTAACGGTGAGGTAATCGAAACCGTCGGCGTGACGCATTTCGAAGGGGAGGGAAGACTTTTCGTCGATAAGCACGGGAGTCATACCGCAGCTTTTTGAGCCGTAGACATCGGCGATGAGGGTATCGCCACAGTACCAGCAGTCCTCGGGATCGAGATGAGCGTATCCGGCGGCAGCGGTGAATATTGTGCTTACGGGCTTTTTGAAAAGTATGTCGGCACTCGAAAGGCAGAATTCGGGTTTTGCATTCGGAATCCAGTGCTCTATCGAGAGAGCCAGACTGTCACCGCTCATCATATTGTTGCTGATGATTGCAGAGCGGATTGAAAGTGATCGGAGGGCATCGAAAAGTTCGGGAATGCCGTCGAGGACGTTTCTCGTCGAATTACAGCGGTCAAAGATTTCTTCGCGATGTGCCATGGAGATATCGAAGTGAAGTCCCGTGTGCCACGTGGCATACATTATCACGGAGGACAGGGGGATATCGAGATCGGTTCCGCTTTTCGATTTGAGAGATATATCGACCTCGTCCATGAAATCGTTCCAGAGCTGTGCGAGGGCATCGTCGTCGGTGATTTCGGGATTTTTCGCCGAAAGACGGAGAGCTGAAAATCCGTCCTTCGGAATACATTTGCCGTCGTTGAAAAGAGTTCCGCCGACGTCGAAGAGAATCATTTTCGGTTTTTTGCAATATGACACAGTATCACCCCTTAATTATTTGCGAAGCTTCTGACAGTATTGAGTGCAAAGCTTGTCGGTACATTTTGAGCATTTGAGAGCGTCGTTTGACATAAACCAGAAGCGTTCGGGATACATCATGACGCTGATTTCCCAGACAACCCATACGGCGAACGCCATGAGCAGCAGGGAAACGGAAAAGAAGCTGTTGATGAAAAGCATGGGAGTGAACATCATCAGGTGATCCCAGTTGAAGATTCTGCAGGTGGTACAGCATCTGTTTTTCATGATAAGGCGGAAAGGACACCAGACAAGCACGCAGATGAGATCACATACGTAAAATCCGACACTTATAAGGAACAGATGTGACGAAGAAAGCACGCCGCACTTGTAAAGAATACCGAGAATGATGATGAGGACTGCCCATATGACGAAAACCTTATAAGCGGATTTCGTGGCAGAGATGACGTAATCCTTCAGCGCCGTATAATTGAGCACATCTTTGTTCGGCTTAAAGCGAATGTTGAAAAGCTTCTGAGAGCCCAGGGGGATGTGTTCTTTGACGGGGATGAGCTGGAATATCATGTCGATGATCCATATAAGCCAGATAATATGTAAAGGTGACAGCGTGTGAAAGAAATTGCTTCCTTCAAGAACGCTGAGCCATTCAGGCTTCATTATAAACATCACGACGGATAAGGCGAAAATGATACATCGCGCAATGAGCTTCAAAAAATATGTTTTGCGCGTTTTTGACATGGGCTTTTTCTGTCTGACGGGTTTATCTGCAATTTGCATGGTATTCCTCCGATATAACAAGTAATGCGAGTATAACATATTTTTTGAATTTTGTACAGTGGAAAAACTGCTTTTGAAGAAAAAGAAAACCGCCACCGAGAAGGTGACGGCAGAGAAATCCGTAATCAGGAGTTTTGCTGTTCCTCTTCGTGTTCCTTGATGGCGGCACGAAGCTTCTTTTTTTCATTTACACTGACAATTACCGTGATGACTACAATTACTGCAAGGACAATGAAAATTGTCATAAGACCGTAATCGTTCCAGAAATAGATGAGCTTGTTCAGCTTTTCGGCAGTTTCCGCAGATATGCCGTGCTCGTATTTTTTTTCTCTTTCGTTTTTATTGATTGCCGTTGCGCCCTCATTTTGTGTGTCGGCATAGGAGATGCCCTCGTCGGGATCGTCGTAATTGTGGTTGCCGAGAACGGCAAAGCAATTAAATGAAAAGATGAACAACAGAAGGACAGCTGCAATTAAGGCGGATATACGTTTTTTTCTCATTTTTTATCACCGTTTCCTTTGATTTTTGACCAGTATTCTTTGGCGGTCTGTTCGGTCTTGTTGTCGCCGAAGGTGTAGTATACGCTGTTTTTCAGCGCATCGGGAAGATACTGCTGTGAAGTCCAGTGGTGGGGATAGTCGTGAGGGTAATTGTAAAACTGCCCTTTGACGGGATTATCTTCTCCGTCGCAGTGAACATTCTGAAGGTGCCTCGGAATATTTCCGATATTTCCTTTTCTGATGTCTGAAAGAGCCTTGTCGAAGGCAAGATATGCCGAGTTCGACTTCGGAGAGTTACAGACAAGCACGACCGCATCGGCAAGCGGAATTCTGGCTTCGGGCATACCTACCATGAGTGCCGTATCGACGGCCGATTTGACGATGGGAATTATCATCGGATAGGCAAGACCGACATCCTCGCAAGCACAGACCATAAGTCGGCGACAGGCGGAGGGCATATCACCCGCCTCGAGAAGTCTTGCAAGATAGTGAAGTGCCGCATCGGGATCGGAGCCACGCATCGACTTCTGGAAAGCCGAAAGAATGTCGTAATGCTTGTCACCGTCACGGTCGTAGCGCATGGCACTTTTTTGAGTCAGTGAAACGGCGGTTTCAAGCGTTATCAGACGTTTACCGTCCGACGGTGCAGTGGAGAGAACGCATAATTCGACGGAATTCATCGCTTTTCTGACGTCGCCGCCACAAGCCTTTGCAATATGAAGTGCAACGCCGTCTTCGAGTTCAATCGTTTCGTTACGGTCATCCGCCATAACCGAAAATGCTCTCTCTATGGCAGGTATCGTATCGGAGGGTTCAACCGTCTTGAATTCAAATACGGTTGAACGGCTGAGAATTGCATTGTACACATAGAAATAGGGGTTTTCGGTAGTTGATGCAATGAGGGTGATTGTACCTTTTTCGATATGCTCAAGGAGAGTCTGTTGCTGTTTCTTGTTAAAATACTGGATTTCGTCGAGGTATAAAAGAATTCCGTTCGGAGCCAAAAAAGTGTCAACGCGGGAAATGACATCCTTTATATCGGAAGTGCCCGCCGTGGTGCCGTTAAGCTTGACAAGATGACGGTTGGTCTGCTTCGCAATTATGCCTGCAAGCGTTGTTTTGCCGATACCGGGAGGACCGTAAAAAATCATGTTGGGAAGCTCACCCGACAGAATGATATTCCTCAGCGGTTTATTTTCACCGAGAAGATGACGCTGCCCGACGATGTCATCTATCGTCTGCGGACGGAGTCTTTCTGCCAACGGGATTGGCATGCGATTACCGCCTTTCTTAATAATATCTGATGACCGCCGTAATCTTGCCGAGAATTTCGACGTGATCGACTATGATGGGCTCGTAAAGTGCATTTGCAGGCTGTAAGCGGTAGTAGCCGTTTTCCTTATAAAAAGTTTTGACGGTCGCTTCGTCGTCAACCAGTGCAACGATCAATTCGCCGTTCACGGCGGACGAAGTCTTTTCGGCAACGACAATGTCGCCGTCGAGGATACCCGCTTCTATCATGCTCTCCCCCTTGACGTGGAGTGCGAAAAGCTCCTTGTCGGAAGGGATTCTGCCCGTGTAGGGGATATAGCTTTCAATCTGCTCAACGGCAAGCAACGGGGCGCCTGCCGCGACAGTGCCGAGTAACGGGACCTGAACGGTGTTGTCGGATCTGCCGACGATGCGGATCGATCTTTTGAGCATGGGATCACGTTCTATGTATCCCGCTTTTTCGAGAGCATTGAGGTTTGCCTGCACGGAAGATGTTGAGCGAAGACCGACCGCGGAGCCGATTTCACGAACCGATGGCGGAATGCCGTCCTGAAGCCGCTTTACAAGAAAATCGTATACTTTTCGCTGGGTTTCGTTGAGTTTCTCCATAAAAATATCCTCCGTATAACTATATATACTCATTATAGCATACTATGCCGAGAAATGCAAACATTTGTTTACCTGAATTTGAATTTTTTATGTATATTTCTGACACAAGAGAGGAAAAATACAGACAGACGATAAATGAAAGGATAAGTGACAATGAAGAAAACGGGTAAATCGAGGCTTACGTACGCGGTGCTCACGTGTTGCATGATAGCCGTATCGGTCGGTGCATGGGGAGCGGCAAACGGTAACCGGGATAGAATTACATCGGAAAACACTGAGCCGTATCAGACGGTATTCAACATACCGAGTGAAAACGTGGAGGCAGATGTGCCGATAACGGATGTGCCCGACACGAGAGTGTACGAAGAAACGGAAACGACAGAAATGACGACACTCGATGAATCCGACAACACACCGTACACGGGGAATTTTGCACTTCCGACGGCATCTCAGTTTATCACGAAGGATTATTCCGACGGGGCAATGGTTTATTCCAACACGATGCAGGACTGGAGAATTCACAACGGAATCGACTTCGGCGACAGCAGGGGACAGGCGGTAATGGCGATACACGACGGAGTTGTGACCGAGGTGAAAAAGGATGCTCTGTGGGGTACGTCGGTAACAATTGATCACGGACAGGGTGTCGTGGCGAAATACTGCGGACTTTCCGCCGACAACGTGCCCGAGGAGGGCTGTCACGTTGAAAAATATGCGGTGATCGGAACGATTGACACCATTCCCATTGAGAGCAAGGACGGTCCGCATCTGCATTTCGAAATCACAGTTGACGGAAAAACGGCAGATCCGTTGAAGGTTATAAACAAAAAGTGAGTTGACAGCACGTCTTTTTGCGGTTATTATATTTACCGTAAGGAGGCGTGTTATGGATTTTTTGAAAAACGGGAGAAAATTCAGTTTTTTATACGGCGGAAAATCCTTTTGGGATACAGAATGTTCCGTTGAAACAAAGGAGGATGAGTCTTCCGTTACAACGGTTTACAGACTGCCCGACGGTCTGACGGTTACGAACTGCTTACGTGAGCGTGATGATTCGTATGAGTGGGTGAATTTCTTTGAAAACACATCGGACACTCCGTCGGAAATAATATCGGAGCTTTACGACGCTTTTGTTGATCTGCCTCTTGAGCATGAGGAGAAGCTGTCGTGGACAGCGTATCAACCCGACTTCTCCGATGTGACGACGGTATATGCACCGAAGGGCTCAACGTGGGATTTTGACGATTTTGCATCGGATGCGGATGTTCACAGCAACAACCGCTACAAGGGACATCTGTCCGTCGGCAGAACAAAGAAGTATTCGGCATCGGGCGGACGTTCAAGCGAGAACATGGCGCCGTTTTTCAACATTCATAAAAACGGCAAGGGATATATTTGTGCAATAGGCTGGTCGGGACAGTGGAATTGCGAGATGACGAGAAATCCCGAAAGCATCACGGTAAAGGCGAAGATCGAGGACACTCATTTCCGACTTCTGCCGGGCGAAAGAATACGTACTTCGTCGTTTGTTGTAATGCCGTACGACGGTACGGTTGCCGAATCGCACAATAAATGGAGAAGACTTCTGAAGAAACACTTCTCCCTCATCGGAAAAGAGGGACGCGACTTACAAGGTCCTCTTTGCGCAAGCTTCTGGGGCGGAATGAAAACTTCGTCGGTGCTTCAAAGAATCGGCATTCTCGACAAATGGGAAATCCCCGTCGAATACATCTGGATGGATGCAGGCTGGTACGGTGCCGACACGAAGCCGACACCCGATGAATTCGAGGGCGACTGGGGCTCACATACGGGAGATTGGAGAGTAAGTCCCCTCATTCACCCGAACAGCCTCAAAGATGTTTCGTCCGCCGTTCATAATTCGGGAAGAAAATTTTTACTCTGGTTCGAAATCGAAAGAATCAATAAAACGACACCGATTTTTAAAGAGCATCCCGAATACTTCTTCAAAACGGAAAATCCCGAAAAGTCGGACCGCATACTGAATCTCGGCAACGAGGAAGCATGGAATTACTGCTTCGAAACGCTGTCGGGGCTTATCGGCGATATCGGAATCGACTGCTACCGTCAGGACTTCAACACGAGTCCGCTTCCCGACTGGAGATTCAGCGATGAGAAGGACAGACGGGGTATCGGCGAGATAAAGCATATCTGTGGAATGTACCGACTCTGGGATGCACTTCTTGAGCGTTTCCCGACGCTCATCATTGATAACTGTGCTTCGGGAGGAAGAAGAATCGACATCGAAACACTCCGAAGAAGCATACCTCTTTGGAGAAGCGATTATCAGTGCCCCGCGAATTTTTTGGCGAAAGGCTCACAGTGCCACAATCTTTCCTACAACGCTTGGATGCCGTATTCGGGCACAAGCACGGGGAGAATGTATGACACTTACCGTATGAGAAGCGGTTATTCTTCTGCCATGACAACAAATTATACATTCAGCGAAAGGGACAGCTTCGGTGACGATCCCGAAAAGCTTCTGTGGCTCAGAGAAATGCTCAACGAGTATCGGAGAGTCCGTCCTTTCATGAGCGAGGATTTTTATCCGCTGACTCAGATCAGTGACCGAAGTGATATCTGGTGTGCTTCTCAGTTTAACCGTCCCGAAGAAAATGACGGTGTTTTGCTTGTTTTCCGACGTGAGAATTCACCTTACGAGAAGGCTTTCTTCAAGCTTTCGGGTATCGACAAAAACAGTGATTATCTGCTTGAAGATGCCGATGACGGAAAGAAAACCGTTATAAGCGGAAAAGAGCTGTCGGAAGGCTTTTCGGTAACGATGGAAAAAGCGTATTCTTCAAAGATTTACTTCTACACCAAAAAATAAAAGTGAATGAAAAAACTGCAAGTCTGCCGAGAGGGGACTTGCAGTTTTCTTTATTTATGATTTAAATTGTCATTTAGCCTGTTCGTCGTTTTCCTTGCGACGAGATAAGCGGTTATCCATATAATAAGGAAAACTGCGACGAACACAAGTGTAAAAAACAGTATCACCTTCGGATTGAACGGTATCCAGCGGTTTACGAGGTAACAGCTGATATATGCAACGTATAAGGACAGACAATGAAGAGTGGCGGATTTTACCACGGACCATGATTCGACCTGCTCAAAAACGGTTGTGCCCGCCTGAATAAAGGCGAGAAGATATGTCGAAACCGTCGCCGTCAGGAATTCTTTTGCCGTGAGGGCTACGGGTGTGCGGTAAGAGATGCACAAAATCACGATTGCCGTGACGACGGGACCGAAGCCTGCAAATGTCGCACCGCGGTGACAGAAATTTTTTAATACATTCATAATCCAAACCTCCTTTTTACGTTTTTCAGCTCTCTTCGGGAGATGTAATCTTCGAATCCGTTGTGAAGCACCACTTTTAAGGCGCCGCCGACGGAAAAGGTGAATTTTTTTACGTGGCGGATGTTGACGATACATCCCTGATTGATTTTGATAAAGCCGTTTCCGACAGTTTCCTCGAGCATATACAGACGTTGCTTTATCTGATATTTTTCACCGTCATAGATGATGCAGACCTTGTTTTTGTCCGTAAAAAAACAGCTTATGCCGTTGACGGGGATTTTAACCGCTTCGTCGTCCTTGTATGCTGTTACTGATTTATTATCGCAAAGAAGCTCTTCGATCGCATCGACAAGATCATTTCTTTCGCGGACGGTAAGAATTAACGATTCTTCTTTTGTCGGATCAACAATGAGTTCGTATTTCAAGCTACTCTCCTCCCGTAATGAGTATATCATAAACGACTGTTGAAATCACGTTTTTTGAGTATTCGGCTGAAAATCGGATTTATTCGGCAAAAAGTATAATCAGTAAATTTCGGGAAATGATAACTGCAAAGGGAGGAATATTCATGGCTATACCTGAAAAAGAATACAACAAAATGGCAAAAAAAGCATCTCCGCCGTCACCGAAAGCGGTCAACTCTATAAAGGCATTCCTCATCGGCGGACTTATATGCGCACTCGGAGAAGGAATATTTTCGCTGTGTGAACGTTTCGGAATGGTCGAGGACGATGCAAGAACTCTTGTGTCGGTATCGCTGATAGTATTGACGGCTGTACTTACGGCGGTGGGAGTTTTCGATAAAATCGCAAAACACGCAGGCGCGGGAACGATCGTTCCGATAACGGGCTTTGCGAATTCCGTGGTATCACCCGCACTCGAATTCAGCACAGAGGGCAAAATTCTCGGTACGGGAGCAAAAATGTTCGTCATAGCGGGCCCCGTAATAGTTTACGGAAGCGCCGCCGCAGTTATTTACGGATTGATTTACTGGATAATTCAGTCATAGGAGGAAAATATGGCACAAAGACAGGGAAGATATACCGTTTTAATACCGTCAAGACCTGTAATTATAGGATCGGCGGCAGTAGGTACGAGAAAAGAATCGGAAGGTCCTCTCGGAAGTGAGCTGTCTTATGTTTTCAGCGATGCAACGGCAGGGGAAAGCTCGTGGGAAAAGTCGGAAAGTACGCTTCACCGTGAAGCGGTAACGAGAGCCGTTGCAAATGCAGGTATAACCCCGTCGGATGTCGATGCTCTGTTTGCAGGCGATCTTCTCGATCAGTGCACGGGTACAACGTTCGGAGTCAGAGAGATGAACATTCCGATTTGCGGAATGTACGGGGCGTGCTCCACGATGGCACTGACGTTGGCGACGGCGGCGTTGATGACGGACTGTAAAGCCGTCGGAAAAAGTGTGGCTTCCACATCGTCGCATTTCTGTTCGGCAGAAAAACAGTTCCGGATGCCACTCGAATACGGCGGACAAAGACCGCCCACGGCTCAGTGGACAGCTTCGGCGGCAGGTGCGGCGGTTATAAGTGCAGTCGGCGAAGGTCCGCGCATCGAAGCTGCAATTCTGGGACGCATTACCGATTACGGTATAAAGGATGCAAATAACATGGGTGCGGCAATGGCGCCTGCCGCGTGTAACACGATATGCGATTTTCTGAAGGATACTAACACTTCGCCCACGGATTACGACATGATTCTGACGGGAGATCTCGGAAGTGTCGGCTCGGAGCTTCTGTGTGAGCTTACCGTAAAGGAGCACAACATTGATATCAGCGAGGTGCATGCCGATTGCGGACTCATGCTGTATGACCGTGACACTCAGGATGTTCATGCCGGCGGATCGGGATGCGGTTGCTCGGCGGCGGTTGTGTGTTCCTACATCATGAAAAGACTCAATAACGGAACACTCGGCAAGGTGCTGTTTGTCGGTACGGGAGCGTTGATGTCATCGGTTTCAACCTTGCAGGGTGAAAGCATACCTTCGGTTGCACACGGTGTACTGCTGAGCGGAAGGTGAGAGAATGAAAGAGATTGTGCGATGTCTTCGGATAATTCTTAATACTTCGAGAATGCTCAGATTCATGCGTTTTCTCTTCCTTGCCGTAACGGGAGTGCTTTTTATAAGAATCATAAAATCCGTTCTTTGCGTTTTCAAAAGAACAAACGAATAAAGACAGCGTGCAGAAAAATCTGCACGCTCAGCGTGTCGAAAAACGAAAGTTTTTCGAACACGGTGTGACTTCGAGAAAGGAAGTCAGATGCCCCTTTCTTTTGTCCGAAGCAGTACAAGGGTACGGCGAGAGGCAAAAAAAGGGGCAAGTGCATATAATATTTAACTTTAAATTAAAATCACGGCAACACAAGGTTACTCACTGAAAGCAGCCATGTATTTTTGCTTTATAATTAAGTTGTGCACGTTGTGACGACTTTATCGACAGTCAAAGACAGCGTGCGGATTTTCTG
>JAZSPN010000138.1:0-37039 GCA_045537495.1 Acutalibacteraceae bacterium
GCAATGCTTATTGTTTCTGCAATCGTTCTCACAAGCGCAACTTATGCATGGTTCGCAAGCGGTTCCAACGCATACGTTGAAACAATCTCTGCAACAATCACAAACAGCGACGGTTCTATCCTTCTTTCTGCAGACGGCGGCACACAGTGGCTCTCCACAATCGGCCAGGGCAACTTCACAGCTTCCACAGGTTCTTTCTCATCTGCATATGCTCCTGTTTCCGTAACAGTTGCAGCTAACCCCGCAGTTGTCGGCGGTCAGCTTGACGGTTCCAACTTCCAGGCAGTAGCAGCTACAGCTGGTAACGAGTACACAAAGTTCTCTTACAAGCTTAAGACAACAGTTGACGCAACTGTTTCTTGTGCTCCCTCTTTCTCAACAGCTGTTGACTACGGTTATGCTCTTGTTATCATCAACGGCACAACTTACCTCTATGGTAAGGACACAGCAAGAACATACTACCCCATCTCCAATGCTGCTGATCTTACAACAGTTAAGGGTGTAGACTCCAACAACAACTACATCATGGATTCCGGCGACTCTCTTTGCCCCGCAATCGGTGCAGCTACACAGCCCACAAACCCCGGCACAATCACAATCGACACAACAGCTAACAATCCTGTTGACATCGACGTTTACATCTGGGCAGAAGGTCAGGATGCATCCTGCCACGGCACAGTTAACGCACAGGAAATCGCAATCGGTTTCAGCTTCACAAAATAATTTAACTTTGGTATAAATTACTGAAGTGCATTACTGCCGGGTGACTCCGGTTGCCCGGCAGACCCCCGATTCTCCCCCGGTAGGGGCGGTTTTAAACCGCCCTGATGAGTGATTAGCTAACACTTTTTGAGGGCTGCTTAAAACAGTCCCTGCAACCTTCTGTACCGCAGAAATGCGGTACAGAACGGTGCGAAAAAGTGATTTATGTACTTTTTCGAAAGTCTGTAAATGACTTTTTCGGTCATGGAGGTAAAAAAATGAAAAAAGCGCTCGGCATTTTAGGAGATATCTTAACAGCTGTCATTCTCATATTTGCAATCACGATAACGGTTATGGTTATTTCTTCCGTCAGAAGTGAGGACAGAGTACCCAACCTCTTCGGATATGCAATAATGAATGTTGAAACGGATTCAATGGAAAGCGAAAACGGCTTCAACGTCGGCGATCTTATCATTATCCGCATGCTCGATGAAGAAGAAGCAAAAAATCTTAAAGTCGGCGATGTTATCACCTTTAAGAGATATCTTAACAAGCAGGAATATCTCGAAACTCACAGAATCGTAGAGAATACTGCAAAGGTTAACAGTGAATTTGCAATTCACGAGAGCGAAATCAAGGACGGTATCTGGTACCACGGCGGTGCTACTTACTATATCACGCAGGGTGACAACACTCCGTCAATCGATTTCAGCCCCGAAACAGGCGGAATCGAATATGCTCATGCAGGAAACATCGTCGGCATCTGGGAAGGCAAGAAAGTTCCCGTGCTCGGCAGTATAATGAAATTTCTCCAGTCGCAGATGGGATTCATGATCTGTATCGTAGTTCCCGTAGCACTTTTCTTCATCTATGAGCTCTATGTGTTCATCGTAACGATTTCCAGAAAGAAGAAGGAAGAAGCGCTTGCGGAAATTTCCAACAAGGAAGAAGAACTGAAAGCGAAGGCTGTTGCGGAATTCCTTGCACAACAGCAGGCCGAGGATACAAAGAAGGCTGAAACTCCTGCGGAACCGCAGAAACCCGAAGCTCCCGCAGCACCTGCCAACGAGATGAGTGAAGAGGAAAAACAGAGAATCATCAATGAATATCTTGCGAAGCAGGCTCAGGAAAAGAAAGAATAATTATTCAGGGCGGTCAACGGACCGTTGACCGCCCGACAAAACCATGATTTATGAACTGCCCGTGCAGTTTATAAATGACGGCTTTGTCAAAAATAAGGAAAAAGAGGTAATAATTATGGCAAGACGCAAACTCGGCGCTTCGGTAATCATTCTGTTTATCGCAGCAATCACACTCATATCGGGTACATACGCATGGTTCCTGGTAGGCGGCTTCGCAAGCTTGTTCGACATCGGCTTCGATGTAATCGAGGCTCAGGGCGGTCTTCTTCTCCAGGGTTCCGCCGGAACGGCAGAAGAAGGTGCTGATGACTGGGGTACAGTCCTCGGCAGAGTAGACTTTACGGAAAAGAGCTTTATTGTTGAAGGCGGAAGATATAAGCCCGTTTCAAGTATGGACGGCGAAACTTTCGTTTCCGTACAGCTTAAAGACGGTGCATTCGTAAGTGACGGCTTCGCTCCGTCAAAGGATGATACGGATGTATCCAATTCTCAGATTTGCTACAATGACTTTGATTTTAAGGTCAAGTCGGATGCGGAAGAAATTGTTGGCGACGATTCTTCCGGAGCATACGTTCAGATTGAACTTAACGGTGATTCTTTCGATGAAAGCGGCAACATCACGTCCAACGAGGATGATCCTCTCGGTGCAGCTGTTGCAGCAAGAGTTGCGGTTACTGTTGACGGTGTAACGAGAGTTTACTCTGTTGACGGTGAATCCTACAATGCAGTTACTCGTGCTTTCGGTACTACTATTGCCGATACAGACGAAGCTGATCTTGGTCAGGGCAACCGCATCATCGACACCGATGAAGATACAGCAGGCACTGCAGGTCTTACTGCACCTGCCTCTTATGACAGACTTGCAGACGAAAACGGTGTAGCAACCAAGATCTATCTCGGTTCTATTCCCGGAAACGCTTCTGCAGGCAAGGATGTTTCCATCCAGGTCTGGCTTGAAGGTAACGATCCCGACTGTGTTGACTTTGCTGATAACACGGTTGCAGGTAAGAGCCTCATGGCAAAGATCACATTCGGTATCGACGAATAATTCCTTATTATTTAGTTTTGACAAATCCCGATTAGTTGTGGCAGAATGCCATATCTGCCACAACATGTGGGGTTAGTGTGACAGTTTAACTGTTTAGATTTTATGTGTTTGGGGAAAGATGATGAACGAACATAAAGATAATAAAACAATATCGGTCATCGCGAATATCATTTCAACGATAGTTCTTGTTTTTTCTATCATTGTGTGTGTACTCGTCATCGCATCTATGAAGTCATCTTCGGGTGTTGCTCATATTTTCGGCTATTCCGTTCTTTCGGTTAAGAGTGACTCCATGGAGCCCGAGTTTTTCGAGAATGATCTGATTGTTGTCAAATGTACGAAAACTACCGACGTTTTCGAGGTCGGTGATATCGTATCTTTCTTTGCATACGACAATAGCGGTACGCGTTTCATCAACACTCACCGTATTGTTGAAGTCATCGAAGGTGATACAAGAAACCGTTACGTTACAAAGGGCGACAATGCTGCAGCCGCTGACGATAAGAAGATTTACAGCAGCAACATAATCGGCCAGTACACCGGCAGACGTATCTCGGGACTCGGAAAAATAGTTGACTTTATTAATTCTCCGACAGGTGTTTTGCTTTGTGTAGTAATTCCGTCGGCGATAATTATTATCGCACAAGCCGTCAGTTACGCTACCGAGGCGTCAAAGAAAAAGAAGCTTATGTTGGCTCAGGCTGAAGAGCGTGCACGCGCAGAAAGAGTACAGCTTATCAACGATGTTGTTGCGGCTCAGAATAATGCGAGCGGTGCAGCTGTAATCCGTCAGCCGATAATTCCCTCCGATATTCAGTTTGACGATGTTGAGAAACAGCGTGTTATTGAAGAATATCTGCTTAAACAGAGAGAAGAGGAAGCCAAGAAGCAAGCTATCATCGAGGAATACTTGGCAAAGCAAAAAGAAGCTGAAGAGGCGGCAAAAGAAGAAGCCGAAGCAGCTAAGATTAAAGCGATTATTGCAGAATTTCTGGCTCAGCAGAAAGCGGAAAATACAGATAATTCTGCAAAGGATTAAAGTAATAATATCTCTGATATTCTATAAATCAAATGACTCACGGCAAAATTCAATGAGAAGGTGGATTTGAATATGGGCGCTATCGTAAAATTCATGGGAGATTTTCTTAACCAGTTTGTAGTTAAGGGATTCTGGGGTATCATCAAGGGCATCGGTCTTGGTATTGCCAACATCTTTAATATTCCGAAGTATATCACTATCTTCAAGGGCTACTCTTCAGAACTCGGTGCAGGCGGTATAGTTCTTGCCGTTCTTGCAATTATCCTTGTTCTTGCTGTTCTTGCAGGTATTATTTTCCTTATTGTACTTCTTTGCAAGAAATATATCCGTTTCCGCAAGACGGTTGTTGATCAGGAAGAGCTTCTCAATGAAGTTGCAACTCTCAACCGCGAAGTTATCAAGCTTACTCTTGAAAAGGAAAAAATCCTTGCCATGAAGGTTTCTCAGCTTGGTCTTCGTCCCGGTGAAAGTCCCTATCTTGAAGCTCCCGACGGAACAGCAGGTACTGCTTCGGAGGATGCAGAGGGTGAAGGCGAAGATGCCGACAAGCTCGATGAGGATTACAGCCGTTTCTACAAGCTTACTCAGGTTGACTTAGAGCTTGCTGACTACGTTCCTCCCGTATACAACAACGATATCACATTACCTGAAATCGTTGAAATGTTCAGAAACTTTGCAGCTTCCCGTATGGGACTTTACTACGAACATAATACAATCCGCCTTTTCCTTGCAGCATTTTCGTCGACAAGACTTATTATCTTACAGGGTATTTCCGGTACAGGTAAAACTTCACTTCCGTATTCATTCGGTAAGTTTATTCAGAACGATGCTACTATCGCATCCGTTCAGCCGTCGTGGCGTGACCGTACAGAGCTTTTCGGTTACTTCAACGAATTCACGAAGCGTTTCAACGAAACGGAAGTTCTCAAGAAGATGTACGAAGCTACATACAAAGAGGACATTTTCCTTACAATCCTCGACGAAATGAACATCGCTCGTGTTGAGTATTACTTTGCAGAGCTTTTGTCAATCCTCGAAATGCCCAGCCGTGATGAATGGGTAGTCAGCCTTGTTCCTTCCGTATGGCCCACAGACCCGAAGCACCTCTTCGACGGTAAGCTTAAGCTTCCCGAGAATATGTGGTACATCGGCACAATCAACAACGACGACTCGACATTCGCCGTTACGGATAAGGTTTACGACCGTGCTATTCCGATCGACATCAATACAAAGGGTAAATTCTTTGAAGCACCCTGGACAGACAATCTTACAATCAGCTATAAGCATCTCGAAGAGATGTTCAGAGAATGTAAAGTTAAGCATAAGGTTTCTGACGAAAGCCTTCGCAAGCTTGCGGAACTCGACGACTATGTTATCGAGCATTTCCGTCTTGCATTCGGTAACCGTATTGTTAAGCAGCTCGAGGACTTTGTTCCTGCTTATGTCGGCTGTGGCGGTACGGAAATCGACGGTCTTGACTTCGTTCTTTGTCACAAGATCCTTCGTAAGTTTGAAGCACTCAATCTTTCCTTCATCCGTGATGAAATCGGCGGCTTGATCACTTACCTCAACAAGCACTTCGGTAAGTCAAACATGAAGGAGTCCAAGGAGTATCTTGAAAGACTTCAGAAATTGATCTAATTTCATTTATTACATACAACGCGAAAAGGGGACAGCGTAAATGAGTAACGAAAAAGTATCTGAATTATACGGCGAATATCAATTAATGATGAAGTCCCTTGTTGAGAGTGATGATTATTATCAGCACCTCATGAAGGCTATTGATTCGGGTAATAACAGCTTTTCACTCTTTAACAGATATTTTGAAAAGAGAATCGACCTTCGCTGGGTTGATGCTATTGAAAAGTGTATTATTCCGCTTGATACAATCATCAGAAATCCCCGTAAATTCATTGTACAGGAAGAGGAAATTGTTCCCATTGAACGTGCAAGAAAAATTACGGCTGAATCGGTGCGCCATCTTGCTCAGCATACAAATATGATTGCACGTGTTGACGGCGACAGAGTTACTCCCAGCCAGATCCTCAACGTTTTCCGTGAAGAAAGTTTCGAAATTTACGAAAACAGATTTATTTTCACATTGCTTAAGAATCTTCAGCGTTTTGTTGACCAGAGATACGATGTACTCTTTGCGCTTGACAATGATGAATCCATGGCATCGCTTAAAATGGAAAGCGAAATTGACAACGGCAGAGAAAACATTGTTTACAAACTTGAAATTTCTACAAAATCGACCGAAGATCACAAAGAGGGCGACATAAAGGAAACCAAGGATGCGACGGCATTCCAGAGAATCGAGCGAATCAAGAGAATCGTCAACGAATTTGTACATTCTTCGTTCATGCGAGATCTTCACGGTTGTACACCGGTTCGTCCTCCCATTATGCGTACCAATGTTATCAGCAAGGACGTAAATTTCCGTGCTTGTCTTGATTTGTGGCAGTTTATTTCTGCTTATAACGAGGTCGGCTATGAGATTATCGCGAAGGAAACCGACGAAATGGTCAGCGATGAGTACAGAGAAGACCTTTACAGAATATTTACTACCAACTATTTGTTGCTTAAAAATAATACAGTCGAAGAAGAGAACATTCAGGGCAAGATCAAAAAGCGCAGGATCAAGCCCAAGATGCTCAAACGTCTTGCAGAGGAGCTTGTGCTTGATTACGACATGGAAGAAGTCGAAATCAGAAAGATTTTTGTTGATGAGCTTAAAAGAGTCAGCAAAAAGAAGATTGCAGGCGAAGAAAAGATCAGAGCGGCGATTACGAGAGCGTTGGATGCCGAGAATGCAAGAAAAGCAGAAATCGAAGCAAAGCGACTGGCAGAGATTCAGCGTCAGAAAGAGATCGAAAAGCGACGCAAGGAAAGAGAAGCTGCAAGAATTGCAAGAGAGAAGCAGCTTGAAAAAGAGCGCATAGCTAAAGAAAGGGCAAAAGCAAAGGCGAAGAAAGAAAAAGAGCTTGCACTTTTGAAGGCGGAGAAGGAAAAAGAAAAGCTTCGCATTCGCAAGGAGAAAGAACGTCAGGCAAAGCTCGAAGCAATCGAAGCCGAAAAGAAGAGAAAGGCGAAACTTCTCGAAGAGCAGCGTAAAGCTAAATTACTTGCCATAGAGCAGGAAAAGAAAGAGAAGGAAAAGCTCAAGAAACAGCAGGAAAGAGAGCGTATTGCCAGAGAAAAGGCCGCTCAGATTGAAAAAGAGCGTGCTCAGAAGGCAAAACAGAAGGAAAAAGAACGTCTGGCAAGGGAAGCAGCTTTACAGAAAGAGAAGGAAAAAGCTGCCGCAGCCAAACAGAAAGAAAAAGATCGTCAGGCTAAAGAAAAAGCCGCACTCGCTGAAAAAGAGCGTATTGCCAAGGAAAAACAGCGTGAAAAAGATCGCATAGCCAAAGAGAAGGCTGCACAAATCGCAAAAGAAAAAGCGGCAGCAGCCAGACAGAAGGAAAAAGAGCGCCAGGCAAAAGCCAAGGCGGAACTTGCCGAGAAAGAGCGTATTGCAAAAGAAAAACAGCGCGAAAAGGACCGCATAGCTAAGGAAAAGGCTGCACAGATCGCAAAAGAAAAGGCGGCAGCTGCCAGACAGAAGGAAAAAGAGCGTCAGGCAAAAGCAAAAGCGGCACTTGCTGAAAAAGAAAGACTTGCAAAAGAGAAGGCAAAGGCTAAGGCGAAGGCAGCAAAAAACGGCAATAAGTAATTTTAAAGTCCGTATAACGGATGCAACGTCTGACAGGAAGAAGTCAGACACACAGTAGGAGTGTAAAGCGTAGTCGCTTTACAAACGATTTCGTCGGAGGTAATCGGGTATGAAAAGAAAGTTTGTGGTAAAAGCATTAGCGATGCTGTTGTCAGCATCCGTTATATTGTCATCTTCAAGCAGTGGCATGGGTGTCCTTGCCGCTGCATTCACTGCTTCTGCAGTAAATAACTCAGCTTCTGACGTCTCCGACGCGTCTTCTGCTGTGGTTAATTCTGCTGTTTCAATCGAAGGTGACCAGCTTCTTAAGCTTTCAGCAACCGGTATTACGGGTGGTGATGGAACAGAGGCTAATCCTTATCTTATCAGCGATGTAGCGGAACTTCTTGCAGTCAAGAATTATATTAACGATACAACGAGCGGGGATAAGTATTTCCGCCTGGAGAACGATATCGATCTTTCTTCGGTAAGTTTTTCCGATTTCACTAACTTTGAAGATATCTTTGCCCTCGTTTCGGCAACACCTTCACTTTCAGGTAATGCAGATGTTTTCTTTGATTTTGACGGTAATGGTAAAAAACTTTACAACCTTAATGTTACCGTTCCCAGCGGAATTGCTGCTGTTGGTATTTTCGGCTATGTTAATGTCAACTCGTCAATCCGTAATCTTACTTTTGAAAATATTACCATTAACAATCAGTATTCTGCAAATATTGCAACTGCTGTCGGTGCCGTTCAGAATTTCGGTGTTATCAGCGGTTGCAGCTTCATCAATCCGAAAATTGACATGACTTCGGCAGTATCAACATATAGTGCCGAAAGTTCTGTTTTGTCCGCAGGTAAAGTATATACGGGTTATGCTGTTGTTGTATCCGACAACGCAGGTACCGTTACCGACTGTAACATTACTGTCAGTGATCCCGAGAAAGGTATAATACTTGTCAAGGGTGACAGACGTTTTGTCGGCGGTATCGTCGGTCAGAACAGAAATTCCGTAAGTGACTGTACAGTCACAAATCTTCGCATTTTCTCCTACGGTTCCGATGATTCGGGTGAATGGCTCGGTAACGGCAGTATTTCTTCTTATGTCGGTGCCGTTGCCGGACGTAACAATGTAAAGGCTAACAGAACAAGCCCCGATCCCGTTATTTCGGGATGTACGGTAAACCTCACATCTTCGCTTGACATCGTTTACGGTGATTATGTCGGCGGTATTGCAGGCTTCAACGGCGGTCTTATTGAAGAGTGCGAGGTTAACGGTGACCATACAACATACGGTTCCTCTCCCTCTGCCGATGCATCAGACTTTTACGGTTTCGGCAGATTCGGCGGTATTGCAGGCGGTAACTCGGGTACAATTTCGGTAAGCGGTGCTTACGATGCAGGTTTTGTTTTCTCGAAGCAATCGGAAGTCAACGCTTACGGCGGTATCGTCGGCTTCAACAGCGGTAAAGTTGACGCTTGTGTGACAAGCGGTTATGCCGATAACTCATCTCAGTCTGCTGCCGGTGTCGGCGGTATTATCGGTAATGTCCAGTCAGGCTCCGCCGTTACGAACTGCTATGCTTTTGTCAAAATTGCAGAGGCCAACGATTATGCCGCTTCCGTACTCGGAAAGAATGCTACCGTTTCGCATCTCGGTACAACCAACTACTGGACTTCGCTTGTAAGTTCGGTGCCCTATGCCGTTCCCAATAACGGTGTTGCTCAGAACGAAATCACGTCTTCACTCAGCGTGCTTAACGTTCCCATGGGAGCAGGCGGACTTACTGTTGAGCGTTCAACAATGACTCACAGCGGAAGTCCCGCTTCTGTTGTTGTTGATGTGTCAAAGAATGCCACTGTAAGCACGTCCGAAATTTCCGTTACCAATACTACAACGGGCTTCAGACTCACGTCGGGTATTGAAGGTGCTTGCGGTGAGCTTCAGTATTTTGTAAATATCATTCTTCCGTCAGGTATCGGTATTGACGGCAAGAGTGTTTCTCAAAGATTCTATGTTCCCGTAATCGTTTCCGCTTCTGCGGAAAACGGAGCAGGAACGACTCCTTCTAATCCGATTCTTATTACAACATATACTCAGCTCAAATTTATCAAAAATGCTCCTACGGCTCATTATAAGCTTGGTGCTGACATCAATACCGATGCTTCATGGGTACCTTTTGCATTCAGCGGTACTCTTGACGGTGACGGTTATACCGTAAATGTCAGAACTGCACTCTTTTCCGATGTCAGCGGTTCGAGAAACTCGGACATTGAATCGGCTTCATGGAAAAATGATCCTGCAAATCTTATTTCGGGTTATGTTCACGACATAAACATTGTTGCTGTTTCTTCGATAAACGGTCCCGTTATCCGTAACGTCAGAAATGCAACTCTTTCCGATATCACTTATTCTGCATCAAGTGGTGCAGTAGCTCAGATCAATTCTTCAAAGTCGGGTGCATTTATAGGCGAAATCGGCGGTAATGTTTACATGAACGGCTGTTATGTAAGCACTCCCGTTGAAGTTACATCGGTTTCCTCCGATGGTATTGCTGCTCTTATCGGTTATGTATCTGCAAATAATTACATTATCGACAACTGCGGTTCATCATCCGTGATAAATTCCGGCAGCAACCTCTCCAAGGTTGCAGGTCTTGTCGGTTTCATAGCTTCCGTCAGCGGTAAGGGTTATATTACAAATAACTATGCTACCGGCAGCGTACGTGTTTCGGGTACGGTCGGTAACGTTCTGCCCAATATCATGATCGGTGCCATTCAGTCGATGACAAATCTCACTCTTGCAGAAAACTATTATTCTGTTGCCGATGACAGTGTTGACGGTTATTCGGTATCACTTAAAGCTGCACCCGTTTATGCGGGGATTAACGAATTTGATTTTGAAAAAGGTGCATACGACGTTGCGATTGATGCAGTGACAACCTCATCGATCAGCCTTTCCATGCCTTCGGGTATGACTGTTTTCTCCGATGCGGTTGCCGATGAATTCGAATTTAGTGTTGATTCATCCGATGTCAGAATTGTTGACGGTACCGCTGTTGTTTCGAACGGTGTGCTTACTTTTGATGTTGTTTCAACGGTAACTGATGAATTCAGTACAAATTTGACGGTTACTCATACTCCCACTCTCTTCAAGGCTTCAACAACTCTTCGAAGCGGACTTCGTCTTTCGGGCGGTTATTACGAGATTTATACCGTTGCCGACCTTCAGGAAATTGCTGACGGATTTGCAGATACAAATACCGTCGACACCTACAGAACTGCAAAATATAAGCTTTGTGCCGATATCGACATGACGGGCGAAACTCTCGCTCAGATGTCTACATCTGCCGAAACTGCTTTTGAGGGAGTATTTATCGGTAAAGATATCGGTGAAGAAAAATATACAATCAGCAACCTTACACTCACAGGTACCAAGACCGGTGCAGGAATTTCAGCATTCGGTTTGTTCGGATATGCGAACGGTGCTGAATTCGGAAACTTCGCACTCGAAACCGTTTCGGTAAGCAATACCGGTATGGGTGTCGGCTTGCTTGTCGGTTATGCCGACAGCGATTCTGCTACCGACTGTAAGTTCCATGATATTGACATCAACAACTGTACCGTTACTTCCACTTACTCGGGCGGTACTGGAATTGCTCTTACCAACATGTCGGAAATGGGTGTACTCGTCGGTTCCGTCAGAAGTACATCGACCGGTGAAGTATACAGCTTTAAGGATATCACGGTAACAAATACTACCGTTAAGAATGAAAATGATGACGGTAACTACGGTGCGGGCGGTCTTATTGGCAGCTCATACACCGCAGGTACACTCGTAATCGGTGAAGCTTTGTCGGATACCGTTACAGAGCCCTCTATCGTCATTGACAACGTCGATGTCGAGGCATTCGGTTATGTCGGCGGTATCATCGGTATCGCCGGTGCTCTTCCTAACGGTACGGCTTCCAATGCAGTTACAGGTTACGGCGGTTTAAGCGTAAACAACGTTCTTGTCATGAATTCCGACATAATTGCCGGAAAGGGATACGTCGGCGGTGTTGTAGGCACGGAAACCTGTGATTTGAGTAAAGTCAATGTTCTTGACTGTACGGTAAGAGAATGTCTTATTGTTTCCGAAGGTCTTAATGAAAATGCAAACAGCTCCGTTTCGGATGCCGGCGGTATTGCGGGACATTTTTCGGGTACGGTCGAAAACTGTACCGTTGACAGCGTAACGATAAAGTCCTGTTTTGCAGGCGGAATTGTCTGTAGAAGTTCGAGAAAAGCGTCAACTCAGGCAGGTACTAACGTTACGATCAAAAACTGCAATGTTATCGGTGATACGGAAATTACCGACAACGGCACGGGCGGTACCGTTAATGAGCTTGGCGGTATTCTCGCCAACGCAAGAAGTGCCGGTGCCGATATTCAGAAGTGCGGTGTAGGCCCCGATGTTTACATTCACGGCGGTGCCAAGTATGTCGGCGGTATAATCGGTGCATGTAACTCCTCAAACACAACCTATAAAGTCTATGTTACAGACTGTATTTCGTATGCAACCGTTGAGATTGCCGAGGCTCCCGCAGAGGCTGATGAGAGTGCGGCAGGCGGACTTGTCGGCTACTCCAACATCAATATGAATTCGTTTAAAATCAAAACTTCCGTTGCGGCAGGCGAAGTCAACTGCAATGGTGGTATTGCGGCGGGTATTATCGGCAGCTACTACAAGAACACAAACGGCACAGATCTTATTGTTGACTGTACCGTAACGTCACTTATCAATGCAAATTCAAACGGCATTGAAAACTTTACGGGCTCCGACAAGTATGCTGCAAAGATTATCGGATACACGGCAGCTTACGGTGCAAACTACTGGATGGGACCGAACAATTTCACAAAAGCGATTCACGGTATAGTAACATCTACTTATCCGCAGGCTGACCGTTTTTACGGATATGCAACATCTTCCGATATTCAGACGAGAGATACCACCCATGCTTATCTCGGTTCATTTTCCGATATCAACAAGCCGAACGGTATGTATCTCGACGGATCAGCATCGGGTGTTGTAATCGACGGCTCGGTTTCTGTCGACGCCGACATTACGATTTCCAACGAACCGAATGTAGTCGACGGAAATGATATGCCGAGAATTACATTCGATACTTCTTCCGATGACACTCTCATCAAATATAACGGCTGGAATTCCGTTGCAAACGGTATCCTCACAGTAACGGGTGCGACAGTGGCATCAGACGGTGCCGACGCAGTGGTTTCCGTAACTGCCAAGAAGAATTCTACATCGACCGGCATTACAGCTAACTACTATGTACCGGGCATTACCGTTCCCGGAACAGAGGACGGAAAGGTTTTAGTTCCCGTATTTATTCCCGTTGTTTGTCAGAATATTTCCGCATTTAATCTCAGCGGTGACGGCTCCGAGAGCAATCCTTATGTCATTATGACAAAGGATGATCTTGATGCCGTACGTTTCGGCGGTGCAGATAAGCATTACGTTCTCGGTGCGGATATCGAATTTACGGATGCTGACTTCTCCGAAGGCGGTTTCTTCTACAATAACGGATCGTTCTTTGCTCCGATCACTTTCTCTGACGGATCAGGCAATACGGTGCCGTTCACGGGATCGTTCTCGGGTTATCATAACGGCGTTCTTTACTATCTCGGCGGTCTGAAGATCAATTCTCAGAGCGCTAACGCAGGTCTGTTTGCAGAAGCTCAGAACGCAAGCTTTACTGATCTCTATCTCGACAAATTCAGCGTAACCACTTCGAACGGCAGAGCGGGCGTTGTTGTCGGTACTGCAAGCAATGTTGTATTTGATGATATACAGATTTACTCTGCAACCGTCAGGGCAACGGAATATGCAGGCACTGTTGCCGCTTATGTGACGGATGCCGATGCCGACAAGATTTCAATCGATACTTCGACGCTCACGTCCGCATGCTATATCGGCGGTGTGTTCGGTCATGCGTTTGCTTCTTCGGCATCTGCCGTAAATGAAATCACGAATTCTACTCTTACGAATATCAATATCAATTCCGTTGCAAGTTCCGATATTGTTTTCGATATTGCCGCAGGTATCGTCGGTGAATTCTTCGGTAACATCAGCAATGTAGAGCTTGGCGGAAATGGCACAATCAACGGCAGCCGTGCTTCGGGTGCTGTCGGACGTGTCGGCTTCGGTGAAGGCGTAACTGCCACTCAGATCAGCAAGGTTACTGTTGACGGTAATTACTCTGTTGTCAGTGAGCGTTCAAACACCATGGCGGCTGCCGCAGGTATTCTTGCAAAAATAAACAATGCCTCCGATGACGAGCAGTCGGATTCTACGGGAACGCTTACCGTAAATCTTACGATAGATGACTGTTATGTAGGCGAGAATGTTGATATTAATGCTGTTTTCAACGCAGGCGGTATCATCGGTTCTGCCGAAAGCTGGAAACGCGGTTTCACCAAGATAAGCGACTGTCAGACGCGTGCAGATGTTAAGTCGAGTGTGGAAAACGGTGCAAACGGTTTTGCGGGTGCCATCATTGGTCTTTCCGGCGGTATCTCCGTACTCAGCATTGAGAACTGTGTCGCTGGCGGTACGGTTTCTGCTCCCGAGGGTGCAGGCGGCGTTATCGGTGTTCTGTACGATTACAATATTTCCGTCAACCATGAAGGTGCACTGGCTTCAAGGCTTACCGATGCGGTCATCAAGAATGTTGTTGTTTCGGCGAAGATTACCAATTTCGGTATTGCAACGTCTTCCGCAAAGGGTATTGTTATAGGCAGTGTTGACAGTACGGTAATTCCCGCGGGACTTTCGGTTGTTCCGTTCAGAAATGTTTATTATTCGAGCTATCAGAATGATATGGGTGTCACGGGCAATGCAACCGTTAACTCGGCAGGCTACGATGTTTCCGTATGCGACTTGCAGGAGAACTTCAGCTATACCGACGGTGTGGATGTACTTCCGATGCTTCCGATTTCGGGTGACGGACTTGTTCTCGGCACTGACAATATCATTCTCGGTACTGACGGACAGCTCAATACGGGTGCTGTTTCCGGTAACTACAGAAACTTTACCGTTCCCGAGAATATCGGTTTTGTTCTCGACACGGTTAATTCCGTCGATGCTCTCGGAAATCCCAAGGAGATTTTCGACTTCGACAAGAGCACGTATACCTTCACCATCGTTTCGGAAGGCTCAGGTCTTGCTGAATTCTGTTACGAAAACGGTATCAAGGTTACTCTCAACGTTACAAGCTTCGATATCGACGGTGCAGGTACCGAGGATAATCCCTATATCATTACGAGTGTTTCTCACATGATGTTTGTGGCGGATTATCCCAATAAGCACTTTGTACTCGGTGCAGATATCGATTTCACTTACGGTGAAAATGCAGATACCTGGCCCGAAAGCTGGTTTACAAGAGAGGACGGCTGGGCAGATAAGGGCATCGCATTTACGGGTACTCTCACAGGTTCGTATTTCGAATTTGACGAACAGACGGGCGAGTACACCGATACAGAAAAGATATATGCCATCAAGAATCTTACGATCGAATCCGATTCAATGACAAATGTCGGTTTCTTCTCGGTACTTGAAGGCTCGGTTACAGACATCATCTTTGAAAACTGTACATTCATATCGACCGCTTCGGGCAGTAATGCAGGTTCCGTCGCCGGTACAAACAACGGAACGGTTTCCGGAATCGTTGTTACGGGCGGAACTGTCAGTGCTCAGAACTCGGCAGGTGCTGTTGTCGGTTACTCGGCAATCGCACTTTCGGATTGTGACGTCACGGCGGGAACGACGGTTACCTCGGCTCATGCGGCAGGCGGTATTGCGGGCTCTGCACTTACCGTTTCGGATTCTACCGTTAGTGGTGCTGTGATTTCCGCAACAGACTACGCGGCCGGTGTTGTTGCAAGCAATATCGGCAGTGTCACTGCTTCGTCTTCTTATACAAATTGTACCGTTTCCGATACAACTATTACCGCAGACTATATTGCGGCGGGTATTTTGGGCCTTGCAGAAACGGCAACTTCAACAGGCTGGCGTTCACTTACCATTGAAAACTGCACAATAGGCAGTGATGTTTCCGTTACTACAAACGGCAGACAGAACAGTGCTACATCTAAGCTGTATTACGGTTATGCCGCAGGTATTCTCGGCAGACTTAATGACAGATACAACGGACTTGTCATCAGGACAAACGAATCTTATGCTACCGTTACGGCAAACGGTGATGCTTACATCAATACGAGTAACTTCGCCGCGGCAGGTGCCATCATCGGTGCAACCATCGGTTCGACAAGCTTCCGTCCGACTGACGGCAGCGGCAATCTTACATTCACGATTGTCAACAACGTTGCGGGCGGTGTAATAAGATCTGCAGGGCATGCAGGCGGTATCGCCGGAAGACTTGCGTTCCAGGCTACTAACAACAACTACAAAATCAGGACGGGTGACTTCCTCTCCCATAATATCATCAGTGCCGTTTTTGAAACGGTTGTTACTGCATCGGGAGATCCGGGTGCCAACACAAACTTTGCTGTTGTAGCTTCGTTTATCGAGGGAACAGGTCTTTTCAGCTCCTACGATGTATCGCTTATTTCAAATAACTACTACTCTTCCTACGTGTCAACGGTAGGCAATCCGTCGATCACACCTCTCGGACCCACATCTGAAATTACGGAATGCGGTCTTGTCGATGTCGCAAAGGATTCAAACGGAAATTCTTCATTCACCGTAAAGAATAACCGTTATGAATGGTCCGAGTACGAAATGGACGGCGAGGACTATGCGAGAGATGACAAGGGCTTCCTTATCCCGACGGATGAGGCTGTAACGACCGGTATGCTCAGCATTGACAGCCCTGAGATTTTCTTTGAATCAACTGTTATCGGTTATCACTTCAGTGAATATCAGGACAGCAGAGAGTATGTAAAACCTGTTCAGTTCATTTTCACGGGTTCTGAGGATCTCGGAATTCTTAACGCAGCACATGAGGTTTACAACGGCGGTGACGGAACGGAAAGAAGTCTTTCACTCTTGGGACTTAACGTTACTCCCGCAGGAGCTTCGTCATACTATTCGAGCGAGATGTCATCTCATAACGGCAGAATCGCATCAAGCTTTACCGTTCTCTCGGACAACGAAACCGAAGCTTTCCTTGTAGCTGATCTTGGTTACGGACTCAAGGTCGGTATCAGCATCAGTGCAAGTGCCGACGGTTCCGTTGCAAACGGCAGTATTTCATCTCCGTATCTTATCAAGTCGGCTGCTGACTTTGCATATTACTTCTTCGGATCTTTTGCAAACACTGTTCAGAACGACTACCTCGGTAAGTATTACAAACAGACAAACGATATCTCCTTCGAAGATGTCCTTAATGAAATAGCTCTTCTTGATCCCGCTGTGGCGCTCAGCAATGTATTTGCTCCTATCGGCAATACGCTCAGTCCCTTCCGTGGCGGTTATGACGGAAACGAAAAGGTTATTACCGGCTTCACTTACAGCGGAACAGACGCAGATACAGGTCTTTTCGGATATGTGACGGGTGATTCGGCCTCTTCTGCCGATTACAGACTCCGTGATATTCACATTGAACTCGGAGAAGCGGGAGTATCGGGCGGTCAGGATACGGGCGGTCTTGTAGGTCACTATAACTCCAACTGTGAAATCTACAACTGTTCCGTGGTTTACTCGACGGTTACGGGTACAACCAACGTCGGCGGCCTTGTCGGTAACATCTGTTCGACAACTCTTGACGGATGCTTTACATCGACAGATGTAAGAGCAAGTGATGTAACATCCTCCAACGGCGACAGCGGTGTAGGCGGTATTGTTGGTTATCTTTCAACCGTCAACACGACCGATGAGAAGCTCAGCTATATCAACTGCTTCAGTTCATCCGATTCCGTTGCGTACCAGAATACGGCGGGCTTCGTCGGCAGAATTTACTGTACTACAAACGGTTCGCTCCACGGTAATATTGACCTTGAAAACTGCAGCTTTACGGGTTCCGTAACTGCAATGAGATACGAATCCGATGAAACCTCGTACGACCCGACCAATACACCTATTGTCGTAGGTCACTACTCGACGGGTGCTATCGGTGCGGCGAGAATGCGTTCATTCGTTACGGCGAAAAATGTTATTGTTGCAGGTACAAACACCACGGAATATGCAACGAGTATCATGAATACGGGCGATTCCAAGTCGAAGATTTACTATCCCGTACTCTTCGGAACAGCTCCGCTTCTGAGCGGTACCGATGTTTATTACGATGCTTCGGTAATCGGACGAATCACTGTTCCCAAGTACAGTACAACGGATTCGGCAAACCCCTATCAGATGTGGGTAAACGGTGATGTCTATGATATCACGGGCACCGATATCCAGACGGGCGACAACCTTACGGGCGGTATTCTGAACAGCAATACGGCGGAACTTACGTCGATGACCTCGTTCGGCGATGCAGAAAACTGGGATTGCTCAGATTCTGACCTCTATCCCGTAGTCGTCATGCGTGATGAGTATTCCGATGCTTTTGCCAAGGTTTCGGCAATTCCTGTCTATGTTGACGAGCGTGAATCCGACGATACAAACGAAGATTCTTTCAGAGATTATAAGGGACTTACGTATCCGCTGACCGTAAAGAAAACGGTTGACGGTAATGAAATTACTCTTAATGCTTCCGTTTATTCGGCAGCTTCCGATACCGTACTGTATAACGAAGCTTATGACCGCGGACTTTACGGTAACGGCGGAACGACGAAAGAAACCTCAAATATGAAGACGGATATTCTCTTCAAAGACAGTGAAGACGGTGTTCTTCTTCTTCGTAACTCATATCTTGACAGTACCGCATCGACGCTTCGTGATGAAAAGTCACCGTACGTTACACTTTCGGCAAGCGTTGACGGCTACGATGTCAACAGAAACATCAGAATTCCTCTTCGCGGTGAAGAAAATGCTGTATTTATCGCAACGGAGCGTCAGCTTCGTGCAATAATGAACGCTCAGCACGGACTTGAGCATGCGGGCAAGTTCCACGATGCGTATATCGGTGCACTGACAAAGAATGTTTACATCTGTGCGGATATCGATCTTAACGGCGATGTAAACTTTGAACCGATTTCCGGATACGGTGCAAATGCAATTTCATTCGAGGGCAGCAACTGTATCATCAGCAATCTCTATATCAGCAAGGGAGATTCCAACACGGGATTCTTTGATGTTCTTAACACGAACAATCTTGAAGTCAAGAATGTTGTTCTCAATAACGTTAATGTTAACGGTGCCGCAAGAACAGGTGCTCTTGTAGGCTACGTAAGCGGAAATGTTCTGTTTAACAACTGTCTTGTCGTTGCCGACAGTGCCGAATCGAAGGTAGCGGGTACCATCGACGTCGGCGGACTTATCGGTAGAATGGAAGGCGGATTCATCGGTTACAAGAGTACCGAGGCGCAGGCCAGTGAATATACTCCCGATCAGGTCAGCGGTTCCGCTGTCAAGGTAAACGGCACCAACTTCGTCGGCGGATTTGTAGGCTACGCGGCGGGTGCTACAATTTCCAACAGCTTTGCTACGGGTGATGTAAAGCGTATTTACGATCCCAATTACAGCGATGCAAACTACTTCAACAACGGTGTCAGCGGTTTCGGCGGATTCGTAGGCTATGCCGAGCTGAGCGGTACCGCGGGTAAGATTCAGTACACGTTTGCTTCGGGCAGTGTTGAAGCTGATTATGGCAACATCAATACAAGCGGTGCGGCATCTGCATATACGGTCGGTGTCGGCGGATTCGCAGGTATTGCAAAGATGGATATTCAGAACTGCTTCTCGAGCGGTGATGTATTCTCGGGAACAGACAGCATTTCGTCCAACAACGGTGTTAACTTCGGTGTCGGCGGACTTGTCGGTTACAGCACCAAGACTGTTTCCAACGCGTATTCAAGCTCAATGGTAAAATATGAGCTTGAAACCGGAGTGGTTCCGACTCTTGCCGGTGTCGGCGGTGTTGTCGGTATTTCAACAAGCGTTGTATCTTATGTTTACTCATCCGGCAGTGTATGGTCAACCTTTATCAGTGACGATTCACCCGTTAAGCTTGGCGGTGTTGTCGGTAACGGTACAACTGTTGACAGAGTTTACTACGATACATGGACAAATAATATTAAAACTCTTAAAGCGGTCGGCAATATTGACGACAGCGAATATGTAAGAGGCTTTACTACCGAAGAATTCTGTAACGGTACTCTTGTAAATCAGAATTATCTGACAAGTGCCGACTGGGGATATGACAAGTCCGATAACCCGAATTCATATCCTTACCTCAAGGAATTCTGCAAGGATTACGTTTCCGACTACGTTCGTTATCCGGCAGTACTTTCGGTAGTTGCCGTAAGACCTAATGACCGTGACGAAGCAGTCCGTGAGGGCAGAGGTTACAGTATGGCACTCACGATGCCGACATCTCTGACAATGGACTACATCAACACCGAGTCGGGCGAAACGACACAGCGTATCTACTACCTTGAATGGGCGGCAGGCTCAGAGCTTGGTGCAGACAGCGGTGAGTTTGCAGGCGGTCTTATCAAGTACGGTAACAACACATTTGCTCCCATCAGAACAAGCAATACTCAGCAGTATCTTCAGCTTGTTTCGTGGGTAGAAAGATATGAAGAGAACGGCAAGCCTTACGATAATGACGGTGCCGCGGACGGTTACAGAGAATACGGTATCAGAGAAGTCAGCAAGCTTTATCAGATGATGCTCGGTACAGAGGAATATCCGTATCTCATCTCGACATCGCTTGACCTTCGTCACATCGGATTCAATGCGGACGGCGGAAATATTTCGAGTGTAAACGGCGATTACGGACAGTATCCCGATTTCTATGACCGTTGGTATTCGCCGATCAACATCGAGAATCTCAACGAAAACGTCAGCGGAAAGGTTTACTACAAGCTGATTTCCAACGTCGATATGACAAAGTCCGTTGTTATTCACGAGGACGGAACGGCATCGGTTGAAACCGTGAACAATACCTCGTTCCTGACAATTCCGGGTATGGACGGTAACGTTTATGCGGAAGACATCACGTTCATGGGCTACGTCATTGACGGTGATGACTATGCGATAGTCAATTATGTTTCGGACGCTCCGTTCATAGGAGTTCTCGACGGTTCGGAAAATGCTTCGAGTGAGATCAAAGATATCATCTTCGACAAGATTTCGATCAGTGCAGAGGGTGATGCTTCTCTCATCGGAACTAACAACGGAACGGTTGACGGACTCATCGTAATGGGTGAGGGTAACACCTTCACATCGGCAACGGGAAATGCCGCTGCAATTGTATCGGTAAACAACGGAACAGTTGTGAACTCAATTGCAGATGCCGATATCACGGGTGCCGTTTACGTAGGCGGTATCGTTGCGGATAATAACGGAACGGTTGATGTTTCGGTATCCGACAGTGTTCTTACGGCGGCTGAAGGAACTGTCGGTATCGGTTCGATAGCAGGTAGAAACGCTGCCGACGGAGTAATCCGTGAGTCTGTTTCTCTCGGTTCGGTTGTCGGAACTGATTCATCGGTAACAGGCGGTTTCGTCGGTGTTAACGACGGTACGATATCCGACAGCTATTCAAGAACAGCGGTAAGCGGTTCATTCGGTAATGCAGGAAGCTTCTGCGGTACCAACAGCGGTGAAGTTTCGAATGCGTTCTCGGCAGGCAGAACAACCGTCAGCTCAGTAACCGCTTCCGATAAGGGCAGTGCGTTCGTCGGAACGAACAGCGGTACACTCGAGAATGCAGTTGCAGACAAGGCACTTCTCGGATCCGATACCTATATGCTTATAGGTGATTCGGCAGTTACCGAGGACATTATCGCGGGTGTCTGCTTCGATTCGGAAGGCTTCGCTGAAAGCAAAAATAATGCTTATCCGCAGCTCAAGGCTCTGACCGCGGGTGATCCCGAGGAAGCGGAAGGCTCCGAAACGGCAGACGGTTATGAAAGAATCAAGTACAGATTGTTAGAGGCATATTCGAATCTTTCTGCCGTAACGGTCGATTCGGCATATTCAAACTACATTGACATTCTTACATCTGCACAGAACTTGGTAAGCTCTGTTCCCGACGGATACAGTGTAACTCCGTCAGGCGCGATCACTTCGGGCAGCGGTGCCGTTACGGCAACGGCTCCTTCGGTATCGCAGAAGATCGGTGCAGGTACAAATACTCAGGACGACATCACTTATGTTCCGAAGTTCAGCTTCGACTATGCAGTCAAGGCGGACGTACAGAATCCGAACTTCACGGACGGTGACGGATCCTTGGATGATCCGTACATCATCGGAACTTCCGGTGATTACACGGCGGAGGACAGCTTCGAGAGCCTTTCTTACTACGGAATGGCTAACGATGCCTCGCTCAGAATGAGCGAAGACGTATCGTTCGACGGTGAAAATCTCAGCTATCCCATAAGAAAGCTTGCATCGGATCTTGACGGTGCAGGATATACGGTAAGCGATGTCACGGTTACGGACAACACTTCACTCTTCGGCGACGTTACCGGAGATATCAAGAACCTCGGTATAGCGGGTATAGTTGTTGATGCGACGGTTTCCGAGGACGGTATGAACTTCGGACTTCTTGCTTCGAAGGTGACGGGTGCTGAAATCAGCAACGTATTCGCGGTAGGCGAGCTCAAAGTGGAGAAGGCGGATGACCTTTCGGCAAATGTCGGCGGACTTGTCGGATATCTTGATAACTCAACACTTTCGGGTGTTGTAACATCGGGTTATATCAGCAATGCTTGCACGGGTGCTGATTCCACGGTAGGCGGTATCGCAGGATTCGCTGACGGCGGACAGATCGTGAAGTCTGAGTCCACCGCATATGTATTCGGTGATGTTACTGTCGGCGGTATCGCAGGCAAGAGCATAAACAATACCGTTATCGGACAGGTGATTTTCGCAGGTACGGCGGCAGACACCGTTCTTACCACGTACGAGGCGGATGCTTCCGAGGATACAGCGGTTATCGGTCAGATTATCGGCAGCGGAACGGCAAGCGATGCTTACTATGACAAGCAGGTTGCACTGTTTACCGATGGTACGGCAAACGCAAGGTCTACAAGTCAGCTTGTAAAGCTTCAAATCGCCGGATTTACAAATGATGCTTCTGTCAGGTATTATCCGAATCCGATTTCGGTTGCGAATATGAGTGAAGCTTTCAAGACAGGTCTGAACTTTGCACTTGCTAGAATCAATGTTTCTCTTGCAGGCGGTGAGGGAGCGATCAACTGCTACGATCAGGTTTCCGTTACATCTCCCGTCAACAAGGCGGCGGATACGGTTTCCCTCACGGAAGACAGAGCGAGATTCAATGATGCGAACAGCTATATGACTGTTTCTACCTCGTCTTCGCTTCTTCCCAACGGCGGTTCGGCAAGAGGATTTACCGGCATTAAGGCTACACTTAATGACGGTGCGGACAGTTCTTTCTACGGCAACGTAAACGATATTTACAGATATCTTGAAGTTTACATTGTCCGAGTAATAGAAATCGATTACGTTCTCATCGACAATACTCAGAACGACATTTTCGGCGACGATACAGATGTTGCACTTATGGTAAGACCTGAGATGGAAGGTGCTCTCAGAATCACCTCCAACGCAATTACGTCGATCAACGAGGACGCGGACACATCCAGCGGCGACTACAAAGTCAAGTTCAACAAGATTGTTGTATCAGGAAACGGATTCACCGTCGATACACTTCTTCCCGAAGGCTTTGAGGCGGAACCCTTCATCAGCGCTTCCGACATGGGCGAGGGCTACTCGGGTTCAGTTTCTGAGACGGACGCAAACTTCATAGAGCTTGGCGAAACGGATAAGGTCAAACTGTATGTGGCAATCTCCGAGTCGGGTGAAGTCTGGGGACTTCAGGACATCGACGGAGGACTTGGTTAAGAACTAAATCAGAATTTACGGGAGTTGATACATCGTGAAACACAACGCTATATCTTCTAAAAAGTTAATAAAGAATCTTGTGTATCTGATAGTATCAGCTCTCGTGCTGGTTTCTGCAACCGTTGCCTGGTTCGCATCGGGCGATATGGCAGAGGTTTCGACTATCTCGACACCCATGCAGACGTCACTGTTCAATATCGAGTATTACAGAGCGGACGTTACCGGCAGGGAGTTCGTTTACGAAAACGGTGCAATTTCTTCTCTTACACGTGAGGAGAAGGAGGGACTCTCCTGGGTACAGACGGGAAACATCGATGTCGAATCACTTTATCCCGGTGTTTTCAACGCCTTCAAAATCGTTGTTAAAGCAAACAGCTCCATGTCGAATTCTTCTTTGCTCTTTGACGAAATAAGCTGTCTTGTGCCTTCCGATTCCAAGGACGTTTACGACAGCGTGTTCATTTCGGCACAGGCCTATACTCAGGACGGTACGTTGGTATCATCTGCATCGGGAAGCTTTTCGTCATTCATTCCCGAAGGATCGGACTCTATGTCGATTTTCGGACTCGGTGCAATTGCTCAGAGTCAGAAGCTTATAATTTACATCGATATCGGTATTCCCGGTTACGATGTCAATAATACTCATGATAAGATAAGGCTTACGGGTGCCGACATCAGAATCGGATCTGTTTCTGTAAGCGATTAAATATTTACGATTCGGAGTTATAGAAGTGAAGGTTGTAAAAAAAATATTCAATACAATCATAAGCTTAATATTGATTGCGTCCTTTGCTTTTGCGGCTTATTCGGTTTTTACGGTGATTAAGGCGAGTTCAAAAGGGGAAGTGCCTCAGGTTTTCGGTTACAGCTTTATGAAGGTTGCAACGGGAAGCATGGAGCCTACGATTCCGACGAACTCACTTATCGTGGTGAAGAAAGTTGATCCTTCCGAGGTTAAGGTCGGAGATGTGATTTGCTTTTATTCGTCGGATCCCAAGATAGAGGGACTTCCGAATACTCACCGTGTAATCGAAGTTGAAAGCGAAAACGGAAAGTATCTGTTCACGACGCAGGGTGATGCTTCCGAAATTCCCGATGAATACAAGGTTGAAGGCGACAGAATTGTCGGCAGATTTATAAAGAGCTTTCAGGCGGAGAAGCTTCTCGGTATTATGCAGAGCAGATACTTCTTCTTCTTTGCACTTGTGATTCCGCTTTGCGTGGTTGTTTTCTTTGAGTTTTTACACGTCAAAAAAGTTTTTGCTCAAAAGAAAGAGGAAAAAGACAATGCAGAAGGCACGAAATAAAATTTTCAAACGCACGGTATTTATTGTTTTCACCGTTCTGTTTGTTGGTTTGATTGCACTGTCTTTTGTTCCGTCAATATTCGGGTTTATACCGTGCAGTGTCAGCACGGACAGCATGGAGCCCGCTGTAAAAAAAGGCTCATATGTACTTTCGAAACCCGTTGAATTCAGCGATATCGCCGTTTCGGACATTCTTCTTTTCGAGGTTCCGAAAACGGGAGAGCGTTTTGTCCGAAGAGTAGCGGACATTTATGAAGACGGGAAACAGCTTGTTACGTCGGACGGTGAGATTAACGGTCCGGATCCGATGACTACGGCATACAGCTGTGTTCTCGGCAGGGTTGTTTATTCAGTGCCGTATATCGGCTATCCGTATTTGTTTGCGGATTCATTAATCGGAAAAACAGTTATCATTCTGTTCTACATAGTGTGGACAGCAATTGAGATTGAGATATACAGATCAGGAAAAAGGGGAGAGCATCCGAATGAATAAAAAGAGATTACTGTGCATTGTGCTGTCACTGACGGCAGTATTCAGTATGCTTTTCATCAAGGACAGTGCGGCGTGGATTGATACCGAAACAGGTGCACCCCTCGGACAGAGAATAGTTGTTAAAAAGCTTGATTTTGAGCTTAAAGGAAAACTCGGCTCCTATCTCTACTATGAAGAAGACGGAGAGCAATATGTGATTTCCGATCAGAACTTTATTATCGACAACAACGGAAAGATAAGCGGAATCAACTATTCTTCCGTTGATACAGAAGTAAGATGGAGAATCGTGTACGATACACCTTCTGCTGACGGTGTGGTATACTCGGGCAGTGATGCAGAGGACCTTCTTGTCGAGTACGACAGCGGCTGGACTTACGACGCGGCCGACGGCTACTTCCACAAGAGCTTTGATGCGGTAGTCGGAAGCTTGCAGTTCAACATTATCAACAAAATCTGCTATAACGGCGAAGTAATCAGAAAAGAGGATTATGTTCCCGAGATTGACGGAGTTACAACACCTTTCGAGGGAAATATAAGTGTTGAATTCCAGGCGAAGCAGAAGGATTTTGTCGAATGGACCGATATTTTCACGATAACGGCACCGTAAGCGTATGAAGATCAGTATAAAAAGAGTTCTCTTTAACGTATTTACGATAATCACCGTTTTACTGACAGTGTTCGTGTCGTACCTTATGATAAGTAAAACTTCGGTTTTCGCAGTACAGACGAACAGCATGATTCCGATAATGGAAAAGAATGCACTCGTTTTCGTAAAGCCGACGGAGTTTGAAAACCTCAGAACGGGTGATATAATTTCGGCATATTTTCCCGAAGGTGACGGAGTGTTCACACACCGTATCACAGGAATCGATAAGGTGAAACGTCAGATAACGACAAAAGGCGATTATAATATGAGCGAGGATCCCGTGCCGACGGATGCCGACAGGATCATCGGCAGATACTGGTTTTCGGTACCGTATCTGGGATATGTTGCTCTTAATCTGCAAAGCTATCACTTGCTGTTTGCCTTAGCGGGAATTGCACTCCTGCTGATATTAACGAGGGTGATTTTACAGATAACGAAAAGACGCAAAGGGCGTTGAGATTACGGAAAGGAAAGCGGTACATAATACCGTGAGGTAAAAAGTATGCAAAAGAAAACCAAAAAGGTAACGGCGGCCGTATTGACGGTACTTTTTGTACTGTCGGTCAGCTATTTTGCACTTGTAGCGCCTACAACGGCATGGTATTATCAGGAGAATAATGACAGCTATTCCTTCAAGTTCGGCGATTTTGATGTCGAACAGGAAAAGCGTGAAGAAATAACCACTGCAATTCCTCTTCGTGCATCAACGAGATTTGCCGATTCCGGCGAGATTCTCTTCGACGAGGTAATTCATGTTGTCAAGGTCGATGCCGAGAATACGGGAAAGATGACGGCGCAGGTAGAGGTAGAGGTCAACGAAGGTGAAAACAATCCCGACGGACTCAGGTGGTTTGTTTACGATACATCGGCGGAGGAAGAAATCCCCGAAGTCACAGAAAGCAGTGTCGCCGAAAAAGGAGCATATAAGACGGCAATCGAAAATATGCTTTCTTCAAGAAACGTGACACCCGTTAACTATGCTTCACTTACGGGAACGAATGTTGAAGCCGTTTACGAAAGCTATAATCAGAGTGCAATTTCGGCACTTGAAGCGCATAATTCGCAAAAGATAATATTCAATTCGCAGGAAAAGAAAGTTTTATACGTGGTTTTCTGGGCAGAGTACGGAGAGGTCAAGGATTCTCTCAATGTCGGCAGTGCCGTAACTCTCGGTGATTACGCGGTCGACATCGACTTTGTCGCCGGTCCCTATATGCCCGAAGATCAGGAAATTATAATCACGAACGATTATCAGGCATCAGCCAACATAGCTCTTTACATCAACGGTTCGTCGAATCCGTACACGGGTGCGTATTACTTCATGACGGGTACCGTTGAACAGCAGATGAATGCCACAAACGGCATTATCAGCGTAGCAAACGGTAAAGAGGTCAAAATACGTCTTGATGTCGGAACACGTTTCTCACTTTCAATAACCAACAGCGGATTACCCATCAAGTTTGTTATTGATGAAGATAAGGGAACGGTAAGCGGTGTTACCGAAAAGACGGTAACCGGATCGGTCACCAATTTCGGAACGAGAATTAGAGTTGTTGAAATCACGGATACAACCCAGTCATAAACAATGCCATGACAAAAGGAGGAGATGCGTTATGAAAACAAAAACCGAAAAAAGAAAGCTGTCCTCTGTAATCGTCGCGGTAGTGTGTTTGTTGGCGGTTGTTTCACTTACACTTGCGATGTTCAGCAGAATCGAGTCTGTCAGCAGACTTTTCACCGTATCTAACTTTGTGTCCGAGGGAATAGTTTCTTTCGAAGGAACTGACGATATTTCCGAATTCAAAACAGACAGCGGTATTAAGGTGTCGCTTAACGAAGCCGATGCAAATTATATCGGAAAGCTTCGTGTGGCGGTCAAATACTCGGGCTACGGTGTGGGACTTATCAGAGTACGTATTGTCGAGCAGTGGAGTACTCTGAGTTCCGACGGTGTACGTCACATCATGCCGTATACTCTGTTCATGCCGTATACAATCGAATCAAAGCATGAAGGCACGGGAAATCAGAAGGCATGGTTCGATAACAGAGAAGAGGATTACAGATTCTACTATGCAACGCCCGTGACAAGCTCTTCCGACGAGGGAACACAGCTTTCGCTCATAAGCGGTTTCGATGTCGACAGCATCGATGTCGGAGCAATTGCCGAGGGAACGGAGCTTCACATCGTTGTTGAAACGGAAGTTGTACAGGTCAACCGTTATCCTCAGTTCTGGGGAGTGGACCGTCTTCCGTGGACGGACGGAAATTCTCTGAACGAAGAACAAATCTAATACGACAGATACCGCAGATTGATATGCCGATGGCATTCGGTTTGCGGTGTTTTAACATAACGTGCGAGGAGAATATTTGTGAGTAAAGCAGTAAAAAATGTAGTTAAAGCTCAGAACGGCAAAAAGAAGCTTTCGTTGAGAATAATCATAATATCGGCGGTCGCGGTAATTCTTGCGGTAAGCGCACTGATTGCATCGGTCGGCATACGCAATTATGTTCTGAGGGAATCCGTCGAATTTACTTATTCGGGAGTTCTTGAGAGTCAGTCTGTACGCACCATCGAAATATCGGAAGAAGAGCAGGCGGAACGTGCAAAAGAAATGAAAATAAGAGGTCAGAAGTCGAAGTTCGGTTTTTTCTGCAACAACGAGCTTTTTTTCGAGTATCCCACAGCATACGGTCCGCTGATACTTGCAAATATTTCGTCGAATGACTGTATTTTCATTGCAACGATCCTGGATGAAGACGGTAACCTTCTTTACCGTTCAAACGGAATTGAGAGCGGAAAATATCTTTCGCAAATAAGGCTTTTTAACCCTCCGACCGACGGAAAATACGATTGCAGACTTTATGTTTCTGCTTATGACAAGGAAACGAATGAGCTTTTAGGTGTACAGTATACGGCGATTACACTTTTGATCGGAGATTATGAAAATGCAGAATAAAAAAGACGGAACCGGGAAAAAAAGCGCGATGTCGACAAAAAAGATAATAATGCTCTCAGTTGCCGTGTTTCTTTTTTCGGCGGTGGTATCTTTGATCATCACAGCAAATTCGGGAAACAATACGGCGGCAAACATCATAAAGGGCGCCTTTACCGCGGGGGGAGAGGTCGTTGACGGTACTCTCAGCATAGAAGGAGTCGAACCCGTAGACGATGTTCCCGAGGGCGAAATCAGATATTTCATCAATAAGAACGTTGTTTTTGAAAATGCGTATACGAGAGGCGATATAATTCTCCAGAATCCCGAAAAATGTGCATATGCACTCCAATTCAGATTTTATCTTGCGGACGGAAGCAGCAACAAGCCGTTTTATACGTCGGAGATACTGAATCCGGGACAGTACATTAACGAGGACAAGCTTGACAGAGCTATCGAAAAGGGTAAAAATGAATGTACTTATACCGTGACGGCATATTCTCTTGACGGAGAGAATACCGTGGAGGGTGAGCTCAGCGGATTTCTGAATGTTACGGTTATCAGTTAAAGCGGTTTAATGCCTTTTCTCTTTCCAGATCGTTCTTGTACATTATGAGAGCGTGTTGCTGGTTTTTTCTGTATTTTATCGGGAGATGCTTTTTACTCAGCTCCGAGTTGATTTCGGAAATTCTGGCTTCAAGATACTGTATTTTTGTCATCGTATCACTCCTTACAGTATTAATCTGTCGTCGTAAAACGGAAAGATACATGAAAAGTTATACACAAAATTCTATAAAAAGGAAGATTGTTATGCTGTTTGAAAAAATCGAAATGCAGGGTGCAGGGGAAGTAAGTCTTTGCGCCTACATACTTGACAGTTCGAAAGAAATGCCCAATATGGAAAAAAGACCTGCAATTCTGGTGTGTCCCGGCGGCGGATATCATTTTTGCTCCGACAGAGAGGCTGAGCCCGTTGCGACGGAGTTCATGTCGCAGGGTTATAACGCTTTTGTTCTCCGTTATTCCGTAAAAGAGGCTTCCGAGTGGCCGAATCCTCTTACCGATGCGGAAAACGCTATGGAAATCATCAAAAACCGTGCCGAGGAATGGAATGTTGACAGCGAAAAGATTGCGGTTATCGGATTTTCGGCAGGCGGACATCTTGCGGCGGCACTTTCTGTAATGGGCAGAATCAGACCGAATGCTTCCATTCTCGGATACCCTTGTATACTCGACAGCATCAATCCTATTCTTGCCAACGATCCTCCGTCACTTGATAAATATGTTTCGAAGGAAACACCGCCCACGTTTATTTTTGCATCGAGTGACGACGGCTGTGTACCGATTGAACATTCGCTTGTATATGCAGGTGCACTTGCGAAAGAAAAGATTCCCTTTGAAATGCACATTTTCAACGGTGGCGGACACGGATTTTCGGTTGCAAAGCATACCGTCTGTTCAACGAAAGAATCGAGGGCGAATTCAAAGCTTGCTTCCCGCTGGGTAAAAATGTGTACCGACTGGCTCAATAGAATTTTTGAAATCTGAATACGTGAAACAGGAAAAGAGTCGGCGAAGAGCCGGCTCATTTTTTGTCGGAATAAAACGGTTGTATTTGTCACTTTTTAACCAAAAAATACGACATTATGTGTAATTTTGATTAAAGAGTAAAGAATTCGCAAAATTTCCTTAAAAAGAGTTGAAAATAGTATAGATTTCTTCGGAAACTTGTGCTATAATCATCTATGTATGAAAGCGACTTGTGAAAATGGGTTGCATAGCTACGAAAAACAAAAATGTATGCTTAAGGAGGCAAATCCGAAAATGCAAAAGAAAATCAGCAAACTTCCGTTTAACGGAACACCGGAGCAGGCTGCAAAGCTTCAGAGTGTTATCGAGGAATGCAAGAACGACAAGAGCCAGCTTATGCATGTAATGCAGCAGGCACAGGCGATTTACGGCTACCTTCCCATCGAAGTTCAGGCGATGATCGCAGAGGGTATGGATGTACCGCTTGAGAAGGTCTACGGTGTATCGACATTCTATGCGCAGTTTGCACTTTCTCCCAAGGGCAAGTACAACATCTCGGTATGTATCGGTACGGCTTGCTACGTAAAGGGCTCTCAGGAGCTTCTCGACAAGATCTGTGAAAAACTCGGTATTGCACCCGGTGAATGTACGGAAGACGGAAAATTCTCTGTTGAGGAATGCCGTTGTATCGGAGCTTGCGGACTTGCTCCTGTATTCACCATTAACGAAGATGTTTACGGAAAAGTAACTCCCGACCAGATCGACGAAATTCTTGCAAAATACAACTAATACCGACAGAGGGGATCAAACAGTATGAAAATCAGCGAAATCAAAGATTTGCTCGGAGCTTCGGTGCTGTGCGGAGATGATCACCTGTCAAAAGATATTCTGTCGGCATGCGGCAGCGATATGATGAGTGACGTTCTCGCATACGTAAAGAATCAGGCCGTATTGCTTACGGGGCTTGTAAATCCTCAGGTTATCAGAACAGCGGTCATGATGGATATGATATGTATCGTATTCGTCAGATCGAAACAGCCTTCAGAGGAAATGATCGAGTTTGCAAATGAGCACGGACTCACGGTGCTTACAACTCCCATGCGTATGTACGAGGCGTGCGGAAAGTTATATTCTGCAGGACTGAAGGGGAACGGTGAAGTAAATGGATGATTCATTGAAGTTCACCTATTCCGTCGACGGAGATAATTTCACATCGGCGGGGCAGGCATCCGTCAATGTAAAGAAGAATCTTCGTCAGCTCGGTTTCGATGCCGAAACCATCCGCAGAGTTTCTATTGCCATGTACGAGGGCGAGATCAATATGGTTATCCATGCGGGCGGTGGAGTTGCCGAGGTTCTGGTAAACGACGACAGCATCGAAATTATCCTTACGGATAACGGTCCCGGCATTTCAAACGTCGAACAGGCGATGCAGGAAGGTTTTTCCACGGCACCCGACAATATTCGTTCTCTCGGTTTCGGAGCAGGTATGGGCCTGCCCAACATGAAACGTTATACCGACTCGATGGAGATAGAATCCGAGGTCGGCAAGGGAACAAAAATTACGATGAAAGTTTTACTTTGATTTATCTGAGGCTGTTTTACAGCTTTGAAAGGATCCCTTTTTATGAACACATATATACACTCGGTCTCTCTTGATCCCGACAGATGTACCGGTTGTACGAGCTGCATGAAGCACTGCCCCACCGAGGCGATACGAGTCAGGGGCGGATGTGCCGAGATTGATCCCGGCAGATGCATTGATTGCGGAGAATGTGTACGGCACTGTGTTAACAATGCCAAGAAAGCGGTTTGCGGTTCGTTTGAACAGCTTTCAGGCTACAAGTGGAAGATTGCACTACCTGCACCTTCTTTGTTTGCTCAGTTTACGGGACTTGAGGACGTAGATTATGTACTTCAAGGACTTCTCGACATCGGCTTCGACGATGTTTTCGAGGTTTCCAAGGCCGCCGAGATAGTTTCGGCATACACAAGAAAATATATCAAGACCGAAGGGATTAAAAAGCCTGCCATAAGCAGTGCCTGTCCCGTGGTCGAAAGACTTATATTACTTCGCTTTCCGTCACTTCGCGATAACCTTATCCCGATGAAGCCTCCCGTCGAGGTTGCGGCGGAAATGGCGAAAGAAAAAGCACTTCGTGAGCATCCCGAGCTCAAGCGTGAAGATATAGCGACCTGCTTCATATCTCCGTGTGCCGCGAAAGCGAGCTACATCAAAAATGAGTTCGGTACATACAAAAGTCAGGTCGATGTTGTAGTATCCATCAGCGAAGTTTATTTTCAGCTTCTCAATGTCATGACTCGCGGAAAAACACCCAAGGTTTCCACGCAGTCGGGCATGATAGGACTCGGATGGGCTTCGTGCGGAGGAGAATCTTCCGCACTCTTAAACGACAACAACATTTCGGTTGACGGAATTCACGACGTTATCGAGGTGCTTGAAAAAATCGACAACGGCAATATTCCGACGGTAGACTTTGTCGAGCTTGACGCCTGCACGGGCGGATGCGTCGGAGGAGTTCTGACTATCGAGAATCCCTATATTGCCAAAAACCGTTTGCAGACTCTCAGAAGATATATGCCCGTATCTCTCAACGTCATTCCTGCCGACGAGGATTTCATCGCCGACAGCGTACTTGCCGAGATTCCGACATATCCTTCCATAAACAGACTCGGAAAGAGCATCGGTGAGTCGATGCGTATGATGGCACAGATTCAGGCAATACGCGAAAATCTCCCGGGAATTGACTGTGGCTCATGCGGAGCGCCGACTTGCAGAGCGTTCGCCGAGGATCTCGTCAAAGGAGTTGCAAACATCAACGACTGTATAATTGCCTACAAGGAGCTTATACAGGAATATATCAAAGATCAGAATCGCGGAAGTGATACGAATGACAGTCAGACAACTTGCTGAAAGTGAAGGATTCCGTGCATTGGCAATTCCCGAAGGGGACAGAATGATTGACGGTGTCTACATCGGAGATCTTCTCAGCTGGGTTATGGGAAGAGCAGGTGCCGACAACGCATGGATAACCATCATGTCAAACATAAACATCGTTGCGGTTGCATCTCTTGCGGACGTCGCATGCGTTGTGCTTTCCGAGAATGTTACCCCCGAGCAGAAGGTTATCGACATGGCGAGCGCAAAGGGTATCAATCTTCTCGGCAGTACCCTTACGGCATACGAAGCGGCAGTATTCCTTCACGAAAACAGCTGACATGAACCGATATTATTACGATTTTCACATTCATTCGTGTCTTTCTCCGTGTGCGGACAACGATATGACTCCGAACAATATTGCAGGTATGGCATCGCTTGCAGGACTTTCGATAGTTGCACTGACCGACCACAACACCTGCAAAAACTGTCCCGCTTTCTTTGAGGCCGCAAAGAAAAACGGTATTATACCGATAGCGGGCATGGAGCTTACCACGGCCGAGGACATACACGTTGTATGCCTTTTTGAAGAACTCGGTGAAGCGATGAGCTTCAGCGACGATGTGCACACACATCGTATTCTTATAAAGAACAGAACAGATATCTTCGGTGATCAGTTTATTACCGACGGCGATGACAACGTCATCGGGACAGACGAGTATCTGCTTTCAAACGCGACCGACCTCACGATTGAGGATGCGGCGGAGCTTGTCGGAAAGTATAACGGAGTCTGTTTTCCCGCTCATATCGACAGAGAGTCAAACGGAGTTATCGCGGTGCTGGGATCTTTTCCCGAAGAGCCGTATTTCGGTTGTGCCGAATTTCACGATTCGGGCAAACAGCAGGAATACAGAAAGAATTATCCGTGTCTTGACGGCAAGGTGCTTCTGACTTCTTCGGACGCCCACTATCTTTGGGATATCCGCGACAGGGAAGCTTATTTTGACCTTGAAGACGAACCGTACAGCAGCGTATTTGTCAGGCATAAATTATTCGAGAAATTAAGGTGACACGTAATGAAAGAACTCTCACTGAATATTCTTGATATTGCGCAGAATTCCATTAAGGCGGGAGCCGAAAATATTCTGGTACTTATTGCGGAGAACGATGAAACGCTTACGATAAGTGTCGGGGATGACGGATGCGGTATGACTGCCGAAATACTTGAAAGAGTCGAAAATCCGTTTTACACGACCAGAACAACGCGTAACGTCGGAATGGGAATACCTCTTTTGAAGCTTGCTGCAGAGCAGACGGGCGGAGAGGTTACGATAAAATCCGTCAGCGAGAAGGATTCCGAAAATCACGGAACGGAAATTACGGCAACGTTTTATAAAAACCATCTCGATTTCACTCCGCTTGGCGATATCGTCACAACGGTATGTACGCTGATTCACGGAGCGCCCGATATCGATTGGCGTTTTGAGCATACATACGGCGAAAAGCGTGTCGTTCTCGATACAAAACAAATGCGTGATATTCTCGGTGATGTACCGCTTGACAGCATCGAGGTTTTAAGCTGGATAAGGCAGTCACTCACCGAAGAGTATGCCGAATTAAAGATGAATTAGTTAAGATTTAATTTAAGAAAGGAAATAAAAGTTATGAAATCATTGGCTGAGCTTGCTGCAATCAGAGAAAAGATGAAGGACAAGGTAGTTATCCGTGAGGGTAGCTCCGACGTCAGAGTTGTTGTAGGTATGGCAACTTGCGGAATCGCCGCAGGTGCAAGACCTGTTCTTAACCGCTTTGTTGAAAAGATCAGCGAAGAAGGTCTTTCCGACAAGATCACGGTTACACAGACGGGATGTATCGGTATCTGCCAGTTTGAGCCCGTCGTAGAGATCTACGAAGCGGGAAAAGAAAAGGTTACATATGTAAAGATGACAGCTGAAAAGGCTGACGAGGTTGTTGAAAAGCATCTCAAGGGCGGTAAGGTTGTTGCAGAATATACAATCAGTGCGGTAAACGCATAACGGAGGTAATAATATGATTCGATCTCATGTATTGATTTGTGGCGGTACCGGATGTACTTCTTCGGGAAGTGCAGTGCTCATCTCCACATTCGAGGAAGAACTCAAAAAGCACGGTCTTGAAGAGGAAATCAAGATTGTCAAAACAGGCTGTTTCGGACTTTGTGCATTAGGTCCCGTTGTCATCGTTTACCCCGAGGGAACATTCTACAGCCAGGTTACAGAAGAAGACGTCAAGGAAATCGTAAGCGAACACCTTCTCAAGGGACGTATTGTTGAAAGACTCGTTTATGCCGATGTAGGCGAAGACGTTAAGCAGGATGCTCAGAAGGTTGTCGCTCTTAACGACACGAATTTCTATAAATCACAGAAGAGAGTTGCTCTTCGTAATTGCGGCGTTATTAACCCCGAAAGCATTGACGAGTATATCGCGATGGACGGTTACGCTGCACTCGGCAAGGTCCTCACCGAAATGAAGCCCGAAGACGTAATCAACGTCATGAAGGAATCGGGACTTCGCGGCAGAGGCGGCGGCGGATTCCCGACCGGACTTAAATGGAGCTTCACGGCGGCAAATCAGGCGGACCAGAAGTACGTTGTATGTAACGCCGACGAAGGCGACCCCGGTGCATTCATGGACCGTTCCGTACTTGAAGGCGATCCTCACTGCATCATCGAAGCCATGGCGATCTGCGGCTACGCAACGGGTGCCACCGAAGGCTACGTTTACGTTCGTGCAGAGTACCCCATCGCTGTTAAAAGACTTGAAATTGCCATCGAGCAGGCAAGAGAATACGGTCTTCTCGGCAAGAACATCTTTGATTCCGGATTTGATTTCGATCTTTACATAAGACTCGGTGCAGGCGCATTCGTTTGCGGTGAAGAAACAGCACTCATGACATCGATCGAGGGCAACAGAGGCGAGCCCAGACCCCGTCCTCCCTATCCGGCGGTTAAGGGACTCTTCGGCAAGCCCACAACGGAAAACAACGTTGAAACATTTGCCAACGTTCCCCAGATCATCCTCAACGGTGCAGAGTGGTTTGCATCCATGGGTACCGAAAAATCAAAGGGAACAAAGGTTTTCGCACTTGGCGGAAACATCAAGAATACGGGACTTGTTGAAATCCCCATGGGAACAACACTCCGTCACATCATCGAAGATATCGGCGGCGGTATTCCCGACGGCAAGAAGTTCAAGGCGGCTCAGACGGGCGGACCTTCCGGCGGATGTATCCCGGCAAGCCTTATCGATACCGAAATCGACTATGACAACCTCACAGCTATCGGCTGCATGATGGGTTCAGGCGGACTTATCGTTATGGACGAAAGCAAATGTATGGTCGACATCGCAAAATTCTTCCTTACTTTCACGGTTGACGAGAGCTGCGGTAAGTGTACACCCTGCCGTATCGGTACTGTAAGACTTAAAGAGCTTCTCGACAAAATAACATCGGGCAACGGAACACTCGAAGATATCGACAAGATCGAAGAGCTTTCTCACTACATCAAGGCTAACTCTCTTTGCGGTCTTGGTCAGACGGCTCCCAACCCCGTTCTTGCAACTCTC
>JAZSPN010000060.1:0-8138 GCA_045537495.1 Acutalibacteraceae bacterium
TGTTACTATAGGAGGAAATGTAAAATGAGTACAAAAGTTTTTAAATTAGAGTGTCTGACAAATCTTCATGTAGGATCGGGCGACTTCAACTACGGAGTCGTTGATAAAGAGGTTGAGAGAGATTGCCTTTCCGGTAATCCCGTCATTCATGCATCGGGCGTCAAAGGTGCATTACGTGATTTAGCAGTGAAAAAACTTGCGGCAGATAAGGTTAAAGATATTTTCGGCGGTGAGGGAGATAATAACAGATCCACGACCAAGGGCTCATACAAATTCTTCGATGCACATCTTCTTTCACGTCCTCTTCGCGTAAGCGGTAACCATAGCTTTTCTTATATTTCCGTTACTACTCCCGAAATTATCAACGGTTTTATCGACACACTTGAAGCATTCGGCTTTGAAAATCTTCCCAAAAGAATCAACGAGAATTTTTCAACGTGTAATTTCCGTTCAAACGTAAAGAATATATACATTGAAGGCGACGATAACTCTTGTAAAGCGGAAATGATTTCCGATGAAACAAAAAATACTCTTGATGCCATTCTCGGAGGAAACTATGCACTTGTCAAAACTTTCGAAGAGTTTAAGTTGCCCGTTATTGCCCGTAATAATCTTGATATTCAAAATCTCTGGTATGAAGAATTCGTACCTCACCACAGCGTATTTTATATGCTGATAATAGACGATGGCAGCTTCGAATTAGATTTTGCCGATCCCGTTCAGCTTGGAGGAAACTCTTCTGTCGGATACGGCTACACCAAGATAACTGAGTTCGAGGTGAAAACAAATGAACAATAAGAAAAGAACCGATTTATATATTCCCACTGCAATCGAAGCACTGCAAGTCAGCGGAATTGCCAATGGCGGAAAGATCGACAGCTCATACCGCGGTCAGATTTCCTCTTTCGGTGCCGCTGTTGCTATCGGAAGCTTTAAACAGGCGGTTGCATTTTTCGCTCATGATTCCCAGAACGATAATTCGAAAATTTCAAGATCAAAACTGATTGTCGCAATTGATTATATTGTAAATCGATTCGAAGATGTGTCCTATGCTCAAAAGACAGCAGCAGAAATAAAAGAAGAAATCCTCAAATTAAATTCTGCAACCCTCAAAGCTTATGAAAACAAATATCTTGATGCTGCGGTAGCTCTTAAAGTTGCCATGGGCATTTATGATATGGGTAAGGGCGATAAAAAAGAAGAAGGAAAGGAGGAATAAGTTTTGGAAAACTTAAACTTGCTTTTTTACAAAACTTTTTACTCAAAAATAGGCAAGAATGCATTTGAAGATGATATTCTTGCAAAGAGTAAAAAATTAGTTTCCGGAAAATTCTATGAAAATGACTATGAAAAGATAGATGAAACGATTGCCCCTAACAAATTTTGCCTTAAAACCGCCTATCCCGGACTTCTCGTCGGTACAGGATATGCCCACGGAGTTGAGTCCGACAACGATATCAAGGTAGGATTTTCCTTTGATTACGTTACAGGTCAGCCCTACATCCCGGGAAGCTCTGTGAAAGGACTGCTTAAATCATATTTTAAGCATCAGGAGGTAATTAATGAGTTTCTCAAAATGGATCTTTCTCCCAAAGAAATAAAAGAGCTTAAATACAAAATTTTTGAGTCTGAAAACGACACTTCTGTAAATACGGATGTTTTCTTTGATGCGGTAATAAGGTGCGGTGACAAAAACGGAAACATAGTAGGATTTGACAGCATTACTCCCCACGGAACCGACCTTACAAAGAATCCCACTCCGTTAAAGATTCTTAAAGTTCTTCCCGATGTTGTTTTAGAGTTTTCATTTAATCTGAAAAATACAAAAATCGGAGAAAAGGAAATATCTGCAGATCAAAAGAAAAAGCTTTTCGAGGAAATTCTCTGCCACTTCGGCATCGGCTCCAAAACCAACGTCGGATACGGTGTGCTTTCGGAAGTTAATGAAAATACAGATTATATCTATCCCGAAGAATTACCTGAAAATCTTATCGTGGGTGAATTTTATACCTGCACTGTAACAGGGTTAAATACTGACTATGGCATTTTCGTATCTATAGATCAATTGAATAATCGGAGGGCATTAATTCATAAATCTCAAATACCCAGAAGTGTGTTTGAAAATTTAAACTCATACTATATAGAAAATGATAAAATTGTTGCAAAAATCACCCAGATCAGACCTAAGGGAAAAATAAACATGTCTTACGAGAGTGCAAAAAAATGAAAAATCACTTTTTCTTCACAGATGCAGAAACCGATGGGCTGTACGGTAGGTTTCTGAGTGTTGCGGCTCTTGTCACCGATAAAAACGGAAGGGAAATCGAACGATTTTACGGTGCTGTCAAAACCGACATCGAAGATGTTCAGAGTGAATGGGTAAGAAAAAACGTTTATCCTTATCTTAAAAATGCAAGTGTCATTTTTGATGACGAATACGCACTGTCAGAAGCATTCTGGTCTTTCTGGATGAAGTATAGGGAAACGGCAGATTGCGTTGCATATGTACCATATCCCGTTGAAAGCCGTCTTTTCAGCCTATGCGTATTGCAAAATATTGATGAAAGACAATTCCTCGGACCGTTCCCGATGTATGATCTCGCAACATTGCTCGAATCAAAAGGAAACAACTTCGACTGCGACATGAAGGCTATGTCCGGTCTGGAACTGTGCTGTCATGATGCCATGGACGATGTTCTGATGATGGCAGAAGTCTGGCACAAACTCTTTATAACAGAATAAAAGGAACAAGATCTCCCATATAAAAATATGATATGGGAGATCTTGCTGTTAAATGATTAAGTAAAAACAATACAAAATTCTACATTTTTCCGTAAACACTTGATAAGCCTTCATTATCACTGTATAATTAATTAGTAAATAAATTAATTGAGGTGTTTGAATGAAATCCGATCGAAGACCGATTAAAAGGCTTGGCGAAGTCGAGTTTTTGCGTTTTGTTTTTGCTCTTATTGTTGCAATTCATCATTCCAGATTTCTTGTCGGCGACAGCAACTGCTATTTTTTGAAAGGCTCGTTTGCCGTTGAGTTTTTCTTTTTACTTTCGGGCTATCTTCTCATGCAGTCCATAGAGAAAATGTCACCGACTGTCGGTAATCTCGGAGAGGAAACTTTTTCTTTTATTTCAAAAAAATATAAATCGCTTTATCCCGCCGTACTTATTGCCTGGCTGATTGCTCTTGTTGCAGGATTTTTTCTTGTCAACGATACTCCGATACAGACTCTTTTCATCGACAGCGTATGGGAAGCGTCGCTGTTACAAATGAGCGGATTGAAAATAGGTCTGAGCCTCAACGCTTCAACCTGGTACCTCTCTTCCATGTTACTTTGCATGATCGTTTTGTTCCCGCTTATCCGACGTTATAAACAAACCGCCGTTAAGCTGATTATTCCCGTTTGCTCAATTCTGATTCTCGGCTGGATGTGTCGGGAATATACCCATCCGAGAAATCCCACCGCCTGGACAGGATTCACCTTTCGCGGTAATCTCCGTGCTTTCGCTGAAATCGGACTCGGCACCTCATGCTACCTGATTTCAAAAAAGCTTTCCGAATTTAATTTTAACCGTTTTGCACGTGTTTTTTTAACCCTGATAAAGTGGTTCTTTTATTCGGCTGTTATCCTTTACATGTATTTTCCGGGTTCCGTAAAAAACGATTTCTTTTTTATTGCAGTTCTTATGATTGCGATTTCTCTGACATTCAGCAAGCAGTGTATCGATTGCAACCTCTATAATAACAAACTTGTTTATTTCCTCGGCAAGTATTCATTGTACCTTTTCCTCGGTCACAAATACTGGAGTTTTATGCTGGGTTCGTTGTTGCCCGAAGGGTTATCGGCCAATAAACAGACTTTGATTTATATGGCGGTAAGCGTGGTAAACGCTGCCTTTATTATGCTCCTTTGTGAACTCTGGACACGTTATAAAAAACCTGTCATTTCCGCCTTTAAAAAGTGCATTTTCACAAATGGCGAAGAAAAGAAAGCTCTCTGAAAATACATATAACATCAAAACGTAATTGTAATCAAAAATTCCGAAAAGCCGTCCGAAAGTGAAAACTCGGACGGCTTTAAGTTTACGCACTTATTCAGTTAAATATTTACATTCTTTAATTTGTCTGATAATATCTCAAGAGTTTTCAGCTTGCTTATTCTTGCAGCGGGATGGGGCATTACAATGAGTCGATTTTCTAAATTTTTACATCGGCTAAGTAAGGAATATTCAAAATGTTTGTCACAAAGGATAATAAATTTTGGTCTTATTATTTCTATCTCATTAACAATAAGCTCTATGGCAAGACCGTCTTTAGACAATTCCCGGTATTCTTTTCCGCTTCGGTTTCCGCCGCCTATTTTATTAATATTAGTAAATGCCATAGTACCAAGCATTTTTATGGCTTCGCTCTTTGCGGATGCGATTTCATCTAAGTTTTGCTCATGATTCTTGATAAGCATCAGCCAACGTCCGATGTTGTACCAAATGTTGGGACGAGCAGGTAATTTTGTTGTTTCTTTGCATATACCTGCTAACCAATTTACAAACAGGTTAGACTCATCTTCAAAATTAATTTCATGCCAATCTTTTCCGTTGGCTTCACGACCTATAACGAGCACACCGTTTTCAGTGTCATACCGTTGCGGATCAATGATACCGAAGGTATTTATATGGGCAAGTTCTGTTTCGTTGTGATAACATTCTTTCCACAAGGTAATGAAATCAGAAGCGTTTTTCTCATATAAGTCTTTGAGCTTTTGATTAATCTCTTTATTTTTCTGTTCATCAATCATATAACCCTGCTCCCATAATCAGATTATCATATTACTTTGGTCGCACAGTCTGAAACTAAAGTTATTCACGATATCAGCCTTGTTTTTGTCTTTTCCGAGATGTTTGACCGTTTGCAGATAATCGACGGTAACCTCAAAAAGAGCCTTGAAATCTACGGAATTACATTCGTCGCAAGTCTGTTCATAAATGCGGTGAATTTCCGCTTTTCCATCTTTAATTTCAATAAGCTTCGGATTGAAGAGAAGATATATAAAATCAATCTTTTTAACCTCAAATTCACCTTTCAGAAAAGCCGTTGCAACACCGAGAAGATGGCTTATCATCTGTTTCATATCAAACGAGTGAATTTCGGTATCTCCCGACATAAACAAAACTTCCATTTTACGCTCGTCAATTACTTCGATTTTGCAGGTGACGGCCGTTTTATCCGATGCAGAAATTACTCTGTATAATTCTTCATATTTTCTTTCATAAACGCTGCCTTTATCAGTGTACGGCTCTCTGCATTTTGCTTCAACGAAAACACACTTTTCTTCGCTTTCCGTAAATCCGTCGAGATTTGCAATTCCTCCGACGGTTGTTGGCAGTTTCTTTTCAAAAAGAAAGCCGTCAACATCTTTCATAAGGTTATAAATCATTCTGCTCGATGAGCCGAAAGAGGCCATTTTCGGAGGATATGTATTTTTGCCGACTTTACGTTCTTCAAGTTCTTTTCCTCCGCCTTTTCCGTACATTTCATAGGCGGTACGATGATTGGTTTTCATATCTTCGACGAACTCCGCAAACGAATTGTTGTCGAGATAATTGTTATAATGTTTTCCGTTGGTAACGTATCCCGATTGTATGTCGGGATTTTTTGATGTTTCGTCCGCCATGATGGCATAGTCCAAGATTTTATTGAGTTCCACTATTTTTGCAACCTCGATTTCAAATTATGATTTGTTCCTTGCGATAAACAGCAGTAAGGTATAGTCAATTAATGATATAAGTGAATCAATATCGTCGTTTGTTTTTATAGGATTATTAAATCTTATGTGTAATTCGTAATTTTCTTTGTTGGGTACAGGAAATATCTTATAGTTTTCAAAAACAGCAGCTAAACGAACAGCTATTTCATTAGCAATCAGGGAGGCATTGAAATCTTCTCCGCCTTTTTGGTCGAAAAAGCTTTTGTTAATATAAAAACGTATTTCTTCCGGCTCATCTTCTTCGAGTTCAAAAATTCTTTTGTAAGATTTTCCGGTTTGTGAAAATAAAGCATCCGAATTACTTGCAATATTATATCTGATAACCCCCTCTTTTTTATCTTCGGCAAGAAGAGGTTCATATTTGTTTTTCAAATTGTCCATAGCAGAGTTGAATTTAGCTTTGAAATTAACGGGCTTATGAACAAGTACACTGGCGGCAACTATCAACACCAAAAAATCAACAAGAATTCCTGAAATATCTTTAATTCCGCCGACTACACTTTCTTTTGTGAAACCGCCAAAGGTAATCTCGCAAATAATAGCGACAAAAGCCGTAACCGCAAATATACCTGCCAACAAATCGGTTTTTTCTAACAATTTTTTCATCTTAGAGCCTCCACACGCTGAAATATTATTTTTCTGAATTTATAATACGGCTTGCCGTTCAGCAAGCGCAGTATGTTATACAAATGAGGTCTGTTTTCTTTATCTCACGGTGCTGTTCACCGTTAAAAAAGCAAATCAATTTGTCTGAAACATCAGCCCGATAAAAAGTTGAGGGATTTTTAAGTTCACAAGGAGGTCTGTGTTTTGTCGAATATGCGAAAATTGTTTTTAAAACAAGAAGGCTTGTGTTTCATCCAAAGTGCAAATATGTATGTTTCGTAATAAAGTTTTTTAAAAAACACGGAATGTCAACATTTCGTCAATGTCAACATTTTCAATTTCGCATTCAACACCGCCACGCAAAAATGTTTTTAACTTATAAAATTCTAAGCAACCGTTAATGTAATCAACCAACATTTTTGAACGTCGCTTGTAGCCATATTCTTTTAATAGTGTTCTGAGTTTTATTCTCACATAATCTTTTGAACCATCAACAACAATTCTGATTCTCATATTTTTAAAGAACAAATCCAAGTCTGAAAAATCACTTGTGTAGTTATCTTTTTCTACGTTGTTTCCCAAATCAGACATATCTTTTTGAATTGACGGAAATTCCGTATCAATTGTTGTTTTGTTGTAGAAATAATGTGTCCAATAGTATGTGTCGAGAATCAGCTTTCGAAAATTATTTCTGTACTGCGGGGAAAGATAATCACTATCTTTTTTCCAAACAGCTTCAAGAAACTTTGTGATTTCTTTTTCGGTAAGCTCTCGTATGCTTATTAGAATTGCCAGGTCAAGTGCCGAATAATATAGTTCATCCATCACTTGTCACCCTTTGCTCCGTTGCACTGACGGCAGAGAATCTGCAAGTTTTCGGGTACACTCTTTCCGCCTTTGTTCATAGGTTTGATGTGGTCAACCTGGAACCATACTTTGGACTTATCTGTCTTGCCGCAGATAGCACAGCAGTATTCGCCGTGTTCGTTTTTCGATTTTTCAAAAGTCTGATTTCTGAGTTCTTTTTCAAGTTCAGGCTTGTATTTTCCAATTTCATTCAAAGGCAAATCTTCCAATGCTCTCGTGCCGAATTTCACATCGGGTCCGGCGTCTTCATAAATACCGGGATGAGAAATTTTCATGCACTCAACATCGAGCTGACGAAGGAAATATAACTTGCGACCGAAGAATAAACGAAGCATGTTATCATCATTTGATTCCCAAATAGAATCTATGTATTCTGCTTTTTTGCGCTCACCCATATCTTCATCCCAAATGTGCTGAGCAATTTTCGAAACATCAAGCTTGTTTCTGTCCACATCTTCAAAAGTATAGAACTGAGGAGCGGATTCGTATTGAGCGTAATATTTCAAAATGTTGATTACATCTTTTCTTTCGTAAGCAGGGATCATTTCTCCGCAGAAGAAAGAATCTCTGCAAGTCTTTTCCATTTTATCGAGAGTTGCATCGTCCAAATATTCTTCTGTTGCGTTAAATGTTTTAAACAATGCCGGAAGTGCTTCCATCAAATTTCTGTAAGCTTCAGCCGTACTGTCATAAACCATTACCTGATGGGATAAATCCATACCGTCTTTTTCAAGATAAGTAAACGCATACATTCCCAGCGGGATTCTCTGAATGAACGGTATTTTTTCTATTGCAGAAGTATCAATACTGTCGTCAAGAATTGAAGCAAACTCTTCAATTTAAGTCGGAGGCCAAGCGGTCTTAGGAAGACAACAATGGGCACCAAC
>JAZSPN010000057.1:0-45409 GCA_045537495.1 Acutalibacteraceae bacterium
GAACCCATGGCCTCTTGGTCCCGAACCAAGCGCGATACCAAACTTCGCCACACCCCGAAATGTCAACGACTTTAGTATTATATATTAAAGCCGTTGAAAAATCAAGTCTTTTTTAAGATTTTATCTTTCCGATGTAAAAAAACTTATAAAACGTCGTTTTCCCACTCGTCTGCGATATCGGAATACTGTGACAGCACGTCCTTGAATATCTTTCTTATCTCAAAAAGTCCGTCCTTCGTCGTTGCTTCGAAGATAAGTACAAGCTCGGGAAGATTCGATGATGCACGCACAAGTCCCCATCCGTTATCGAAGCTGACTCTGGCGCCGTTTACGTCGATGACCTTGCCCGGATACTTCGCCTTGAACGTTTCGACGATTTCATCAACTATGCCGTACTTCTTATCATCGGGACAATGCGCCTTGATTTCGGGCGACGTTACGTACTGCGGGAATTTTGCAATTGCCTTCCTGATGTTGTCATCGTCGTGGGAAAGTGCCTCAACAAGCTTTGCCGCCACAAAAACAGCATCGTCGAATCCGAAATAGTCATCTCCGCCCACGAAAATATGTCCGCTTCTCTCGCCTGCAAGATCAGCATTAAGCTCGTGCATTTTCGACTTGATATAAGAATGTCCCGTTTTCCACATTACGGGGACACCGCCGTTTGACTCAATAACCTGCGTAAGCGCCTGAGAGCACTTTACATCGTAAACAACCGTTGCGCCCTTCTTCCTTCTGAGCAGATTCTTCGCAATATATGCAAGGATAATATCACTCCAGATATTGTTGCCCTCGTTATCAATAACGCCGATTCTGTCGCCGTCGCCGTCAAACGAAAGTCCCAGGTCCGCATGGATATACGGATGTGTTACCATCTCGCGAAGCTTCGCTCTGCCCTTAAGGTCGGAGGGATTCGGGAAATAGTGAGGATACGTGATATCGGGATCACAGTTAAGCTGGAATGTCATACAGCCGAGTCTTTGGAAAACTTCATAAATGAACAGACCTGCTCCGCCGTTACCTGCATCAAGAACGACGCGAAGCTTCTTCGGTCCCATATTGATTCTCGACACGATGCTGTCTATATACGCATCACGCACATCGATCTCAACAAATTCGCCTTCCGCCGTATCAAGATACGGTGTATCGTCGGAATCGACAAGCGCATAGACTTCCTTGATATCGGCGGGCTCGAGTGTCTTTGAATATCCGTTTGCAAGCTTGAAGCCCGACCAGTCACTGGGATTATGGCTTGCCGTTACCATGACTGCACCCTCGCATTCGAGGTGATACTGTGCAAAATATGCCATGGGGCTGAGTGCAAGACCGATATAATAAACGTTTATACCGATTTCGCGGAGTGCCTTGATTGCCGCATCTGCAAATGACGGTGAACACTCTCTGTTGTCGTAACCGACTACCGCCTTATTGATACCTCTTTTGTGAAGGTACTTTGCATATGCCTTTACTATTCTGTATACGTTACCGGGACAAAGTTCTTTGTCGTTGACTCTGCCTCTGATATCGTATTCTCTGAACATACTGTTAAATTCAGGTGTGAAACTCATTTTTCTTCTCCCCTTCTCAGTCAACTATGCGAATCGATTTGATTACCTGAGGCTCAAGCGGTTTATCCATGGCATTTGTGCGTACCGATGCAATTTCATCGACCACCTCGATACCCTCGGTTACCTTGCCGAATGCCGCATACTGACCGTCGAGGAATTCTCCGTCCTCGTGCATGATGAAAAACTGGGAAGAGGCAGAATTCGGATTCTGTGCTCTTGCCATCGAGATAACACCTCTCTTGTGAGAAATGGGGTTCGGAACACCGTTTGCCGTAAACTCGCCCTTGATGTTCTCGTCGGATCCGCCCATGCCGTTTCCGAGAGGATCTCCGCCCTGGATCATGAAGCCCGATATTACTCTGTGGAAAATAAGTCCGTCATAAAACTTTTCGCCGACAAGCTTTTCAAAGTTTCTGACCGTTATCGGTGCCGCTTCGGGATAAAGCTCCAGCTTGATTACTTTGCCGTTTTCCATTTCGATCTGTACCATTACTTTTTATCCTCCAATTTTTTTAATGCTTCTTTACCTTCCTGTGTGACGGGACGAATCCATTTTTTGGACACTAAATATCTCGTACACAGTATTGTTTTCGGGATGTCCTCTGCTATCAGCATCGTTGCATATACTGCCGCAAACGGCCATTTGAACACGAATGCCGCAAGAAATGTCAGGGGAAGCGAAAATCCCCAAAGACACAGCATGTCGTATTTAAGACCTGTCGTCGTATCTCCGCCCGAACGGTAGATGCCGACGACGTTGATGTACGATACATTCCTGATTGCCGCTTCGATTCCGACTATAACGATTATAACCGATGTAACCTTCATTGTATAATCCGTCATGTTTCCCGACAGATTGAAAAGCTTTATAAGCGGAATTCTTGCCAGGATAATGCAGATTCCCGATATCAGCGATGCCAGCGGTACAAGCACCGCGAATCTTCGCGCATCGTTATATCCCTTTTCTATAAGTCCGGCACCTATCGACTTTCCGACTATTACGCAGCATGCCGTTCCGAGTCCCGCAACAAGCACGAAGGCTATATCCTGAAATGTTTTTACAATGGTGACTGCCGCATAATTTTCATATCCGAGTCTGCCGAAAATTACGTTGTAGGCAAATGTTCCGAGTCCCCAGAGTGATTCGTTGATAACGACCGGCATTGCCGTTTTCATAAAATCCGTTACTTCGATCTTTGTAATTCCCGAAAAATCGCTTATTTTTCCTATCAGTATATTATTCCTTTTTACCGATATCAGAATAAGCACGAAAAGTCCCGCCCACGAAGAAATGCACGTTGCCAGTGCGGCGCCCCGTATTCCCATTTCGGGTAAGCCGAATTTTCCGAAAATCAGCGAATAGTTCAGCACAACGTTGAGTATTGCCGACGCAATTGAGCTGTAAAGCGGAATTTTTACTATTTCCACGGAACGAAGAAGCTGTGAAAATACGTTCACCAGACCTATTGAAACATACGAAAACGATGCTGTTTTCAAATACCTGATGCCCTCCGCGATAACGGGCTCTTCGTTGGAAAAGATTCTCAGCACGAATCTCGGAAAGAAAAACGCTGTCGCAAAAAATACGATTGACACGGCAAGTGTAAATATTGATGCTATTGCGAGAACACGACGTATTCCCTTTTCATTACCGACTCCCCAGTACTGGGAAACGAAAACTCCCATTCCCGAGCAGACACCGATGAAAACGAGTGCCATGAGCCAGCTCCACTGTCCCGCCATGCCGACTGCCGACAGACTGACGTCGCCGAGCTGTCCGACCATGACGGTATCAACCAGGGTAAACGAGGTTGAGAGAAGCATCTGAAGTGCCATGGGAAGCGCCAGTGTCGTAACGCTTTTCCAGAAAGGTCTGTCGCCCAAATACTTACTTAACATCAGCTCTTACATAGACCTCTCTTCCGTCGATTACTGTCATTTCTATGTTGATATTTTCGTCGAAGATAACGAAATCCGCATCGTAGCCTTCTTTTACCCTGCCCTTTCTTGTGTCGCATTTTATCAGCCCGGCAGGGTTTTCGGTAATCATCTTTACCGTTTCGGGGAGTGAAATGCCTGCCGACTTGTGCATTGTTCGGACAAGTCGGTCCGCCGTACAAATGCTTCCGGCAAATGCCGTTCTGTCGGGCATAAAGGCTACGCCCTTCTCGATGATGACTCTCTGACCGTTTTTAAGACTTCCGAGAATACTCTCCCCTTCCGTCATTCCCGCACCGCGCATCGAATCCGTAACGAGAACAAGCTTGTCGGCACCCTTACACTTGTACGCAAGCTGTAACAGCGACGGCGGAAGATGGCATCCGTCGGCAATAAGCTCTGCCGATATCCCGTCTATAAGATATGCACTCTCGACCACTCCCGGAACTCTGAATCCGCCGACTCTTACAATGGTCGACATTCCGCTGTATAAATGCGTTATGAGTGTAAATCCGTTATCGTAAGCTTTTTTCATCTGCTCATACGTTGCACTCGTGTGTGCGGCAGATGCAAGTATTCCTTTTTCGCTGAGAAAGTCCGCAAATTCTTCACTTCCCGGAAGCTCCGGCGCCGCACTCCACCTGACGATGGCACCCTCAGACTTTTCATAAATACGCTCATACTGCTCTCTTTTCGGAGAAACAATGTACTTTTCGTCCTGAGCACCCTTGAACTCCTTTGAAAAATACGGACCTTCAAGGTGCATTCCCAACATCCGTGCACCGTTTTTGTTGAGCTTCTTTGCCTCGTGAAAAGCTTCAAACGTTCTGCAAAGCTCACCTTCTTCTCCTGCAAGCGTTGTCGGAAGAATCGAAGTTGTTCCGTGCATTGCATGAGTTTCGCAAGCCTTCACAAAAGCCTCGGGTGTTGCGTCCATAAAGTCGTGTCCGCCGCCGCCGTGACAGTGTATGTCGATAAAGCCCGACGAAAGAAAATTTCCCTTGCCGTCAATCACTCTTCCGCCGAAGCCCTCGGGGACGCTGTCGGTGATTTCTTTTATAACCCCGTCACACACGATTACCGTGTTTTCGCGCTTTTCTTCGCAATCGGTTATTATTCTGACATTCGTTATTGCAAATGTGTTGCTCATACTTTCACTCCCTCAGCCTGCGTTACTGTAAACTGAACGGTATTTGTTTGCGCTTCCGTAGTAAAGCGTATAATCTCCCGAAATCGTTCCGTAATCGGCTCTGAAATATATGCTGTCACCCTTGTCGGCTATTATGTCGTGAACGTTGGCAGCCTCCTCGACCTTATGTGACGATCCGCCGTTTTTGAGAAAATAAAGTGTTCCGCTGTCGTAGTTATAATCCTTGAGATAATAGAAATATCCGCCTTCGGTAACACAGAATCCGTTTTCTCCGTGATAAACGTTGTTGTCGATTATCTCGTCGCTGCTTCCGCTGAAGCTGTGAAGCTCATTGTCCGAGTCAATATAGTATACCGTTTTTCCGTCGTATGTTATGTCGAATCCGATAACATGGGACGCAACGCTTGATGTTCCGTATTTTTTAAGATCGGTCACGTAGAGGTACTCGTTCGAATCAACGTAGTAAATTCTGCTGTAATCCGTATCTATCATAAACTTATCGGACTTTGCGGAAAGTGAGTTGCAGACAAATTTTTTGTCGATGAAGCTTGCCGTTCCCGAGTTGTCGCAAAACGCAAATACGGCGAAGCTTTCGTCGGGTACCACAACCGCTCTTCCGCTTGTCGTTTCATTAAGTCCCTTCGGATATATCGGATTGAAGCCGACGGACAGTTTCTGCTTTTCGCTGTTTTCGTTCTTTTCCTTTTCCGCTTTCCAGAGGAAGAAGTTTCCGTCTTTTCCCGTAACGCTGAAAACCGCTTCGCTGAACGTTGAATTGAGATACATTGAGAGTGCATTGCCGTCGGTGTATTCACCGAGCTTTTCTTCCGTATCACCGTTCTTTACAAACAGCTTAAGCGCTCTGCCGTCATTGTAAATCTCATATTTCACATAGTAAAGTATGCTTCCGTCATCGGAAACGGCAACGGGATACGTGTTTCTGCCGATTGCAGAGTATACTCCGCTTCTGCAAACGTATCCGTCAAAGCTCTTTCCGTCGTCGTCCGACTTCGTGTAGCACACTCCGTTGCCTGACGGCGACAGCGAAATCGACGTCGGAGCAACCTTGTTTTCTATATGCTTTTCCTCACCGTCGAGGCAGTTATACAAGAACAGCGAAAGGTCCGCCGAGATAAACTCCTCTTCTCCCGCGGGAAGCACTTCGGTTGTTTCTTCCTCCTGAGAAGGCTTGCTCTTTTTGGCGGTTTCCTCTTCGGAGGTGCTTTCTTCGCTTAAAGCTTCTTCCGCGCTTTTAAGATACGCAATCTTTGCACCGTTCGGCGAAAGAACGAAGTTTTCGACTCCCGTCGCAACCGGTGTTACCGTGCCTTCTTTGATAAGCTGAAGATCTCCGTACTGAGTCAGCACTGCCGTAACGGTGCCGTCGGAGGATGATTCCTTCTTTACGATATTTCCCTCTATCGCCGCATCGTACAGAACGCCCGATTCAACAACACTCGTTTTGCCCGACGTTTTTGAGTAAAAAGTGTGTATATTACTCGTTTCAATCTCGTCGTTTCCCAATACCGACGCGATAATGATCGCGGGTACTGCAATTATAACCGCAAGAATTCCTGCGCAAAGTGCAATAAACCATGCGTTGATTCCGAATATTTTGAGCGGTTTACGCTTCTTTTTCACATTCGTTTTTGCCTGACGGGTTACGCCTTTTTGCACGGGTGCATTTCCCGACGGCTTCTGCTGAGGTTTTCTGAGCACGTGTCCGCATACTTCACAGACTCCGCCTTCGCCTTCTATTACATTATTGCAATAATCACACTTCATATCCGTCACCCCATTTTATAAATTTCCAACTTATATTTTAATATTTTACGACATTCAAGTCAATAGAAAATCAAATAAACTCTCCTTTTTATTTATTATATATTTTTTCGACTTACCGTTTTCTCCATTATTATTGAGCCCTCCGCCTTATACTTATCGTGATACGGGGTGATTTTTTGAGTATTACTGTCTATGTCGATGAGCTTATATTTATCAACATCTTCGTCACTTTCTTTCTTCTCATTTCCGTCTGCGTTTTCACGTCATCTCCCATAAGGCCGTTGAGAATCCTTTTTTCCTGCCTCATCGGCGGTGTTTATTCTCTCATAATTCTTGCACCTCCGATGCACCTTCTCCCGACTCTCCTTCTTCGCATCACCGTCTGCATTCTCATCGTTTTCGTTTCCGATTCCTTCTCCTCTTTCCGCACATTTCTTAAACGCATTTTCGCTTTCCTCTTTATGAACTTTCTTTTTGCCGGCTTCATGTTCTGCGTCAATTTCTTTTTTTCCTCACGCAACATCATCTATACGGGCGGTGCCGTCTACTACAACATCGGTCTGCCGTTCATCATCATACTGTCCGTACTGTCCTATCTCGCCGTACTGCTTTTGTCGAAGCTTACCTCGTCATCCCTTCACGGCGAAGCTTTTTTCAAGGTCAAAATCACCTGCAACGGTTCTTTTGTCACCTGCAACGCTCTGTTTGATACGGGAAACAACATATCCGATCCGTTCAGCGGTAAACCCGTTGTAATCGCCGACAAAAGCATTGTTCTTCCGCTGGTCAGTGATGAAGTGAAGCTCTTTCTCGGCGGTGTTCCCCTTGAAAAAATTCCCCTTTCCCGCGAATGGGAATCAAGGCTCAGACTCATCCCCTACGCCAGTATCGGCGGAAACGGTCTTCTCCCGTCGTTCAGATGCGACACTCTGACCGTCATCAGGGAGAAGGGCGAAATAACTCTTCCGTCCCTATACATAGCGGTAAGCGACAAAACGCTGTCCTCGGGTGAGTACGGCATGATCCTTCCGAATTCGCTGCGTCAATATCTGTCAAGGAGTCATTTCAATGAAAAATCTGTTATCAGGCATTAAAAGCACTCTCATAAAGCTCCGCCTTCGGCTTTTTTCTCCCGATGTTCACTACGTCAACGGAATGCAGACGCTCCCCGCCCCCTTGAAAAAGCAGGAGGAGGCCGAGATAATCGCACGTCTGTCCTCGGGCGACGAAGGCGCAAGAGAGCCTCTCATCGTTCACAATCTCCGCCTCGTCGTTTACATAGCCCGTAAATTCGAAAGTCCCGGTGCCGACATCGAAGATCTCGTTTCAATAGGCACGATAGGTCTTATCAAGGCAGTCAACACGTTCTGTCCCGACAGAAACATAAAGCTTGCAACCTACGCTTCGCGCTGTATCGAAAACGAAATTCTCATGTATCTTCGCAAAACAAGTGTCATGAAAAACGAAATGTCGATTGATGAGCCCCTCAATATCGACTGGGACGGCAATGAGCTTCTGCTGTCCGATGTTCTCGGAAGCGATCCCGATACCGTCAACCGAGTCATCGAGGAGGACGACGAAAAAAGCTGTCTTATCCGTGCAATAAACGCTCTCGAGGACCGCGAAAAGCTCATCATGTATATGCGCTTCGGTGTCGGCGGAAACAGAGAATACACTCAGAAAGAAATAGCTTCTATGCTCGGAATATCGCAAAGCTACATTTCAAGACTGGAAAAAAGAATAATTTCACGGTTAAAAAAGGAAATGGAAGCTTTTTAGTATTGAAATAATCGTTTTCGTTTGGTATTATATCTTTGTATTTATTTTGAAGGAAGATGCCAGATGTATTACGTTATCCTCGATCTCGAATGGAACAACACCTACGGCAGAAAAACAAAGTCTTTCATCAACGAGATCATCGAAATCGGCGCCGTCATGCTCGACGAAAACTTCCGCGAGGTTTCAAGGTATTCAAGCCTCATCCGTTCCCAGATAGGCAAAAAGCTCCGCGGCAGCGTCAAGCAGCTCACCCACATCACAAATGAAGATCTGTCCTCGGGCATACCCTTTACCAAGGCGATGTCCGAAATCCGACGTTGGATAGGAAACAGAGAAAACACCGTTATCACGTGGGGTGACGGTGATATCCGCGTACTGATTGAAAACTGCCGTTATCTCAACGGTATCGAAATAATTCCGTTTCTCTCGAACTATACCGATCTTCAAAGCTATTTCCAGAGTATCTTCAACACTCCGCCTTCAAGGCAGATAGGACTCAGTGCCGCCGCTGAGCTTCTCGGAATCGAAGCCGACAGATTCACTCATCACCGTGCACTCGATGACTCTCTCATGACTGCCGAGATTTTCAGAAAAGTCTACAACGGTGAGAATTTCTCCGATTTCATAAAGCCCTGCACGAGAGATTTCTACGGCAAGCTTTCCTTCAAGCCCTATGTTATCGGAAATATCAATAACGCTCTTGTCGATAAATCGAAGCTCTGCTACACTTGCGAAACCTGCGGTACTCCCGCACGTCAGCTTACCGACTGGCGTTTTGTCAGCCGTCATTTCAGGGCGCTCTTTTACTGCCCCGTTTGCGACCAGAAGGTCAAGGTCGGTGTCAGTTTCAGAAAGCTCTACGACAGAGTTGAAGTCAAAAAAACCTCCGTCATCGTCGTTGAAAGCAAAAACGATAAGACTGATGAGGCAAACAGCAATTTACAGTAGCTTAAAAACCGTGTAAAGCCATGAAGCTGTGCACGGTTTTTAATATTGATCGGAGATGATTACTTGAAAAAATTTTTCTTTTTCCTTCTTACGGCAATAATAACCGTCGGCATATTCTTTGCCGTCAGGGTTACTCTCGACAAAGACACCGATTACGGCACGGCTTCTTCCGATTCTTCGGACGGCACCTCCCCCTCTGACGAAGCTTTACGCGAAATACGTGCCGTCTGGATAAGCTATTTTGAGCTGACAACAATGAATGATGACGATAAGTCCGAAAAAGCCTTCCGCAAAAAGGCTGAAACGATGATAAAAAACTGTGCCGATGCAAAAATCAACACCGTATATCTTCACGTAAGACCGTCCTCCGATGCTTTTTACCGATCCGAAATTTTCCCCTTTTCCATGTATCTCACAGGCACGGAAGGTAAGGATCCGGGGTTTGATCCTCTTTCGGTATTCTGTGAATATTCGGAAAAATACGGTATAGAGCTTCACGCATGGATAAACCCCTTCAGAGTATGCAGTGTTTCAAATCTTTCTTCACGTTCAGAAAAAAATCCCGCCGTAAAAATTCTGAACGACTCCGATCCCGACAACGACAAATACATCGTCACCGTCGGTAACGGCATCTACTACAACCCGTCGTATACCGCCGTTCATTCACTCATAAATGACGGTGTACGCGAAATCCTCGAAAACTATCCCGTCAAAGGGATTCACATCGACGACTATTTCTATCCGACAACCGATGCAAAAATCGATTCCTCTCTCTACGAAGAATATACACAAAACGGCGGCACGCTGCCTCGTGACGGTTTAAGACGTGAATACATCAATTCCTTCGTAAGCTCTTTGTACAGAACAGTCAAGTCCTTCGGTGACGACAAAATATTCTCGATAAGCCCCGGCAGTGACATTGAAAAAAACTACAACGAACACTACGCCGACGTCGAAAAATGGGTTTCCTCCGAGGGCTACTGCGATTACCTGATACCCCAGGTTTATTACGGCTTCAATCACGAAAAATATCCGTTTTCCGACACAGCCGACTCGTGGTCTGAGCTTATGAACACGGCAAAAATCCCCATAGTTTTCGGTCTTGCCGTCTATAAATCAGGTCAGGAGGACAGCTATGCAGGCACGGGCGCCGACGAATGGACAGAAAGCACCGACATCATCTCACGGCAGATCGAATATGTACGCTCACTCAATAATTACGGCGGTTTTTCTCTGTATTCTTATTCTTACGCTTACGGTGAAAATTTGAATTATTATTCTAAAAAAGAAATCACTTCTGTAACTTCTATGTTATAATAATTACAATTATGTAACTTTTCATCGAATTATTATAATAAAGAGGTATTTATGAGTAATTTACAAAAACGGATGCTGACTGCCGTTCTCACCGTTGTTCTGACGGGTGTTTGCATTATCGGAGGTCTTTTTGCCAGCGGCAACATCGGAAAGCTCGCCGCCAAAATCGACGGTACCTCCGACTTTTCCGAAGCCGAAACCGAAATCACCGTCGCCGTCGAAAGCTTTGACGGTGCCGTCGCCATGCCCGAGGTTATCCGGGGAACCAAGCTTTTCATCAACGGCGATGTTTCGGATTCCGACGACATTTCCGCCGTCGCAAAACAGATACGTGAGCTCGGCTTCAACACCGTGTTCCTTATGAATTCGAGGGAAAACCGCAACTTTACGCTCGGCGACAAGGAAAGCGTATCACGGCTTATGAGTGTATCCGATGCACTTCGCTCTCACGGTTTATTCACCGCCGTCGCCCTTGAGTCTTCCGTCCCCTCGCTCATTTCCGATATTTCGGAATTCGTCAGAAGCAATCCTGCCGACAGCATCATTCTGTCCGACGTTTTCAACTCCTTTTCCGCTAACGCCGAAAGCACTCTTTCAGAAATCAAATCTCTGACGGAAAACACCTCCGTCAGCAGTATCATCTGCGATGTCCCCTTTACTTCAATCAAAACCTCCGATGCGAAAACTTTTTACAAAACAATTTCCGGATGTATGAAGAACGGCATATGCGCCGGCATCTACACGGAGCCTAACACGGAGCATGACAGTGCCGCCGTAAGCTTTACCGATACCGTTTCGCTGTGGAAGGATTTTTCCGACGAAAACGGTGCCGTCATCATCGGTCAGAGCGAAGATTTCGTAACCGATAAAAAAGGCTTCGAAAAGCTGCTTGAGCTTTTCAATCAGCTTTCCGTCATATACAAGACCGATGCCGATTATTCTCTTTCGACGGTCTTCTGCTCATTCTTCAATTTCCGCAACGACGAAGAGTGCTGTCAGATTGTAAAAGGCTGTGTTGCCGACAACGTTATACCCGAAAACTACCTTAAGGATTTCAAAATCATAAATCAGAAGAACACTTCGATCACCACAAGTGAGTCGAAAATCACTTTTACGGGTGAGTGTAACCCTCTGTATCCGCTTCTTTGCAACTCCGACGAAATCACAATTACCGAGGACGGCGATTTTTCCGTCGAGTTCGATCTCAAGGTCGGAAGCAACAAGTTTGTATTTTCTCACCGAGGAAAATCCTACACCTACTCCGTCACGTACAAGCTTGATCTCATCAAGAGCATCTCTCCCTCGGGCAAGCTCAGCACTCCCGGCGGAAACTCGCTTGAAATTCTCGTTGTAGCCCACCGAGATGCTTCCGTTTACGCCACTTTGAACGGCGCAAAAATCAATCTTGTCAGTGCAAATACGCTTATCACCTCAAACGAAAACGATATCGGCACCGATTCAGGCTCCGACTTCGTAACCTTCACGGGTAAATATAACCTTCCCGAAAGCACTTCGAGTGCAATAAGCCTCGGAAATGTCAAGGCTTTCGCTTCCTACAAGGGAATCTCCGATTCGATTACGGGTGCCAAAATCACCGTAACCTCCGCCGAAACGGTAGCCCCCCTTCCCGAAGTCGAAGAGCCCGCCGTAACCACCACTACAACCACAACGACGACCACGACCACCACTACAACCACAACGACAACCGCCGTTTCCTCTTCCGACGAATCCGATTCGGAAACCGATATCCCCGACAACACGACGGAAACGGAAACACAGACCACCACTCAGGCAGTTACAACAACCAAGAAGCCCGTCACCGACCTTCCCGCCATGATAACGCCTTACAAATACAACGGCGTACCCGGCAAGAAGCGTATGTGCGTTATCAAAACCTACTATACGGAAACAATGCCCATTTCTCCGCTCAACGACCTTTCCGTACCCCTTTCGACTCCGATGCTTCAGGGCACTTTCGACTTCATCGTCGGTGAGTCAAGCTTCGACACCTACACCTACTACAATTTAGGCTCCGGCCGACGTGTTTACCGCAAGGATGTCGAGGTTATCGAAGATGCCTATGCAATGCCTGCAAACAGCATCACCGTTCTTCGCACGTCAACAACCGCTTCCTCTACGGAAACCGATCTCTATCTTCGCTGGAAGGTCCCCTTCAACGTCGTTCTCAGCGGTCAGAAATACATAAAGGATCCTCACAACAAGCGTGAATACGCCGTTACCTCGCTGAACGCAAAGAGCCTCGACATCACCTTCTACTACACCTCCGAGGTCACGGGACTTCCCGAGGTTGCATCAAGCTCCGTCATCAGAAGCGCCGAATGGACAAAGTCCTCCGCGGACCAGACCTATACCTTGAAGCTCTATCTCCGTGATCCTTCGAAATTCTACGGCTATTCCGTAAAATACAACAGTGACGGCACACTCAACATTTCAATCAAGGAAATCGGCTCCTCCTCCGTCGCCGGAAAGACCATCATGCTCGATCCCGGTCACGGCGGTGCCGACGGCGGTGCCACCTGTGCCGCAAATTCATCCTCCTACGACGAAGCCAGGATAAATCTCATGATCGCCGAAAAGGTCAGAGATAAGCTCATTTCTCTCGGTGCCAACGTCATCATGACACGTACAACCGATACGGCGGTTTCGCTCGATCAGCGTGAATCAATGACAAGGACAAAGAATCCCGACATCTTCATCAGCATTCACTGCGACGCTTCGTCATCCAGCAGCTCCTACGGCACATCGGCTTACTATTACAAGCCCTATTCCTATCAGCTTGCAAAAGCGATACATTCCAAGATCGTGAACGCTCACAACACGGCCCTTTACGGCACTCCTCAGAGCAAAACCGACAGAGGCACCATTTTCTATCCGTTCAGTGTCACGAGAGTTGAGGAATGTCCGTCCGTTCTCATCGAATACGGATTCATTTCAAACATCACGGAATGTAAGCACCTCCAGGATCCGAAAAAACAGGAGGCACTCGCTCAGGCTACGGTTGACGGCATTGTTCAGTATTTCGCCGAAAACTAACCGCCGAACAGCTCCGTTCTCATGTAGGAGCAAATCATGTCGGCGGGTATGCAGAGCAGAAACCAGACTGCCGTGAATTGCGGACATATCTGCCCCATTACGTTGTAGGGCATCGCACTGTAATCCCATACCTGAAGCCCCAGACGTACATTCACGACGCAGCCCACAAAAAATTCAATCAGTGTTATCAGTATGCAACCGATAAGGCATCTTGTAAAAATGCCCGTCGGTTGCATTTTTCCGTTCAGCGCATATATTATCAGCAGTACCGCTCCTCCCGTCAGTGTCATTGTCCAGTGAGTTCTTCCTCTGTATATCAGCTCGATAAAGCTGTATGCCACCGCTCCGAACATGAATATGAAAAAAAGCTCTTTTACCATCTTCAAAATATCACCCGTATTATTGTTTCGGTACGATTTCAAAATATTTACAAGCTTATATCAAAATTGTAACAAATCTTTTTGGAAATTGACTTTACACCGTAAAGGTGATATCATAGATAATGATTAAATGCGCAATTTTTTAATGATTCGGTTATCATCTTCAATCGCTCAAATATATTTCTTTTTAGGAGTGTGTTTTCGTTGAAAGGTATTATTCTTGCAGGCGGTTCGGGTACTCGTCTGTATCCCCTTACAATGGTTACAAGTAAACAGCTTCTGCCCGTTTACGACAAGCCCATGATATATTATCCTCTGTCAACGCTCATGCTCGCCGGTATACGAGATATCATGATAATCTCCACGCCCGAGGATACTCCGAAGTTTCAATCGCTTCTCGGCGACGGCATGCAGCTCGGCATAAGGCTCAAATATGCCGTCCAGGAACGTCCCGAGGGACTCGCCCAGGCTTTCATCATTGCCGAAGAATTCACCGGCAGTGACAACGTCGCCATGATTCTCGGCGACAACATTTTTTACGGCAACGGACTCGGTCACATGCTCCGCAACGCCGTCAAAAACAACAACAAGGCCACCATTTTCGGCTACTACGTGGATAATCCCGAAGCCTTCGGTGTCGTCGAATTCGACGGGAACGGCATCCCCGTTTCCATTGAAGAAAAGCCCGCCGTGCCGAAGTCCAACTATGCCGTTACGGGACTTTACTTCTACGACAACCGCGTCGTGGAATATGCAAAAAATCTCACTCCCTCCGAAAGAGGAGAGCTTGAAATTACGGACATCAACAAGATTTACCTCGAAAACGGTGATCTCGACGTTCAGCTCATGGGACGCGGTTTCGCCTGGCTCGATACGGGCACGGTCGACAACCTCATGAATGCGGCCCAGTTTGTCAAAACCGTCGAAACTCTTCAGGGCATCAAAATCTCCGCTCCCGAAGAAATCGCTTACAATATGCGCTGGATATCAAAAAGACGTCTTCTCGCTTCCGCCGAGAAGTACGGAAAATCCGCATACGGTCAGCATCTCTTCCGTGTTGCCGAAGGTAAAATACTCTATTCCACTCATCCCGAATCCCGTCCGCGCTGGGGACGTGAGGACGATGAGCAAGCCGAAATCTACTCATCAATCATTTGATAAGGAGCTTCTCTTACGATATGAAACGCATCGAAACAGGTCTTGCCGACTGCATCATCATTGAGCCTTCACTCTTCGGTGATTCAAGAGGCTGGTTCTATGAATCCTACTCCGCGCCTAAGCTTGCACAGCTCGGCGTATCCTGCAACTTCGTTCAGGATAACCGCTCCATGTCCGCCGTCAAAGGTACTCTGCGCGGTCTTCACTGCCAGACGGATCCCATGGCTCAGGCGAAGCTCATCTCCTGCACCAGGGGTGCTATCACCGACGTCGTCGTTGACATCAGAGAGGGTTCTCCCTCATACATGAAGCACGTCTGTGTTGAGCTTTCGGAAGAGAACAAGCTTATGCTTTTCGTACCGAGAGGCTTTTTGCACGGTTTCGTTACACGTACCGACAATGTTGAGGTTTACTACAAAACCGACAACGTCTATTCTCCCGAACACGACAGAAGCGTGCGTTTCAACGATCCCGCTTTTTCCATCGACTGGAAAGAGGATAATCCCATTCTTTCCGCCAAGGATTCCGATAACCGTTTCCTTCGTGATACGGATATCCATTTTGTCTATTGAGAGGTTGACATGAAAATTATCGTAACCGGTGCCTGCGGTCAGCTCGGCACCGATGTTTGCAATTCCCTGAAAGTTCGGGGGCACTCGGTCATTCCCACGGATCTTTGCGATCTCGACATTACCGACAGTGCCGCCGTTGCTTCTTTTTTTGAGCTTCATTCTCCCGACGCCGTCATTCACTGTGCCGCTTACACCGCCGTCGACAAGGCGGAATCTGACAGGGACACCTGCATCGCCGTCAACGAAAAAGGCACCGAAAATATTGCGTTATCGGCTCAGCGACACGGTGCAAAAATGCTTTATGTCAGCACCGACTACGTTTACGGAAGCAATTCTCTCTCCCCCGTCGAGGTCACGGAAGCTCCGAATCCCCTTAACGTCTACGGTCTTTCCAAGCTGGGCGGTGAAGTCGTCGCTTCAAAACGGTGTTCACGTCTTTTCATCGTTCGCACCTCATGGGTTTTCGGAAAAAACGGTAACAACTTCGTCAAAACCATGCTTCGACTCGGCAAGGAACACCCCTCCCTGCGTGTCGTCTGCGATCAGGTCGGCTCTCCGACGTATACCGTCGATCTCGCTTCGCTCATCTGCGACATGATCGTTTCCGAAAAATACGGCACCTACAACGTAACCAACGAGGATTTCTGTTCATGGTACGATTTCGCCGTCGAAATTTTCCGACGTGTCGGCTGTGATACCGAAGTTATTCCCGTTACGACAAAGGAGTATTCTTCCGTTGCCGTCAGACCGAAAAATTCACGTCTTTCCAAAAAAGCTCTCGACGATGCAGGCTTTCACCGTCTGCCCTCGTGGAAGGATGCTCTCGGCAGATTTTTATCAGAAATATAAGGTGATTCTATGCTTTCAAATACTCTCTCTCAGTTTCTTTCAAAAAGTATTACCCGTCTTATCGGAGGACTTTTCTTTATCCCTCACATAAAAAACCCCGGCAAGGGTACCGCACCGAAGGCTCCCGGCGATTTCAAGCCCGTGCTTCGCTTCGCCGTTTGCAGCGATATACATCTGAGCGGTGATCCTTCCCAGGATGCCGCCGTTCGTTTCGGCAATCTTTTCGACGATATGTACAGGTATTCCGCCGAATCTTCGTACAAAAAATTCGACGCCGTTCTCGTGGCAGGCGATTTCACGGGCGGCGGCGACGAAAAAGAGTACCGTATGTTCAACGCCGTTGCAAAGGCTCATATCAAAGACGAAACACAGCTTCTGACGATTCTCGGCAACCACGAATTCATCAATTACCGCGACTACGATGCCTCAATCGGCTACGACGTGTTCAAAAAGTTTATAAGCGAAAACACGGAAATCCACACCGTAATCAACGGATATCATTTCATCGGCGTTTCCTACGACAACGACGGCAAGAAGTTTTCGGGGAAGCTCGATTGGCTCCGCCGTGAGCTGACCGTCGCTTCGTCGGACAACCCGTCACGTCCCATTTTCGTTTTCCAGCATCCGCACCCCTTCGCAACCGTTTACGGCAGTATCAACTGGGGCACCTACGAGGTTCGGAAGGTCCTTAAAAGTTTCCCCCGCGTCGTGAATTTCTCAGGCCACTCCCACTATGCACCCGTGGACCCGCGTTCCGTATGGCAGGGCTCGTTTACCGCCGTCGGCTGCGGTTCGCTCAGTGCGTTCATGGGAAATCTCAACTACATCGACGGCGACAAGGACGCTCCCGGAAAATCGGGCGGTTTCCGCCTCGTTGAAGCCGATGCCGACGGAAACGTCAGAATGTGCCTTTACGACATCGAAAACAGAGAGTTTTTCCCCCGCTGTGAATACTACTTCACGAATCTTGCTTCCCCGACAAAACGCACCTACACATGGCACAAGCAGAAGTCACTCGACACTGCTCCCGTTTTCCCGAAGAAAGCAAAGGTCACTCTCGAAAGAGATGAAAACGGTGCCGCCGTACTCTCTTTCCCCGATGCAAGAGGCTTCTACGATGCGGAAAACTACAAAATCACCGTTAAATCAGGCTCTTCGAAGGTGTTCTCCTCCACCGTCATTTCCGACTACGTGAGAACTTCCCGTGACGGCGTAAAGGTGCTTCTCGGCAATATTCCCGACGGCACCTTCGAAATAAAAATCACCGCGTACAGCCCCTATGCCAAACGCGGTGAAACACTTAAAATTTCTATGTCGGTCAAATAATTTTCATATTTTCCGTACCGATTTAATATTATATTCCGAAAGATATCTTTCAGCAATTTCGGTGCGGAGGTTACCATGATAAAAACACATGAACTCATTTCCGATGAGGAGTGCCTCATCTCGGTTTACCGTCAGTCAAAAATTTCGGGTTTCGCAAGAGTCAATTTCATCTGTGCGAAGCTCGGCAGCGATTTTGATGCGACTCTCGGTATTCTGAAAAGGCTGTCCGATTCGGGACTCGTCAGAATCGAAAGCTACGGCCACGTGTTTCTGACTGAGCACGGACTTTCAAAAGCCCTTTCCCTGCAAAACAGATCCTCTTAAAAATATACCGTATCTCCGTTAAGCGGAATATGAACGGTTATGTCGCTGTTTTCCTTTTTTATAAACTCCGACAGCGCTTTCGCATGGCACAGCTTCCACATATTGTTCTTGCTTCTTCCGCTCTCATAAAGGTGGGCAAGAACTATATTTTTCGGCTCGAAAGATGCCATGTAAGCTGCGAATTCCTTCGGCTCCTCTCCCGTGAGAGTATCCTTTCCCGCCACATTGTCACCTAACCATACGTGTGCAAACAGATAATCGGGTTTACCGTCTATGCTGATATTTCCCTCGGTGTAATCTCTGACATCCGAAAGAAACAGCATCGACGGTGATTTTTTTGACGTAACGTAATATCCGAGTGACTCGATCCCCTGTCCGTTGGTCTTTCTGAAATGCTTTCCCTCAAAGGGCATTATTTCGAATCCGCATATTTCAATTTTCTCATCGGCTCTCGCCAAGACGGTATTTTCTTTTCCGATACTGTAATTCCTTGCCGTTTCCTCGAGAAAATCGGGTATCACCCACACGATATCCGTATCGCGAAGCGCCCGCACGGTTTCCGCTTCGAAATGATCGTCGTGACCGTGCGTTATCAGCATAAACCTTACGTCCCGAAGCATTTCCCCGAGCTCCTCGTAGCTGTCCGTAAGCTTTCCCGCCGTTCTCAGCGCAAAATCAACTGCCCACGCCGTATTATCGGCATTGACAAGATAGCTCGACGAATGCACGAGTGAAAATCCGTCCCTTTCTCCGCCGAGAATTTTGGCGGAGTTTTTCATTTTTTCCTTGAAATTATCCCTTATCCCGTCATAAAACCTTCCGCAAAACGGCATGGCATCATTTACCGCTTTGACACTTTCAAGCCATGCCTCTTCACCCGTGTAAAGCTCCTTGAAGCGACGGTGTTCAATCTCGATATTGTATGCCCCGAAATATCCGTGTCCGAGTGCTTCCAGATACTTTTTGAGCGGCAATATGTTTCCTTCGATAAGCGGGAAATGCGTCGATTTTTCAGCACTTAAAGCATGAATATGCGTGTGTATAACCCTGCGAAGAAACTCTTTCGGCGGAAGTATTTCCGTATCCTCGGGGCTGTCGATCAGGCAGTTATAATAGTAGTGTCCCATGTCGAAGCAAATTCCGATATTCTCTCTGTTTACCTTTTCCACTATGTCAACCACAAAACCGATGCAGTCGCCTCTGCTCTTGTCGGGCATAAAGCGGTTATTTTCAAGCGCTATTCTCACGGGTAAGCTGTTTTCGGTTATGTAATCGGACAGCGTTTCAAGTATCTTCACATTGTCATAAGCCGTCGGGTGAACGGTTACGATTATTTCCTTCTGTTTAAGGTCAGAGAGCACACCTTCTATCGGCCCGATAACATCGCTTACCGCCGTTTCCTCGCTGTGAACATGACCGTGCACCGTCACCGTCATGTTGTGCTTCCATATTTTTTCGGTAACCTCGCGTACTGTTTCGGGATCTTCATTTCCTCCGATACTGCGAAGCTCAATACTTCTGACACCCTTTTCATAAAGCGTTGTCATAAAGCCGTCAAAATCCTCGAACGGAAGGCTTTCCTCGCCCTTCAGTCCCTTGTACTGCATTGACACACCTATCATAATTTATCCTCCTAACGCCAATCATCGTACTCCGACCGTATATCTTTTTTCGGCTTCATGAAAGCCGATACTATTCCTGTAAATATTGCACCGACCACCAGTGCCGTCGCTGCACAGAATCCTACCGTTTTAATCGTTGCGGTTTTTCCGATTTCGAAACTCTCCGCGCTTCTTTGTACGTACGTTTCGCTTTCTTTTGAAACGTTTTCCGTGCCGATTTCCTTTACCCTTGAAGTCGTACTCACATCTGCCGTCGTTTTTTCTTTTTTATCCCTCTTCGTAACAATTGCCGTTGTATCTTTTACTATTGCAGCCTGCTTGTGCTCCTTCTCTTGCGTTTCCTTTTCCGATACCGCAACCGTTTCACGGCTCGCCGTAATCGTCGGCTCGTTTTTCTGCTTGTCGGACGAAGTTTTCTCGTCTTCAATATCCCCGTGCGGTGCGGTTGTCACCCTTTCTTCCTTCACGGTACTCTCGGTCTGATATACCTCATTACCCTCTACGGTAAATTCATAGTAATTCGACGGTCTGCCCTTGTAATCGGATATCCTGATTCCGACGGTCGTTTCCTTCGGAACTCCGTATTTGAAGCCTGCGCGTATTTCGCAATAAGTTTCCGAAAGTTTTTCGTTGCAGGAAAATACCGCCTCGGCATCATATACATCATAGTTGACATCCGCTTCACCGTTTGCGTAAAGAGTCGCACAGTATACACCGTCGAAGCTGAGCTCCACCGCCGTGCCCGTATTTTCCGTCCGCATATCTTCACAACAATATTTAATCCCGAAATAAATCGAACGGTCTTCCTCTTTCACAAGATATAATAATGCCGTCATCACCACATCACAGTTCGACTTGTCGTCCCGTCCTATCAGGCTCAATGACGTTGCTTCTCCCCATTCCTTTGCACCGACAATTCCGTCCATTGTTATACCGAATGAAGGTATTACCGTAACCGATATCACAAAAAAGACACAAAGACAGCACAATACGCCTTTCATCATATCCATCCCTTGTTCAACAAATAAAGCGCACCGCACGGGTACGCTTTATGTTGTTTGTGATTTTAATACCGGTCCTTCAATCCCTGTTCATCGAAGAGAAGTGCAGTATTGATAAGAACCTCGACACCTTTTTCGACGGTATGGATATCCATGTTGTCGGCAGTGTCGTTGACGGTATGATAGTATCTTGCAGGTGCCGGATCCATGGCGGCAAGCAATACCGCTTTTCCTCCGCCCTGTGTAATGGCGGCCGCATCCGATGAGCCGAACCATACGGAGCTGTACGGAAGATCGAGTCCCGACAGCTCGGCAGCCTTTTTAACGAGTGCACAAGCCTGCTCATCGTGCTTTACAAGACCTGTCATGTCCTTGTTGAAAACTGCCATATACTCGAAATCTCTGAGTGTATCGACAGATACAAAAACCGTTTCGACATCGTCGTAGGGGTGCTTTTTGATAAATTCCTTCGCACCGCGGAGTCCCGCTTCCTCGGAACCCATGGAAACGGCGATAACCTCGGTGTTCTCAAGCTTTATATCGTTTGTCGTAAGGAACTGCAAAACGGCAAGCGATGCAAATACACCGGTAAGATTATCGTTTGCGCCGTCGACCACTACCTTGGTGTTCTCATATTTGTATCCGATCATGAAGAAGATGATGCTGACACCCTCTACGCCCGTAAAAATGTATCTCACCGTGTCGGAAAGGTCAAGAACGATGCTGAGAACATTCGCAATAAGGCAAGCCGCCACACCGACTATCGCAAGCACAACCACGGTCGTGACAAGCTTCGCTCCGCCGAGTCTGTTGTACGTCCATTCGTGGCTCGAATCAATGTGTCCGCTGAAAACGATTCTTCTTTTGACCTCGCCCGTGGGCTTCTTTGTAAAAATCACGTTGCTCGACTGTGTCTTTTTGAAAAACGGATCGAGAATCGGCTTATAAAGAAGGAAGTCGAAAACAATGATAACGATGCACGCAACGGTGATCACCGTTGAAACCGCGCATAAAATATCGTTTACGAGGGGGGCTTTGAAGAAATTCGTCAACGAGTATATGATGACGGCAAAAAGCATTGCAACGGCACAAACTCTCGGCCACGCCATGAATGCTCTCGATGCCACCGCGAACGGCTCTTTCTCCACCGTGTCGGCAAACTTTGAACAGTTTTCGATGACATAATCCTGCGCCTTGTTTTCGCTCTCCGTTCCGGGGGCTCTGGGGCCGATGTTCTTACAGACTTTCTTTACCTCGCGAACGGTAAAATTTGTGCTTTCACGTATTTTTGCAACAGGGTTTAAATCCAGGTCCGATAATTTCATTTTCTGTTTTTCTCCTATAAATGCTGTTTTATTTTGCAAGTGCTCCGACTTCAAGCATGAATCCGCCGATCTGTGCACCGAATTCGGGTGCACCGTCCATAATAAGACGGCCCGCCTTGACCGCTTCAAGCATATCGTCGGTGTCGAGAAGGATTCCGAGTGCACTTTCGAGGCTGTCGAATCGGAGTGTAAAGAATGTAAGTGCCTTTGTATATTCTCCTCTGCCCGCCTTCGTAAGGCCTTCCTTGACTCTCATGTGTGCCGAAACCGACGGATATCCGTTGACCGCCCAGCCGTAAACTCTGTCGGGACTCTTGAGTGCCCAGTCGTGAATTGCGGGATAACCCGCCTTATTAAGCTGGCTGATACCCGTTGACAGAAGGTAGAAGAAACACTTTACCATGAGCTCCCGTGTCGCTTCGTCCTTCGGCGCCTCGGTTGCGGTGAGAAGTGATGACATTTTCAGAAGGACACTCAAAAACGACATGAAGAGTCCTATTTTTCCGATACCTTTGAGCTTTCGCGGAAGTGTGGAAAGACCTATCTTTCCCTTGAAAAAGCCGTTCATCGCCTCAATGGTCTTGAATCCGATTTCAACGTCGGGAGCTTCGTGTATTGTGTCAAGCTTTACGGTCCATTCACCGTTTTCGATAAAGAAGCAGGTGCTTCTCTTGCCCTTCGGATGATCGGGATCGATTGCACTGATCTGGAAAACCGCATTTACTCCGACGAACTTCGATTTAAGATTCGGAACATCGTTTGCTATTACCTTCAAAAGCGGAAGTGCCGCATTGAAAAATATCGTGCTTGCGTAAATATCTTCGTTTTTATGCATTTCTTTCGCCCCCTTAAACTTCGTCATCCCAGTTGTCATCTTCGTCGGTATCTACTCCGAGAAGTGAGTGAACTGCCTTTATGATGCCGTTTGAATCTATGCCGATAATCGACATAATATCCTCATGAAGTCCGATGGGTGCAAATTTGTCGGGTATACCGAGTCTTCTGAACTTGCACGGCTCGTCACATTCCGCAATTACCTCTGCCACGGCAGATCCGAGTCCGCCGATAACGTTGTGATCCTCCGCGGTAATGATTTTTCCCGTTTCTTTGACCGCTTTCATTATGGCTTCTTTGTCGATGGGCTTTATGGTGTGCATATTGAGCACTCTGACTTTGATTCCCTGAACGTTCTGAAGGAACATTGCCGCCTGCAATGCCTGGAACGCACAAGAGCCCGTTGCGATAACGGTTACGTCGTCGCCCTCGTGAAGCTCGACAGCCTTGCCGATTTTGTATCCGTAGTCTGCATCGGAATAAAGTACACGGTCGAAGCCTCTGTTGATTCTGATATATACCGGTCCGTTATGCTCGTAAGCGGCACGTACCGCATTTGCCGTTTCGATACCGTCGGCAGGACAGATAACGACAAGATTCGGCATTGAACGCGCAACGGCAAGGTCAACTATTGCATGGTGCGTTGAGCCCGCCTGACCGAAGGACGTACCTGCATGAGTCGCGATAACCTTGCAGTTGATGTTCTGGTAGCATATATCCGTGTGAAGCTGGTCCGCACAGCGAAGCGATGCAAATACCGAAAACGTTGAAAGGAACGGTACACAGCCCGCTTTCGCCATACCTGCCGCACAGCCGAACATATTCTGCTCCGCAATACCTACATTGAAAAATCTGTCGGGGAATTCCTTCTGGAAAATACCGATTTTGGTCGATGTTGCAAGGTCCGCGGTAAGGGCAACTATCTCGGGATGCTCTCTTCCAAGCTCTGCCAGAGTATTTCCGTAATACTCCGCCGTCGACATGGCAGTAGACTCAACTGCCGTATATACAAATCCGCCCGCCATTTACTTCGCCTCCCTTTCGACTCTTTCGATTCTCTTCGCGTAATATTCGTCGAGGTCCTTCTTCGCCTCATTGTAAATATCCTCGTTAATGGCACCGTAATGCCACTTGTAATTGTCCTCCATGAGAGAGATTCCGGCGCCCTTCTTTGTATCCGCAAGAATGAGCACGGGATTGTCGGATTCATGAGCGAAATCAATGGCTTCGCAAAGTTCGCGGATATTCTGTCCGTCCACCTTCTTCACCGTAAATCCGAATGCCGCCCACTTGTCTGCAAGCGGTTCAAGCTTCATAACATCCTCGGTATCGCCGTCGATCATCTTGTGGTTGCGGTCAACTATGGAGATAACGTTGGTGAGGTTGTAATGATTAATCGTCATCGCCGCTTCCCAGTTGGAGCCTTCGCCAAGCTCACCGTCGCCCATAAGACAGTATGTGTTGAAGTCCTTTTTCAGCACTCTTGCCGCAAGAGCGGTTCCCGCCGCAATGGGAAGTCCGTGTCCGAGAGAGCCCGTCGAAGCATCAACACCGACAACCTTGTTGGAATCAAGGTGAATACCCATCTTCGAGTTCGTGTGATTGAAGGTTTTGAGCTGTTCGGGATCGTTGTAGCCGTAATCACAAAGTACGGGTGCATATGCGATTCCCGCGTGTCCCTTGCTGAGAATGAAACGATCTCTGTCCGCCCATGCGGGATCGTCCTTTTTGATTCTGAGATACTTGTGATAAAGCACCGTCAGTATATCCATTGAGCTCATTCCGCCGCCGATATGACCGCTTCCCGCCCAGTACGTTGTATCAAGGCACAAATTGCGAAGCTCATGCGCCTTCTTCTCGAGAGCAAGCCATTCCTGTTTTGTCAGTGACATGATTTTCCTCCTCGCGTCAGTTTAATTCGGGATGATTCTTTTTGACCGCCTTGAACGCATCCTCTGCAATTTCGATCGTTCTGTTTATATCTTCTTCGGTGAGTGCCGCATTGATGAAGTGGTTGTGGTGAGATGCAAAGAATACGCCTCTCGATACACATTCGGCTATCCATTCCTGATGAAGATAGAGTGAATCGTCGTTTGCTATTCTGAGATAGAAAAGTGCCGGCATACCCGATGTTACAAGATCGAAGCCGTGCTCCTTTCCCGCCATTTTAAGTCCGTTGATAAGCTTCGATCCGAGTGAATCAAACAGCTGCGGAATCTGAAGCTCCTTCATCTTTTTGACTGTTGCGATACACGCGGCAAACGGCACCGATGACAGCCAGTAGCTTCCCGTGATATTCATACCGCTGATGGTATTTTTGAGATGCTCTCTGCCCATAAGCGCCGACATATTGTATCCGTTTGCAAGTGCCTTGCAGAAGCAGATGAGATCCGCCTTGAAGCCGAAGAAGTGGTCGGATCCCGCAATGTCAAGACGGAAGCCTGCACGTACATCGTCGATGATAAGCTGTATGCCCTCGTCGTCGCATATCTTCCTAACCTTTTCCCAGAACATCTTCGTCATGACAACGTTGTCGTGGAAGTTTCCGTGATCGTAAGGCTGTGCTATGATTGCGGCAATTTCGCCCTTGTTCTCGTTGACTGTTTTCTGAAGCGCCGGAATATCGTCCCACGGAAGAACGATATTGTTCTGCACCTCTTCGGGAAGTACGCCCGCATAGTCGATCTTCGCCTGCCAGGGAGATACTCCGTGATAGTAGCCCTTGAAGAAAATTATCTTCTTTCTGTGAGTGTACGCTCTCGCCGTCATGATTGCCATCTGCGTGGTGTCGTTGCCGTTCTTTGCGAAGTAACACCAGTCGGCAGATGCCACCGTGTCAACAAGCATCTCGGCACATTCGACCATGATTTTGCCCGGAGAGCTTGTGCAGTTGCCAAGCTTTAACTGCGCCATGGCCGCCGCATCGACGTCCGGATCGTTGTAGCCGAGTACGTTGGGACCGTATGCGCACATATAGTCGATGTACTTGTTTCCGTCAACATCCCAGAAGTATGTACCCTCTGCTCTTTCGGAGAAGAGAGGCCACTTCTCCACGGGGATAAACAAGCCTTCGGCAGGCCCCAGATGACCGTAAACACCTGAAGGAACTACTTTTTTTGCCCTTTGAAAAACCTCACGGCTTTTTTCGTGACTGTATTCGGGAAAAGACATCTGAGCACCTCCTTAAGCTAAATACATTGATACTCTGTCGAGTATTCTGTTCATGTTGTCAAGCATCGAAATAAGACCTTTCATCAGAATCGCTCCGTCACCGATGCAGGCAAGAGAGTTGACTTTGTCGTTGAAAAGGTCGTTTGCAAGCTCCATGGTTGCAAATTCCATTACGGCACGCGGATTTCCCACGCCCTCTTTTTCCGTCGTGAGAACATGATCCTTTACGTGAATCACCGACTTCGGACCGTCCTTTATCGCTATGAGAATATCGCCGTCCTCGATGTTGGAAGCGCTGAAACGGCTGACTTCATCGTGATTTCCGAGCTGCGAAATCGCAACGGAAACGGTATAGAAGGTCAGGACTGTATTAAGAGTGAAAAACTCGGGATCCTCCAGCGCCTCCTTCGACGGACGCATCACCTCGGTAAGACGGTCGGTGAGTGCCGTGAATTTTTTAAGAAGAAAGCCTATTTTCGTAAAGCCCTTGCTCGGAACGGGGGTATATGTTCCGTCGATGAGTGCATTGAATTTATCCACCGATGAAAACGGAAGCTTTATGTCGCAATCGTCGCATCCCTCCGTCAGAAGACACTTGCCGTTTTCGAAGCTGAGCGTCGCCTTGGGGCCGTCCTTGACATCGAATCCGATGGACACGGGCTTCGCCCCTTTAAGTATCTCCTTCGCCTTGCCGTCAAGCTCACATAAGTTTTCAAGTGTTCCGAGTACCGCAAACATATTAATGTATGCCAATGCTCTTTTATCTACCACTTTTAGACCTCCTATCGTTACAATATTACTATCTAAATATAGCATAATAACGCTGTCAATTCAACACTTTTTACAATTTTTTTGCTCAAAAGAACAAACAATTACAGCTTATTAAATAACAAGAGCCGAATATTTCAATAAAAAACAGCACCCGCTAAAAAGTGAGTGCTGTGTGAAAAGTCCCGTTACGGGCAAAAGTCAATTGTTCAATCAGCCGCAAGCTTGTATCTTGTAAGATTACAGCTCTTGCGACGTGCACCTCTGTCGAGAACACAGAAAACAGGTTCGCCGTTTTCGTCGGCATAAACCGTTACGCCTTCCGCCTCAATCTCTTTGCCGACATTTCTTGTAAACGCCACCTGAACATCGCCGTTTTCAACATCGACACGGTAAATATGCTTGTTGCCGTCTTCCTCGTCACACGACATATAAAGCTTGCCGTCAAACATCTCGGCTCCCTGAACTCTGTCTACCGGCTTCGAAAGAGGAACGGTTTTGACAAGAGTAAAAGTGTCGAGATCGAAAACATTGAGAACGGTTGCGTTTGTCCATTCTGCGGTGTAAATATAATTCTTCCCGGCATCCACCGCACACCACGGCACACCCTCCTTGTGAAGCTCATAGGGAAGAGGATAATACTTGCCGGTATATTTCAGCGTTCCGGCATCGTAGAGAACGATACACGAACGCTCATAATCGGGACCGTCCTCTACGGCGGCATAAACGATTCCGTCGTGACAGCTCAGACCGCCTATATGGTCATAGCCCATATCTTCAAGCTCATCGGGAATTGCATTCGTGGTGATACGGAATATCTCACCCGTTTCAATATCGGCCTTGCCCAGATTCTTTTTGCCGCTGAAATAGAGATACTCACCGTCATTTGTAACACCCTGCGAAGTCATGTGCTGATCATACAAAACATAGGTGGTCTTCGAGATAACCTCGGCTCCCACCGGGGCGGGAGTGTCCTTTTCGTCGGCGCCGACAATAAGCAGCATAATTGTCGCTATCAGAGCCACGCATTTTTTGAAAATAACATAAATCGTACCGAATGTAGCAGTCATAAAAGCATCCCCCGTATTTTTTTACCATTATATACTCAAAACCGAAGCGTGTCAAATTCTCGGATTCAGGCAGAAGTCACAACTGCATCAGAAATCAAGTTGTATCCGATCCGTTTTTCCGTCGGGGAAATCCGCCGTCAGGATATTCATCACAGAGCTTTGATTATGTCAATCGTTCCTCTTATCCATTTCATCGCACCGTTCAGACGGTAGCCTCTGAAGCCCGACGATACAAGAATTTCGTTGATTTCATCATCCGTGATGTCAAGATTAATGAGCCTTGAAAAATCAGTGCCCTCGTTTGCGATATCGCCGATATAATCGTAATATGTGCCCGAGTAACCGAAATTCGTTGCGTACATTCCGATATCTTCAACCGCATTTTCAACGGTTTCTTCGGTGTCCTCATAGAAAAGACTTCTGCCGTTATCGTAAAGCGGATAGAAGCTTTCACCTTCGGAAGTCACTTTAACCGCCATATTCGAGAGATGTCGGTCATCCTGCCTTGTGATAAAATCAAGCAGAATCATACGGATAAAATCATCCTTGTACTGAGGTCTGACAGAAAGCAGATTTTTGTATTCGTCGTCGGAACGCGCACCGTCAAAAAGCCTTCTGAAATGCACGATGTACTCGTTTGAAAAATCATAAAGAAACTCGGAGAAAACCGTGTTTTTGTCGTGAAGATAAACGGGACAGCACGGAACACCAAGCTTTTTTGCAAGCTTATAAACGGCAATTTCGGATTCAACATCGGTCACAAGCGGACTGATTCTCTGCTTATAGATGCCGTATTTACCGTCCATGACACCGTAGCGTTTGATGTTATAGCCCTCGGGGGTATCAACACTGTCCCCGACGAGATCGATTTTCTGCAAAAAAACAGACTCGAAAACTTCGGTCATGATTTCGTCGAAAGCTTCGTCCTCGCTGTTCGCAATCCAGAGTAAATCCTTGGGGTGAATACCCCTCGTAACCTTGGCAATTCTCAGAACATCGTAAGCTGAAAGTCCGCATCGGAACAGAATTTTCTCAATATCACGTCTGTCACGGCTTACAACTCTCTCCGAAAGAAATCCTGTAAACTGCTCATAAGTCCAGTCGCTCTGCCCGTGAGTATAAAGCTTTACGACCTCGTTATACCCGGGACTGATAAAATGAACATTGTAGCTTTTATCAATAAGACCGACTGTGTCATTGCCCCATTTAAGGTAATGCTCCGACAGACCGACGGGATTTTTCATCCTTCCGTCAGTCGGTTTTTTGGCATCGACGGGGATGCGGTAGGTTTTGCCGACAAGCACCGTCCCTTCAATCTTGCCTTCTCTGCAAAGAGTGCGAACCCGTCTGTCGCTGATATTCCATTTTTCCGCCGCTTTTGCAGTAGTCATAAAGTCCATTTCGTCGCCTCCCGATTGCAGTATACCACATTATCGGAATATTATCAAGAGTATTGTTCCGACAGACGCGATAAAAAACCCCGAAACCGCATGGTTTCGGGGTGTTGAGCACTTGTAATGTTCTCTGATTATCTCTTGGAGAACTGGGGTGCACGACGAGCGCCTTTGAGACCGTATTTCTTTCTTTCCTTCATTCTGGGGTCTCTTGTAAGGAAGCCTGCCTTCTTGAGAGTGCCGCGGAGCTCTTCGTTGTACTGAAGAAGAGCACGGGAAAGACCGTGACGGATTGCGCCTGCCTGGCCTGTAACTCCGCCGCCGCCTACATTACAAACGATGTCGAAGTTGCCTTCTGTGCCTGTAAGATTGAGAGGCTGACGAACGATGAGCTTGAGTGTATCAAGTCCGAAGTAATCGTCGATATCTCTGCCGTTGATTGTGATTTTGCCTGTTCCTGCATATACACGAACTCTTGCAACTGATTTCTTTCTGCGGCCTGTACCGTAGAAATAAGGATTAGAATCGTACATTTATATTGCCTCCCTTTCTCTTAAAATTCTCTGATTTCGGGCTTCTGAGCAGCCTGCTTGTGCTCTGCACCCTTGTAAACACGAAGACGTGTCATTGCGTTACGGCCGATTGTGTTGTCGGGAAGCATTCCCTTAACAGCCTTTTCAATGATGAATTCGGGCTTTGTCTGAATAAGAGTACCGTACTTAACCTCTTTGAGGTGTCCGATATAGCCTGTGTGATGATAATACTTCTTCTGTTCAAGCTTTTTGCCTGTGAGAACAACTTTCTCTGCATTGATAATGATAACGCTGTCACCGCAATCTGCGTGAGGAGCGAATGTGGGCTTATGCTTGCCGCGAAGAAGTGTTGCAGCTTCTGTAGCTACCTTGCCGAGCGTCTTGCCGGCTGCGTCGAGAACATACCACTTACGGGTAATGTCTGCTGCCTTGGGCATGTAGGTTGACATAATATTACCTCCGTTATTTTTTCGTGCTCGGATATAATATCACACATAAAAGCCGTTGTCAATAAATTTTGCAAAGAAATTTATAAATTAAATTGAATTCTCGTTTTTTCTCTTATTTTCTCATTTTTTCTCTTATTTGCTAACGAATGATTTTAAGCTTTTTCCTTTATACTATTGTAAATTACCGAAAAAAATGGTAGAATCCTTGTATATCAATAATCAGGAGGCCAATTATGTCTAAATTCTCAGGTATTTTTCCCGCTCTTCTCACTCCGTTCGACGATAACGGAAAAATCAATTACAGCGCACTTTCCGATCTTATCGAATACGACATTTCAAAAGGTGTCACGGGATTCTATGTCAGCGGAAGCTCCGGCGAAGCTTTCGTGCTTACTTTCGAAGAGAGAAAAGAGCTCTTCTCCGCCGTTGCAAAAATCTGCAAGGGACGCTGTACTCTCATCGGTCAGGTCGGCTGTATCTCCACCGAACAGTCGTTGGAGCTTGCGCTTCACTGTGAAAAAGAAGGATACGATGCCGTATCGTCCGTAGCACCCTTCTACTACAAATTCGGCTTCGAGGAAATCAAAAACTATTACAATACAATAGTCGAAAACACCACTCTTCCCATGCTCATCTACAACATTCCCGCTCTCACGGGTATCGGCTTTACGGCGGAGCAGTTCGACTGCTTCCTCGACAACGACCGTTACCTCGGCGTCAAGTTCACGTCAAGCGATTTCTTCACACTTGAACGCATAAGAACGGCTCACCCCGAACGCATCATCTATAACGGCTACGACGAAATCATGCTCAGCGGTCTTATTGCGGGCGCCGACGGCGGTATCGGCACCACCTACAACTTCATGCCCGAAAAATTCATCGGAATTTACAAGCTCTTCAACGAAGGCAAAATCGCCGAAGCCCGCGCCTTGCAGACCGAGGCAAATACCGTAATCGACGCACTCATCAAGGTCGGCGTTCTTCCCGGAAGCAAGTATCTTCTCGGAAAGCTCGGTATCGGCATGGGTAACTGCCGTCCCCCCTTCAAGACACTTTCGGACGACGACAAAAAGCTTCTCGATTCCGTTTTCCCTCTCATTTCTGAATAAACGGAGGTTTAGCATGAGTTTCATCAATAAAATCATTTCCATGGTTCTCGTTCCCGTGTACATGTGCCCCTTCCTCCCCTTTATCCATATCGCAAAGATTTTCAATCAGCCGAAGGAGCTCATTTCTTTAAGCGAAAACGGTATCGGAAGCGAAAGTGATCCCGTATTTCTCACCGCTCACCGAGGTGTTTCCGCCGTTGCCCCCGAAAACAGTCTTCCCTCTTTCGAAGCTGCCGTAAAATACGGCTACTACACGGCGGAGTGCGACATTCATCTCACCAAGGACAACAAATGGGTTGTCTGCCACAACGACACGGTCGATGCAAGATTCTGCGAATTCGGCAGCATACGCGATTTCACATTTGAAGAAGTCAGAACATTCAGCTATAAATCGGGCTCCAACTTCTGGAAATACGAAAACCTCAGAATTCCTTCACTCGACGAATATCTCGACGTCTTCGTCGGCACAAACACACGTCCCCAGATTGAAATCAAGGCGGAAACCTATGACATGCTTTACACGGTCGTCGATGCCGTCGTCGCAAAGGGACTCGAAGACAGCGCGATTGTAATTTCTTTCGACCTCGAACAGCTCAAAAAGATTCATGAGCTTAACAGTAACATTGAGCTGTGGTATCTTATCGACGAAATCACGCCCGAAAACATTGCCGCCGCCAAGGCAATCGGTGACAACGTATGGCTTTCTCCCAACTTTGAGCGTAACGACAAAAATTCCATTCAGCTTGCCGTTGATGCAGGTATCGGTGTTTCCTTCTGGACGGTCAACACCGTCGAAGATGCAAGGATGCTCTACGACATGGGCATACGTTACATCGAATCGGATATTCTCTGCAAATAACAGCAAAACCGAACATTTTGAGCGAAGTCGCTTCCTCTTCGGAAATGACTTCGCTCTTTTTTGCATCACGGCAGGTTATCCTTTGTTTTTTCCTCTTCTCATGTAGTCCTCGTTTATCCTCTTTCCCCACGATGCGCTGACCTTTTTGTTTGCTCTCACCTTGCATATCGCTTCCGATACGCTGTCATAGACTATGTCGGTACCCTGTGCATCGGCATTGTAATTTACCGCTCTGTCCGCCCCGATGCCGTATCTCGATGCCGTTTCGACAGCATCTATGTTGGCTCCGATAAAAAGAAACTCCCAGCCGTACTTTTCCTTCTGTCTTTCAATCATCGTCTTCACCTTATCGGAAGAGTACCTGTGACTCGCATTCTCCATTCCGTCCGTCGTTATGACAAACAACGTCTTTTCGGGCACATCCTCCGCTCTCGCATACTTGTGAACATTGCCGATATGGTGTATCGCCCCTCCGAGTGCATCAACCAGTGCCGTGCATCCGCCGACAGCATAATCATTCTCCGTCATGGGCTTTATTTCGCTGAGCCTCACTCTGTCGTGAAGCACCTCGCTTTCGCTGTCAAACAGGACCGTCGATACCAGACATTCGCCTTCCGCTCTTTTCTGCTTTTCGATCATGGCATTAAATCCTCCGACGGTATCGCTCTCAAGTCCCGCCATCGATCCGCTTCTGTCAAGAATAAATACAAGCTCCGTCACGTTGTTTTTCATTTTCGTCCTCCAAAAAAATAATGTGATTGTTCGGTTTCAACCTTACAACCACATTATAAACACATTGAGCTTTCCTTTGGTCGCTTCGCAAGCGACAAATTATCAATTAAGCTTTTCTGCCCATTCGGATTCCTTAAAGCCCACGAGAACAACATCTCCTGCCAGCAGTATCGGACGTTTCACAAGCATTCCGTCTGTTGCAAGAAGGCTCAGCTTTTCGTCGTCGGTCATCGTCGGAAGCTTGTCTTTGAGCTTCATTTCCTTGTAAAGAATTCCGCTCGTGTTGAAAAACTTTCTCATGTCGAGTCCGCTTTTGCCGTGCCACGACGCAAGCTCTTCGGCAGACGGATTTTCGGCTTTGATATCGCGTAATTCGTATTCAACACCGTTGTCTTCAAGCCATTTCTGTGCCTTTTTGCAGGTCGTACACTTAGGATAACAAATAAATTTTACCATTTTCATGCCCCCAGTAAGCTCTGATCAAACGCAAACAGCGCTTCGTTTATCGTGAAGATATCGTATATTCCCTTCGATATGAAGTACTCGATTATTATATCCGCCTTATTGCTTTTTGACAGCGCGAAGCCTGCCCTTTTGAGCATGTCCTCTGTTTCGCCGAGAGTCAGCTCCAAGGATATTGCAAACGAAATAACCGTCTGCTTGCTCGGCTTGTAATTTTTGTCGCTTCTGATTTTCGAAAAAAGCTTTCGGTCGATATTCGCCTTCTTGTAGCACTCCACATCGGTCATACCCTTTGAATCGATGTAGTAAAACAGCATTTCCGAAAAGCCCTTGTCCATGTTTTTCAGCACGTCTTCAAGGCTTTCCTCTTCCGATGACTCCTTAAAATCCTCACATACAACGCACGCACATTCCTCCGGCTCAAGCCTTCTTCGCGAAGAACTTACATTCCTTCGTCTGCCGAAAAAAGTGTCCCTGTCCGCGTGCTCCTTCGTGTAATTGTCATCAATGTATGATTTTATGTCGCTGAACACTTTTTTGCTTATATAATACGACTCCTTATCATACACGACAATATATACCGTCATCTCGTTGTCGTAAAGAAAGTCACCGATGACTTTTGTGGCAATTTTCAGTGCCCTGTCCTTGGGAAAGCCGTAAGCTCCCGTCGATATCAGCGGAAACGCAACCGATTCACAGCCGTATTCCTTTGCTTTTTCAAGACATTCCGAATAGCAGGATATGAGTATCTCTTCCGAATTCTCTTCACGGAAAAAATCGGGGCCCGCCGTATGAATTACGTATTTACACGGCAGATTGAAGCCGTCCGTGACTTTCGCCTTGCCGACTTCGCAGCCGCCTGCTTCACGGCAGGCTTTCAAAAGTTCTTCCCCCGCCGCTTCGTGAACGGCAAGGTCCGCACCGCCTCCCGGCCGAAGGTTTCTGTTTGACGGATTTACAATGGCATCACATTCGATTTCAGTTATATCCTGCCTTATTATTTTAAGCGGCACGTCACCGCCCCCTTTTCATATATTCAACTCATTATATCACCGTTACAAACCGCTTTCAATATAAAAAGTGACTGTTTCAATAAGCGAAACAGCCACCTTACATCAGATTTCTCTGACGGTCGTATCGTTGAAGCAGAGCATAAGCCCTCTTCTTCTGCCGTACCAGATATTTATTCTCGCGTACTCAAAGAAATCCTCGGGATTCGAAGGACAGCTGATGTCAAGCGCAACCTTTTTCTTCATGAGAGGCTTGTAATCATCACTTGCGATATTGCTGAAATATGTGTAAAAATCATAATCAAGCTCAACCGTCTTGCCTTTAAGTCCCGGTGTTTTGAGCATTTCCTTCTGATAAATGAGAAGATTTTCAAAAACATCCTCTTCTATACCGAACGACGAAAGGAATTCTCCGATTTCCTCGAAGAAAAGATCGGGATTCTTTATGATTTCAAGGAATACGGTTTCATTGACGGGCCATACGGTGCTTCCGAGTCCGTCAATAATAAATCCCCAGTCGCCCTTGCCCGACAGAAGTCCTTCATAGACGTTTCGGATTCTGTCGAAAAGCTTCTTTATCTCATAATTCCCGTGAGAAGTTATGTATTCGAAAAGCGATGTATAAAACTGCTTGTGGGATACCCCTTTTTCCTTGAGCAGATACACGGCGAAATTCTGCAAAATTCCGAGTCCGTGGAAGCCCGTCACGACAGCATGGAAAATATTTGCATTGATCCAGTCATCCGTCGAAAGTGTTGCAGTAGATGTTACTATGTCGGAATACTCCGTAAACTCCTCGGATACGGCATCGGCATGAAACTGATACATCGGCATTCTCGTCGTCACAACGGAATGCTTCTCCTTGTACTCTTTTGTTCCCATTTCGGAATTGAGAAGCACGTCACAGCAATATACATTGACGTACATATGCTGTCCGAGAGTTATCAGTCTGCATAATCCGTCACAGAAGCTGTCATACGTTTCGCCGGGAAGTCCGAGTATAAGCTCCGACAGCACGGGGATTTTCTCGCTCTTGTATCGGTTGCTCAGCTCCTCGTACTGATCAAAAACAAGGTTTTCTCTGCCTATATTCTTTAAAGCCTCTTCGTTGAGAGTCTGTACGGAAAGCATCGCATTCTTGACGATTCCGCCTTCATAAAGTATCTTGTTTATCTCGAAAACGGTATCGTTGCAGTTCTTTGCAAAACATATACAAACGCTTCCGGGATAACCCGTTTTTCTCTTTACCTCCACGAGATATTTTGCAATATCGGTATCTCTTTTCAGTATTCCGAAATTTGAATCGGCACTGATGCAATACTCGATTTTGTGCTCCGCCAGCCAGTCAAGCTCCGCATAAACTCTCTCGACGGGAAACTGTCTGAGCTTCGTCTTGAAAATTCCCCAGTCGCAATATGCACAGCCGTACGGACAGCCTCTGTTCGTTTCAAATATTGCCTGAAATCTGAAATCCGATTCCTCAATCATTTTGTCGAAATAGCCTTCCAGATACGGTGAGGGAAGCTCTGTCACGTCGAAATATTTCTTTTCGTTTGAGCGGATTTTGCCGTTTTCATCTCTGTATGAAAGGTTCGGAACATTACAAAGAGGCGTATTCTCATGAAGAGCCAGCAAAAACTCCCTGAACGGCACTTCGCCCTCGTCGTGAATTATGAAGTCGATGAACGGGTATTCCTCCATCATGTCGGCATTACCCGACGGCACATTGTGTCCGCCGAAAAGCACGATACATTCGGGATATTTCTCTTTAAGAAGCTTCGCCACACGGAGATTATACTGCGTGTTCCAAAGATACGACGAAAAGCCCACGAGATACGGCTTTTCGAATCCCGAAACGATTACGTCGGGATCCTCATATCTGTACAAAAGCTCTTTGAGGCAGTAATTCTCTGAAACGGTTTCGTTTGCAAATGCACACGCGGCAAGACTTCCCACCGAATACGGAAGGTAGATATTGTTATTGTAAGCTTTGTTGATCTGTAAAAGATAAATATTCTTTTTCATGTTCACCGCTCCCGTTTCACTGTTATATTGTCGCCGAAAAGTGTTTTTCCGCCTTTTCTTCCGTACCAGACAACCTCTCTTGCAAAATCGGGAAGATATTCGGGTATGCCCTTCGCGGAAACAAAGATTTCCGTTCCGCACCTTCTGAGCTCTGTCGGTTCATTGTCGATCATATTTTTGATAAACGCGGGGAAATCGTATGACAGCGTCATGCAGAAATCCTTCGCACACGGAGTCTTTATCATCTTTTTCTGATATAACCACAGCTCTTCGTATACATCGCCGTCGATTCCGAAGGTGCTCAGAAAATCTTTGACCTCGTCGAAAAAAGTATCCGCTTTTGTTACAATCTGTAAAAAAGCGCCTTCTTCGAACGGCCAGACAACATCTCCGAACTGCTCGAACGCATACATGAATGAGCCGTTGCCCGCTATTATCTTTTCGTACCTCTCTTTGAGATCGCCGAACACCCTGCCGCCTACGGTCTGAGTGTTTTCAAGCATCCAGCAAAGAAGTCTTTCGTAAAAATCTCTGTAACCGAGATTCTTTGACTGTTTAAGGTACAGTGCAAAATACTGCAGAATTCCGAGACTGTGGAACGTTCTCACGCAAATTGCGAAAAGACACGCTCTAACCCAGTCTTCGCACGGCATATCGTTCGTTCCGACAACGATTCTCGAATATTCCTCTATTTCGTCCCTCGGCACCTCGCGGTGATGCTGGTTAAGTGCCGTTATCACATACTTGATTCCGTGCTCTTCAATATATGAAGGCCGTGCCATAATGGAATTTTTGAGAAGCTCACACGGGTACACATAAAACGAATAGTGCTGTCCCGCATTGAGAAGCGTATCTATTCCGTTGCAGAAGCTGTCGTACGTTTCGCCCGGCAAGCCCACTATTATCTCGGTAAACGTCGGTATGTTGTTCTTGTTATAAAGAGTCATGAGCTCTTTGAATTTCTCCGTCGAGATATTCTGCCTTCCGATGTTGTGAAGCACCTTTTCGCACATGCTCTGGAACGATATGCAGGCACCCTTGCTCAGTCCCGCATCGTCAAGCTTTTTGTTGAGTCTGAACACAAACCGGGGATCGTTCTTTGTATAGAAAAGATTTGTCCTCTTCGGATAACCCGTTTTCTTTTTTGTTTCGACAAGGAAATCGACGATTTCCTCATCTCTTTCGAAAAGTCCGAAGTTGCCGTCGATGAGCCAAGTGAATTCAATCTTATGCTCGGCAATCCACTGTATCTCCGCCTTTATCTTTTCGATGGGAAATTTTCTGACGTCCTCCTTCAACGTGTCCCAGTCGCAATATGCGCACTTGAACGGACAGCCTCTGTTTGTTTCGAAGGTTGCCACAAACTCTCCGTCGGAATTTTCTAAGATTTTGTCAAAAATCCCCTCGGTGTACGGTGACGGATAATCCACTCTCACGGCAGGCACTATCTTATTTGTGACATACTCTCCGTCTTCGGTTTTGTAGGAAATGTTGCTGATATTTTCTATTTTCTCATATCCCGAAAGATAATTCAGTATGCCTGCAAACGGCTCTTCACCCTCGTCGTGTATCAAAAAATCTATGAAATCATATTCCCTCAGCATCGAAGAATCAAGCGGTACGTCGTGTCCGCCGAATACGATGACTGCCTTCGGATATTTTTCTCTTATCTTTTTTGCCAGATTTATATTGTACTGAAAGTTCCACACGTAGCTTGAAAAGCCCACGAGAAACGGATCGTCCGTCATGGAAAGTGCTTCGTCAAGCTTCTTTCTTTCGTAAATGATATCGGCAAGGACATAGTTTTCTCGGATGCTTTCGAGAGAAAAGGCATACGCCGCCAGACAGCCTACCGAGTACGGAAGAAAATTCGATCCTCCGAAGCCTGCCGAAACCTGCACAAGATATATTTTTTTCGGTTTTTTATTCATCATCGGAAACCTCTGTCACAAAGTCACGTGTACTGTTCGTCTTGTTTCCTCTCTTGCCGTACCAGACAAGCTCTCGCGCGTAATCCTCCCATTCCGAGGGAATGTTTGCGTTTTTGAGCGAAAGTCTGACTTTTCTCTTTTTAAGCTTTTCCGGCTCATTCATCAGCGCTTTTTCAAAGTATTCTCTGAAATCATGGGAAAGCTCGAACGAAAAGTCGGTCATCGAAGGATATTTTATCGCCATCTTCTGGAACAGGAACAGATCCTCGAAGATGTCCTCGGGAACGGAAAATCCGCGAAGGAAGGGAGAAAGCTCCTCGTAAACTCTGTCCTTGTTCTGTATGAGATGCAGAAAAGCTCCCTCTTCATACGGCCACGTAATATCACCGCAGCCGTCAACGACATATTTCCAGCTTCCGTTCTCGTATGCCACCTTGCGCAAACGGTTTTCGATGTCCGAAAAAACGCGGTGAATAAAGGTGTTTTTGTTTTCGGATATGTAGGAGAGTAATTTCTTGTAAAACTCGGCATAGTCAACCGAATATTCATAATACAGATAAACGGCAAAGCATTGAAGCAGTCCGAAGTTATGGAAGCATCCCGTCGCCGCAACGAAAAGGTTGGCGCGTATCCATTCCTCCCTCGTCATGCTGTACGTCGAAATCACTATATGCGAACGCTCACTGACTTCATCGTTTATCGGAACGCAATGATGCTGTTTGTAAACCGAATCGGAACATTCTATTTTGAATTTTTCTCTGACCTCTTTTTGTCCCATACGCGAATTGAGAAGCACTTCACAGTTGAAGACCACTATGGAATTGTGCTGTCCCGCCTTGAGCAGCTTGTTGATTCCCTCACAAAAGCTCTCGTACGTTTCGCCGGGAAGTCCCAGTATTATCTCGGAATAAGTCGGTATATCAAGCTCGTTGTATCTCTTGATTATGTCACAGAATTCCTCAAACGACGGATTCTTTCTGCCGATATTTTCAAGCGTTTCTTCGTTGAACGTCTGAAGCGACAGCGTCGCCCCCTTGCTGAGTCCTACCTCGTTGAGCTTTCTGTTAAGCTCAAAAACAAGCTCTTCTCTGCCCTTCGTGAAGCAGAACTGTATCTTCGACGGATAACCGTACTTTTTCTTGGACTCAATTATTCTGTCGGTTATCTCCTTATCCCTTTCAAGTATTCCGAAGTTGGCATCGGCACAGGTGCAGAACTCTATCTTGTGCTCGACAAACCATTCGAGATCCTTTATTACCCTTTCCATCGGGAACTGTCTGACCTTCGATTTGTATATGCCCCAGTCACAAAAGGCACAGCCGAAAGGACAGCCTCTGTTCGTTTCAAGCATTCCGTTAAGCACGAGGTCGGTACTGTTTACAATATCGTCAAACACTCCCGTCTGATACGGTGACGGGAAGTCGCAAACGTCAAAAATCCTGTTCTCGTTCTTTATAAGGCTTCCGTCCCCGCCTCTGTACGAAAGGTTCGGGACGTCGGAAAAGCCCTCGCCCCTTTTAAGAGAAAGCAAAAGCTCTCTGAACGGCACCTCGCCCTCGTCGTGTATCAGAAAATCGACAAAGGGAAGCTCCGTCAAAAGCTCGGGGGATTTTGACGGCACATTGTGTCCGCCGAACAGAATTTTACACTCGGGATACTTTTCCTTCAGCCTTCGTGCAAAAACCTTGTTGTATTCGTGATTCCACATATAATTCGAAAACGCCACAAGATACGGCTCTTCGAAGGATGCTATTGCCTCGTCGATGTTTTCTCTTATGTAAACTATTCTTTTAAGTTCATAGAAATCGGCAACCTCTTTATCCGTGAAGGCATAGGAAATTAAAGCACCCGCCGCATACGGAAGATACACAGAGTTGCCGTACAATACACTCGCCTGAACAAAATAAAGATTTTTCATTGTCGATCGCCCTTCAAATTATGGATTAACCGAGAAATAGTCTGTCATTTCCGTAAGCAAAAAGCCTTCCGGACTGTCCGAAAGAAGCAGATAGAATAAAATACACCAGACCGCCGCACACACCGTCAAAAGCATATTCTTTTTGCAAAAAGCAAAAAAGCCCGAAGCCGACTGTGAACAGTCCTTTTCATTTTCGATATAGAACAGTGATGCGGACAATATCCAGCTTCCCGTAAGTGTCGGATAGCCCTCGAATCTTACAAAAAACAGCATAACTGCCGAAACTGCAATACAGGCTGTAAATGCAGCCTTTCCGACAATGCTTCTGTTCGATTTCAACAGAATGATAAAAAATATAAAAATACAGATAAATATCGGGAGTACGGTAAGCACGTATTTCAGCGTTTCGATAATCGCCTCTGCCGAAATCTGCACAAGACCTCTGCCGAAATCTCCGAAAATGCTTTCGTGCACCGTGCTGAATGCAGTAAGCCTATCGGCAATAACCGACACCGCTGCAAGAATCGCACAGACCGATGCCGTCAGTATTCCGCTGTTTCTGTCCGAATTGTTTTTGCTCAGTGCAAAAAATGCCGTTGCAGGCAGCATCATGATGCTTGCCGGTGACAGAACAACGGTTGCCGTAAGCAGGATTGCGGACAGAGCCGTTCTGTTTTTGTGTGTCTGCCACATGGCAATAAAATACAGCGAAAACGCAAGCGGTATTCTGAAATTGTCGGTATCCGTACCCGTCAGCAAAAATACGGCTTCCGCCGTCAGAAAAGTCAGCAGTGCTGTCGAATTGAATTTCTCCTTTGATTCCTTTATAACCGAAAAGCAGAAAAACGCCAGGGATACCGCATATGCGACACATGATAAAACGTATAAAGCACCTTGCGGTGTCAATACGTTTACGGTGCATTTGAAAACCGTAAAAACGAATATCAGAAACAGCATCGGAAAAGAAAAACTGCTTGCATCTTTTTCAGTTTTTATACTGTGCCAAAGCTTTTTCATATTTTACCTCTCCAATCCCGCAAGAACTGCCGTATAAACGACAGCCGAAACCACGATGAAAGGTCTTTCCTTTATTTTTCCGATAAAATGTGAGAAGCGCTCACATACACATTCGTTCTTATCGTAGATGAAATAGAAAAGAAGTCCCGTTTCAATGACGTAGCCCGCAAGAGTCCATCTGCCGGGTTCTCCCGTAAATATCGAAGGTGCAAGCACAAGCACCATCGCAAGAATTGCAAAAACATATACCGTTTTCATAAACAAATCGTCGGTACGTTTTATACATCCTGCCCAGAATACCGTAAAGACCGCAAAAAACGGAAGATATACAAACAGTAATCCGCAGACAATAATATATATGTGATTTTTGATTTCCAGACCGATGAAATTCTTCACTACCTCGTCGAAAGGCTGTACGTATTCGGCAATATAGTATTCGGTAAGAGGATGAAGCTCGATTCCCGTACCTTCGATCTTTGAATACATATATTCCATCAGCTCATCGGCAGTTTCAAACGTGAGGTCACCGCGCGTCATAACGGCATAAAGCGCAACACCGATAATTCCCGCATACGTCAGAAAACAGAGAAGACCGTTGGAAAAACTCTTTTTCTTTGAAAATTCGTAGAACAGAATTATTGCAATCAGTGTCATGCAGTGAACGGGATATACCACGCTTATAAGCGTTGCAAGCACACAGAATACGGGGATAAGAAAGCGTATTCCCCGAAAACGAAGCACGAGAATTGCAAGAAGCGTCAACGCGAAGAAATAAAGATCGACCTGCATTCCGTTCTTTGAAAGCCAGTAAAACGTCATCGGAGAGAAAACGAACAGCGCCGATATGAATATAACGGCATACTTTGTTTCGCCGCTGCACGAGTGTATCAGCTTTCCGAGAAGAAGAGATACGGTTAAATTGAGTAACAGAAGGAAGGTTACCACCAAGGGCAACACCGTCGCTCCCGTTACCGTGTCGGTAAACCAGCTTACCACTTCCCCGAGAAAGCCTCTCGTCATATAGCCGTGGCTGAAATCAAGAAGGAAAAAATGGAAATAATAACTGTCCTCATGCAAAGAGAAGTTAAAAAGGCATATCAGGTTTGTAATAACAAAAATAACCGTTTCATAAAAAAATCTGAAATCCGTTATTTTTTTCAAAGAACTTTTAACTTTCATTTCAAAGTATCCTTCATTCTTTCAATAACATCAGTCTTCGGTAAGCTCAACGGCAACACGTATGAGCTCGCAAATAACAGCTTCCTTTTCTTTCGGCACATTTTCGAGTATGGAGAGAACTCTGTTCCACGTCTGACCGTCGGTAACGTCGCCCTTCACTATATAATCAAGGCTGAGTCCCAGTATGTTGCTGAGATTGACAAGGCTTTCTATCGAGAGTCCCGACTTGCCCCTTTCCACCTCGCTGAAATGCTTCACGGAAATATTAAGCTTCTCCGCCATCTGCTCCTGTGTAAACGACATGCTTTTTCTGCGGCTTCGTATTCTGTTGCCCATTTCCGCTTTGTAGTCACTCATAAGAATCACCCGACCTATAAGGTTAATAATAACACAACTTGTAAAAGTCAAACACAAGGTCAAAGGTTGTGCCACTTTACCCGCCACGTTATTCTTCACCCCTTGTCAGGTAATATGCAAACGCTTCTTTCTTAAAAAAAGAAAAGTCCCGGGAAAATTTCGCAATTCTCCCGGGTTCAAAAAAATTCGTTTAAAGTGATTCCACCTTGTCAATGAATACCTGCACATCGACCTTCCTGTATCCCGACGGCACGGAAAATACTCCGCCCGACGAAACTCCGCTTTTCAGCGACACGTTAATGGTTGAGCTGCCCGACGGTCCCGATACGACTATCTTCGTCAGTCCGCCGCTGTTGAAATAATACTTATATACGGTGCCGTCCGTGTCCTTGTACGATTCGCACACATATCCCGTACCGCTTGTCACTCCGCAATACGCCATGCCGTCTGCCGTCATCGCCACACTTTCGGATGCAACCATGCTTTCAAGCATTCCCACAACGGGATCCGCCACATCGACAACCGCATACGAATTCATCGACGGTACTATGATATACACGTTTCCTCCGCTGTAAAAATATCTGCACGATACCGGAACGGATTTATACGTCGTCGAAATATTGTATGCCGTTCCCCCGTTTTTATAAATATTGACGGTTGCCGAATATCCGCGGAAATTGCCTTTCACCGTTGCCGTGTAATTCCCCGAATTCAGAACGCTCTTCACATATTTATCAAAGTACGTGACGTTGGGACGCGGTATCTCCGACGGTGTCACCGTACCGCCCGTGTCACCGCCCGTTGTGTTCTCCTCATTTCCGCTCTGTCCCGAATCCGCCGTCGTACTCTCTTTTGTCGGCTCCTTTTCGCCGTCCTGAGAATCCGTCTTCGTCGTCGAAGCCGAGGTATCGGGCGTCGTTATCTGAGGCACCTTATCGGTTACTTTCTCACCGTTTTTGTCGGTCGCGGTTTCACCGTTTTTGCCCGTTGTGCCGTCATTCTCCGCCGTTTCACCGCCCGACGGAAGCGTAAGCTCCTCATAGTCCTTCTGATAATTTTCATTCGTGGTATGTACCGTTCCCGTGCCGATATGCTCCTCGTCATACCATTCATCCGCCGTAACGCTCTCATCGGAATTTATAAGCGTTGTTTCCTCTTTCTCCGTCACCGACTGTTCGGCAGTAAGTCCCGTTGTTCCGTCATCGGTTACGCCCCTGTCACACGACGAAAAAAACGCAATGCAGGAAAACACCAGCATCGGTATCAGAATTATCGATAACGTCTTTTTCATTATAAAACCTTCGGTCAGCGACCGCCTTTCATTATTTTATATTCCGATTATACCACAAAAGAGCCGTTTCTTCAAGACGGAAAATAATGGAAATCCCTTTTGCATCCTCATCTATGCCATTCCGCCAAAAAACATTACAAAACGTTTACAGTTGTTGTTGATTTTTTCCTTCCGATATGATATAATGTCGTTGCCTAGCGGCGAAAATAATTTTATAAGGAAGTGTATCCATTTTGAAAAGAGTACTTTCCCTTTTGCTTTGCTTTATCATGGCATTTTCCGCTTTCACGGTAACATCCTCTGCTGCCGCTGAAAAAGAAAACAAAAATCTCCCGATGATCTTTGTAACAGGTATCGGTCAGACATTCTCCTTCCTCGAAAGAGAAGACGGTACACGTGAATTCAACTACAAATACGCCGACGAAAACGGTGAATTCAAAGAAGAGGTCATCAAGTATGAAGAGTCGAAAAACCTCATCAACTTCGACTTCAATCTGGTTCTCAAGCACCTTATCAAAAACCCCGTAAACCTTCTCAAATCTCTTGCGGTTGTCGGCGAATTGCTCTTATCTCTCGTTCTCGGAAACTACATGATCAGCTTCGATCACATCAGTGCTCTCGTGCGTGAGCTCTTGTATCTCAACATTCCCGAGAGTGACGGCACTCTTCCCGACGAAGTAGTATCTCCCTACTACACCTACCCCGTAAAGGACTACAACGAAACTGCAAAAGGCCGTTTCGACAAAACAGTCCCCCATCCCGATCTTATTTCCGCTTACGGCGAAGACAGAGTTTTCTGCTTCAACTATGCCCCCTTCGGCAGCATTGAAAATCTTGCAGACAAGCTCAACGATTACATCAACAACATTCAGGAAAGATACTTCCCCGGTCAGAAGGTAATCCTTGTTCCGATGAGCATGGGCGCCGCTACCGTCAGCCGTTATCTCTACAAATACGGCAATCAGGGTGATGTAGCAAAGGTTATCAGCGTTGTCGGCTGCTGGGACGGCAGTGACGTATTTGCGGATCTTATCGAAGTCAAATATGCAGATGACTCCGCAGATACCTTCTATTCCAAGCTCCTCCCCCACTATGTAGGCGATCCGGCTACATCCTCTTTCCTCAACATCCTTCTTCATCTTTTCTCAAAGGATACGTTATCTCCCCTTGTACGCAACGCTCTTTGTTCCGTCCGTGACGAGGT
>JAZSPN010000069.1:0-23264 GCA_045537495.1 Acutalibacteraceae bacterium
ATCGGCACACTGACTTTTTACGACAGTGACAGCGGCATTTTCTGCGGGCTCGGACATGCCGTCTGTGACATCGACACAGGTCAGATACTCTCTTTGTCCGACGGTGAGGCTGTCAATACCGTGATTAAGGGGAGTTATAAAGGAAAACCGGGTAACCCCGGTGAGCTTTGCGGTATATTCGGAAATCTCTCCTTAGGAAAAATTATAAAAAACTGTAAGACGGGGGTATACGGTATTTCCGACAGCATAACTTCAAGCTATGACGAAGTTCCCGTTGCTATGCATTACGAGGTAAAAGAGGGAAGTGCATATATTATTTCCGAAATCAGCGATGACGGTCCGCAAAAATTTGATGCAAAAATTATCAGACTTTTCGGCAACGGAGATAACCGGGAGAAAAACATGGTGATTGAAATCACCGATGAAGATCTGATTTCTCAAACGGGAGGAATTGTTCAGGGCATGAGCGGATCTCCGATAATACAGAACGGAATGCTTGTAGGTGCGGTAACTCACGTGCTGATAAACGATCCGACACGAGGCTACGGTATCTATGCCGAAAATATGCTGAATTCAGCAGAATAATCAGAATTGACAGAGTGTAACAACTCTGTCATTTTTAACTATTTATCGCTTTAACAGATTGATTTTTATATTTCTATGAGTTATTATAGATATCGGTGATTTATAATGTCGGATTACTCACAGCTCAGAAAAAATACAGTCAATTCAAAAAATCAGCTTGCAGATACGGATATAGTCCGTTTTATAAATCCGAACGGTAAGGGAAGGCGGATATTGTTTGTCGGAAATTCAATGACGCTTCACGGTATCTGCCACGAAATCGGATGGAATCATGAATGCGGTATGGCGGCTTCTTCAAAAGAGAACGACTATGTCCACATAATGATTGACGAAATCTCCGAAACATGCGATGACTGTGCTTTTTGCATCTGTCAGGTTGCGGATTGGGAACGACGTGTTTTTGACGGCACTTTTCAGTTCGGTTCTATACAAAATGCGCAAGACTTTTGTGCCGATATTATTATTTTCAGAGCTATTGAGAACTGCCCGTGGAAAAATTTTGAAAATGAAATGTTTGTTGATGAATTAAACAGACTTTTCCTGTTTCTGAGTCCCGAAAACAAGACGGAAATCATTATGACTACGGGGTTCTGGAAGCATCCCGGGAATTCAGCAATCATCGATTATTCCGAAAGATGCGGCTTGCCTCTTGTGGATCTCGAAGACCTCGGTGAACTTGATGAAATGAAGGCAATCGGTTTATTTGAGCATGAGGGTGTCGCGAATCATCCGGGTGACCTCGGAATGAAACATATGGCAGACAGAATAATGAAAGAAGCAAAAAGATTTTTATTTTAGTGGTGATATTATGAATGATTCAGTCATTTTTACAAGAGAATACCGTGAAAGAATGTTAAAAGATCCGTACAGACCTACATATCACTTTGCAATTCCCGACGATAACGGTCTTCCGGGAGATCCCAACGGTGCATTTTTTGCCGACGGCGTATACCACCTGATGTATCTCTACCGCAACTCTTCGACGAATGCTTTCCATTGGGGTCACATTTCATCGGTAGATCTTCTTCACTGGAGAAGTCATCCCGATGCTCTGACAGAGTGCGGCGATGAAGGCTGCTTCAGCGGCGGAGCTTTCCTCGATGAAGACAAAAGAGCATATCTTACATTCTGGAAGTTCAAATCAAGCACTGCAGACGGCGACAACGGTGGTATCGCCATAGCTTATGCCGATCCGCCCTATGAAAAATTTGAAAGAATCACCCCGATAGCCATTGAAGGCAGTGAAAAAATATGGGGTACCGTCGATATCAAGGTTAACGGTGAAATCAGACACATCTCATGTGCGGATCCGAGCAACATCTGGAAGATGAACGGTCGCTACTATATGCAGACGGGCAACAAGTGCGTACTCGATTCTTTCGGCAGAAATGACGGTGACGATCCGATTTATAAGGGTGACTGGACCGATCTTTTTGTTTCCGATGATATGAAAAACTGGAAATTTGTCCGACGTTTTTATACTAATGCACATAACGGTGCCGATTGGCCCGATGAAACTGAAGACGATATGTGTCCGAGTTTTTTGCCGCTTTTTGATAAAAAAGAAAACGGAAACATTACGGATAAATTTCTTCAGCTGTTTATTTCGCACAACAAAGGCTGTCAGTATTACATAGGAGAGCTGAACGGTGAAGAATTCATACCGGAAAAGCACGGCAGGATGTCGTGGAAAGACAATGCTTTTTTCGCACCCGAAGCCTTGATTGACGGTAAAAACAGACATATTATGTGGGCATGGCTTCTTGATGATCCGAAGGATTCTTTTTCCCGTTACGGTTGGAGCGGCGTATACTCGTTCCCGAGGAATGTCTGGCTTTCCGAAGGCGAGCTTCGTATGTCGCCGATAAAAGAGCTGGATTCTCTTGAATATAATAAATTTGTCCCCGTAATCAATTCTGACGGCTGTGTATCAGTTAATAACGGCGAAATATTCCGCCTTAAAGCCAAACTCAATGCGGATAATCAGAATAACTCGGGATTTTCAGTAAGATGTTCTCCCGACGGAGAAGTTCACACCGACATTTACTATGATAAAGAAAACAAAAAGCTCGTTTTTGATGCTTCCGACAGCGGAAGCGACGGGTGGCGCATTAAAGAAGAAGCTCCGCTTGAGCTTTCTTCGGGCGAGAATCTGGTGCTCGATATTTTTGTTGATAAATCTGTTGTTGAAGTCTACGCAAACGAGAAGCAGGCGATATGCCGAAGGATCTATCCCGAATCGCCAAAAGAATCGGTTACCGTGAAAATAATAGGGGAACGTGCAAACATCATAAGCATTGAAATATGTGATGTTGCACCAACCAACTTTTATTGAGGAGTTTTTTTATGAGAACGTTGAATTATACATCTGATCTCTGCGTTATCGGTGGCGGAATGTCAGGACTTTGCTGTGCAATTGCGGCGGCAAGACACGGCATTAAAACTGTTCTTATCCACGACAGACACGTACTCGGCGGAAATGCTTCAAGCGAAATCAGAATGCATATATGCGGTGCGCACGGTACGGATAACAGAGAAACAGGTATTATCGAAGAAATAATGCTCGAAAACTTTTATCAGAACAAAAATCATAAGTATTCGATATGGGACGGCATTCTCTACGAAAAAGCTATGTCCGAGGAAAATCTTACTCTGTTACTCAACACGAGCTGCTTTGAAGCGGAAGTTGAAAATAACACAATAAAAAGTGTAAGAGCATGGCAATCAAACGCCGAAACATTTCACGTGGTGAAGGCTGAGTGGTTTGCAGACTGCTCAGGCGACAGCATCCTTGCGCCTCTCAGCGGTGCCGAATTCCGTTACGGCAGAGAGTCAAAACATGAATTCAACGAAACCATTCCGCCCGAAGTTGCAGACAACAAAACAATGGGCATGAGCTGTCTTTTTCAGATAAGAGAAACGGATCACAAGGTAGAATTCACACCGCCCGAATGGGCTTATACATACGAAACCGACGATGATCTGCCCTATAAGGATCACGACCTCAACAATAATTATTGGTGGATCGAAATAGGCGGGGAGTGGGACTGCATTCACGATACCGACAAATGCCGTGACGAACTGCTCAAAATCGCTTACGGTGTATGGGATCACATGAAGAATCACGGTGATCACGGTGCTGACAACTGGGAGCTTGAATGGATCGGTTTCCTTCCGGGCAAAAGGGAAAGCCGACGCTACGTCGGTGAGTACACGGTAACACAAAACGATGTGGAAGCAAAAGGTGAATTTGCCGACACGGTAGCTTACGGCGGATGGTCAATGGACGACCATTTTCCCGAAGGCTTTTATTATACGGCGGGGCATCCGACAATTTACCATCCCGCACCGTCACCGTGGGGAATCCCTCTTCGCTGTATGATTTCAAAAAATATCCGAAATCTTACCTTTGCGGGCAGGAATATCAGTGTAACTCATGCTGCACTCAGCTCATCGAGGGTTATGGCTACCTGCGCAATTCTCGGTCAGGCACTCGGAACTGCCGTTGCGCAATCCGTAAATACGGACACGGACATAAGAAACATTGATATTAAAATGCTTCAGATGTCCTTGCTTGACGATGACTGCTTTATTCCGAATCTTCACAGAGAACTTTCCGATATCACCCTGAACTCGGAGTGTAACGAAGAAATAGTACGCAACGGCAAATACCGTTCGGAAGAAAATTGCTGGAAAGGTTCTCTCGGCAGCGAAATAATTTACAAATTCAAAGAAACGGCACACATCAGTGAAGTAAGACTGGTTTTCGACAGTAACCTCAACAGAAAATACCAGAATATGCCTTGTAATTTTCCGCTTGTGCAAAACAAATTCAAGCTTCCCGATACTCTTATCAGGGAATACTCGGTAATCGGAATTTCCGAAAACGGTGAAAGGTCGGAAATTACGGTAAATAACAACCATCAGCGATTCGTAAAGCATCGTGTTGATTGGAACGTCAGTGAAATCCGTTTTGTTCCGAAATCCACACACGGCGCGGAAGAATTCCGTCTTTTTGCTTTCGAAATTTCATAAATACAAGTTTTTCTCGGAAGGAGTAACACAATTGTCTTCAAATATAAACGGTATGGAATCACTCGATCAGCTTTACAGAATCGGCAGAGGTCCTTCAAGCTCTCACACGATAGGTCCCGAGCGTGCCTGCAAAGTAATCAAGGAAAGATTTTCCGACGCGGAAAAATTCAAAGTAATTCTTTACGGCTCACTCTCAAAAACCGGTGAGGGACACGGCACGGACGTAGTTATTCGTAAAACCCTTTCACCATTTGAGTGTGAAGTAATCTTTAACAACGACGACGAAAACATTCCTCACCCGAATACAATGGATTTTGTTGTTGTAAAGGACGGCGAGGAAACCGAGAAAGTCCGCGTTTTCAGTGTCGGCGGAGGCAGAATACGCTTCGAAAATGAAGAGGAAGCGAAGGCTCCGACCGTCTACAGCATGAGCAAATTTCACGAAATTGCTTCATATTGCAACTCAAAGGCAATACGTTTGTGGCAATATGTCGAAGAGGTTGAGGGTGAAGCGGTGTGGAATCATCTTCAGAACATATGGGACATCATGAAAGAAAGCATAAGGCGCGGTCTTAACGATGACGGCATATTGCCGGGCGGTCTTGATGTTCATAAGAAAGCTAAATCACTGTACAACAATCAACATATAGATGAAAGTCAACAGACAAAAGAAAACAGACTTGTTTGCTCTTTTGCTTTTGCGGTAAGTGAACAAAACGCCTCGGGTGAAACTATTGTTACTGCACCGACCTGCGGAGCGGCAGGCGTATTACCGTCGGTCATGTATTATCAGCAGATGAAGAACGGATATACCGACAGGCAGATTATCCGTGCTCTTGCCACTGCCGGACTTATAGGGAATATTATCAAAACGAACGCATCAATTTCGGGTGCGGAATGCGGATGTCAGGCAGAAATCGGAAGTGCTTGCGCAATGTCGGCGGCCGCACTCGCCGAGCTTTTTGACCTTCACATTGACAAAATTGAATATGCGGCCGAAATTGCAATCGAGCATCATCTCGGACTCACTTGTGATCCGATATGCGGTCTTGTGCAGATTCCGTGCATTGAGCGAAATGCAGTTGCTGCCATGCGTGCAATAAATGCCGTAAATCTTGCTTCATTCCTCTGGGACACGAGAAAAATTTCCTTTGACAGAGTTGTTCAGACCATGAAAGAAACCGGTCACGATCTGAAAGCTTCCTACCGCGAAACCTCCGAGGCAGGTCTTGCAAAAATTAAATTATAATAATAAAAGATAATAATAAAAGGCGGTCTTACCATGAAAGTATTTTTGATTCAGCCCGAGTATTCGACTGACTATTCGAGATCGGACGAGCTTTTTGAAAAGCAAATAGAACTTTTGAAGAGTTGTGACGATTCGGCGGACATAATCGTTATGCCGGAATCATGCGATATTCCGTGTCTTGCAAAAACCAAGGAAGAGGCCGATATGAGCGTTGAAAAATTCAACAAACGTCTTCTTACGGAAGCTTCGGATACGGCAAAACGCTGTAATTCAATGCTTTTCGTCAACGCAAGATACAAAACCGACAAAGGCTATCGAAATACAACCTACGCTTTTGACCGAAACGGAAATATTGCGGGCCTTTACTTCAAACAGCACCTTGTTCCGAGTGAAATTTCCGTTATGAAGCTTGACTGTGATTATACCTATGAATTTTCGGAGCCGACCGTCATTGAAATGGAAGGCATACGTTTTGCTTTTCTCACGTGTTATGACTTCTATTTTTACGAGGCATTTCCCGGAATAGCAAGGTCGAAACCCGATGTAATTATCGGTTGTTCGCATCAGAGAAGTGATACACATAAAGCCATCGGTATAATGTCACAGTTTCTTTCCTACAACACAAATGCTTATGTGTTAAGATCATCCGTAACAATGGATGAAAATTCCGAAATCGGCGGAGGTAGCATGATAGTTGCTCCCGACGGAAGTATTCTTTGTAACATGAAAAGCAAAATCGGTGTTGAAAGCATCGATATAGATATAAATAAAAAATATTATAAACCTGCGGGATTCGGAAATCCTTTGTCATCGCACTTTGAATATACTGAGAAGGGCAGACGTCCGTGGAAGTACCGCCATAGCGGAAGCTCCGTTGCTCTTCCCGACAGCACGATGCCCTATCCGAGAGTTTGTGCACACCGAGGTTTTAATACCGTAGCTCCCGAAAACAGTATGCCGGCTTTCGGTGCCGCTGTTGCCATGGGAGCCCAGGAGATTGAATTCGATCTCTGGGTAACCAAAGACGGCAAAGTAGTTTCATGCCACGATGCCACGCTCGAAAGAGTCAGCGACGGTGAAGGAAAAATCTATGAAAAAACTTACGACGAGCTTTTGAAACTGGATTTCGGATGTAAATTCGGAGAAAAATTCAGAGGACTTCGAATTCTCACGTTCGAGGAAATTCTCAAAAAGTTTGCTTGTCAGGTAATCATGAACATTCACATTAAAACCGTTAACAGCATCAGCGATTACGAGGTTGAAAATCTGGAAAAAATTATTGCATTGATAGAAAAATACGATTGCAAAAACCATGTTTACTTAATGTGCGGAAATGACAACGTTCTTCGCATGCTTTCGGAAATCGCTCCGGATATCTGCCGTTGCTGCGGTGCAGGCAGAAAACCTTTTGAAATCGTTGACAGAGCTATTAAATACGGTTGTAAAAAAGTACAGCTTTTCAAGCCGAACTTTAACCGCGAAATGATAGAAAAAGCTCATCAAAACGGCATTATCTGTAATGTTTTCTGGTCAGACGATCCTGAAGAGGCCAAGGAATTCCTCGACATGGGGATTGACACCATACTCACCAACGACTATAATCTTGTATCGAAATCTCTGAATTTATAAACGGGTGAAATATATGTACTACTCACTGATAATTCTCGCCTCTCTGCTTTCATCGTTTCAATTTGTATTTAACAATTCATACCAAAAAGAAAACGGCAGCGGTTGGCGTTCGGCACTTGATTTCTCTCTTTACGGTACGATTATCGGACTCGTTGTCATGCTTTTTATCTGTAAATTTCATATTGAATTTACATGGTTCGCCGCCGCTGTGGCATTCGTTTATGCAATTGTAACGGTACTGTATAATTACGCATCGGTAAAAGCACTCGAAAACGCAAATCTTTCCGTTTATTCGCTGTTTACGATGCTTGGCGGAATGGCGCTTCCGTTTCTTTACGGTACAATTTTCTGCAACGAGGAATTATCGGTTTTCAAAGTTCTCTGCTTCGTGATGATTGCCGTTTCTCTGTTTATTACTCTGAAAAAAGAGGAAAGAAAAAAGGGGGCAGTCAAATATTACATACTGATTTTCATCCTTAACGGTATGTTCGGTGTTTTGTCAAAATTCCACCTCATGAACGAAAGTCAGTGCATCGACAGCTCAAGCCTTCTTTTCTGGGCAAAAGCATTCACGGCTGTAATTTGTCTTGTACTCGTGCTGTTTGATGCAAAGAACACCAAAAAGCTTTCTCCGAAGAGCATCGGAAGCATCTCGGGTTACGCCCTTTTCAGCACATTCGGCGGATGGCTGATACTCATTTCACTCGATCATCTTCCCGCATCGGTTCAGTACCCCATGATAACCGGCGGTGTTATCGCTTTCACAGCTCTCGTCGGCTCATTCTTCGGGCAGAAGCCTTCCAAAAAAGAAATTGTTGCAGCCGTGATCGCTTTCGGCGCAACAATCATGATGATGTTCTGAGAGGTGATTAATTTGTCATTTGCCGATATGCATACTCATTCCGAATACTCTCATGATTCACAGTGTAAAATCGAGGATATGTGTCTTTCTCAGGCGGATAAAGGTGCATCATTCTTTGCGGTTACAGATCACTGCGACGTCTGCTTTGCGGATAAAATCGATGTCCTGACGCCGATCAGAAAATCATATGAAGAAGTACAGAAGCTTAATTTGAAGTACAACGGAATGATTCTTTCAGGCGTCGAGATAGGGGACGGGATTTGGTTCCCCGAAACAGCAAAAAAAGCAGTGAGCCTTGTCGGTTACGACGTTGTCATAGGCTCCGTTCACTGCGTCAAGGCGAAGAAGACGGAAAAGCCTTATTCGTCCATTGATTTTTCTGTTTTTACCGACGACGAGATTTACGAATACATTGACAGCTACTTCAACGACATGTTAAAAATGCTGTCGCTTCTCGATTTTGATATTCTGGCTCATCTCACTTGCCCGCTCAGATACATTAGCGGAAGATATGGTCGAAAGGTCGATATGAGCAGATTCAGTGAAAAAATCGATCAGATACTTCTCGCAATAATTTCCCGTTCAACCGCTTTGGAGGTTAACACATCAAGCTACTACGGGATAACACACGAATTTTCTCCCGATATATCAATAATAAAACGCTATAAAGATTTAGGAGGAAAACTTATCACCCTCGCTTCGGACGCCCATAAATCGAGCAACGCTTCCATCTATTTTGATGAAGCAATCGGCGCCTTGAAAGAGATAGGCTTTTCCGATGCGTTTTACTACAAAAAAAGAAATCCGGTTGCATACAAGATATGAAAAGGGCGTTTCACTTTTTGTGAAACGCTCATAAATTATCCTAAAATTATATCGACCGCTTTTTCGATTTCGGGCATTTTTACGGCTTCGACATCGCCGTGATCGACGAGCGGAGCCGTCGATGATCTTATGGGAAGCTTAGCAAGGACGGGAATGCCGATCGAAGCGGAAACCTCGTCAACGGAGCTGTCGCCGAAAACGGAGATTTTCTTTCCGCAGTCGGGACATTCGAGATAGCTCATATTCTCAACAATACCGAGAACGGGAACATTCATGAGTTTTGCCATGTTATAAGCCTTTTTTACTATCATGGTAACAAGATCCTGCGGAGTTGTAACAATAACGATACCGTCAACGGGAAGGCTCTGGAAAACGGTAAGGGGAACATCACCCGTTCCGGGAGGCATATCAACAAACATATAGTCTACATCGTCCCAGGCAACTTCCTGCCAGAACTGCTTGATAACTCCCGAAATTACGGGACCTCTCCATACAACGGGCTGATCCTCTCTTTCGAGAAGAAGATTAACAGACATTAACTTGATACCGGACTGAGAAACCGAGGGAAGAAGACCTCTTTCATCGGCTTCGGCACGTGAAAAAATACCGAATGAGCGGGGGATTGACGGACCCGTGATATCAGCATCGAGGATAGCGGTTTCCTTTCCTCTTCTTCTTGTTTCGGCAGCCAGAAGGGAAGTTACAAGCGATTTACCTACACCGCCCTTACCGCTGACAACCGCTATGACTTTCTTTACATTACTGAAATTGCCCTGAGGAATACGAAGATCCTCTTTTTCGCATTTAGATGAACAGGTAGAGCAGTTTCCCGAACATCCGCCTTTGTTTTCTGACATTTCTATTCGACCTTTCGTTAATTATTTAAGAAGTAAACCGACTTTTTTCTGTGCTTTTTGAAGCGTTCTCTGCGAAAGCTTCAATGCACGCTCAGCACCGATTGAGGCCGCTTCCGCAATATACGCTTTGTCGGTGATGATTTTTTGATAGTTTTCGCGCAAAGGGCGAAGCTCTTCAATAACAGCCTCTGCAACTGCCGCCTTGAAATCACCGTAGCCCTTTCCTTCGAAATCTCTTGCGATATCATCATAATCAAGCCCTGTACAACAAGAGTAAATCGTCATGAGATTGTTGATTCCGTCTTTACCTTCGCCGTAGTGAACCGAAGCTTCCGAATCGGTAACCGCGCTCTTGAATTTTTTTACAATGACATCCGGAGTATCAAGCACGGAAACCGATGCCTTGGGATTTACATCCGACTTTGACATCTTCGAAAGCGGATCCTGAAGCGACATAATTCGAGCGCCCTTCTGTCCGATGAAAGGCTCGGGCACGGTGAATGTCTGCCCGTGAACACCGTTGAAACGTTCGGCAATATTTCGTGCAAGCTCAAGATGCTGCTTCTGATCATGACCTACAGGGACAAAATCCGACTGATAAACCAGTATATCTGCCGCCATAAGTACGGGATAATCAAAAAGCCCCACATTGATATTGTCTGCGTGCTTTCTTGATTTTTCCTTAAACTGAGTCATTCTCGATGCTTCGCCGAACTGTGTATAGCAATTAAGAATCCATGCAAGCTCAGAATGTGTATGAACATGACTCTGAACAAAAACAATATTCTCTTCGGGATTGAGTCCGAGGGATAACAAAAGTGCCAGCATTTCCGTTGTTTGTCTGCGAAGTGTAGGGGGATCAACATGAACGGTGAGTGCATGAAGATCTGCCACTCCGAAAATACAGTCGTAGTCCTTGGACATTTTTTGCCAGTTTTTTAAAGCTCCGAGGTAATTGCCGAGAGTAGGCACCGAAGTAGGCTGAATAAGACTTAAAACTCTTTTCTTACGTTCCTGAATGATTTCTTCCATAGTTCTGTTCCTTTCGGAATAATTTTAACCTTTGTATTATATCACACTTTTTCAGTATTGTAAATCATAAATTTATATGATAATATAAAGTCAATTCAATTGGGGTGATAGAATGATAAATCGTTACAGTGCTGTTATTTTCGATTTCGACGGCACTCTGGCAGATACCGCCGAAGGAGTATTTTCAAGCATCAGATATGCGTGTAACCTTATGAACAAAGATAATCCCGATGACGAGATTCTTCGTAACTTTATAGGACCTCCGTTACTTTTTTCGTTCAAGGAATATCTCGGATTTTCGGATGAAGAGTCCGAAAGGGCCGTCGGGCTGTACAGGGAGTTTTACTCGAAAGAGGGGCTTTTCAAGCTTCGTTTTTATGACGGCATTCTCGATTTCGCAAAAACGCTCCGGGAAAACGGCGTTAAAACCGGCATCGCAAGCGCGAAACCCGATGTTTTTATTCAGAGGATTTTGAATCATTTTGATATTTCGGGACATTTCGACTATGCAAAAGGAATATCTCTTGAAGACTATTGCACGGATAAATCATATCTGTTTTCGAAAGTAACAAAAAACTTGAATATTGACGACATGAACAGTGTCCTCATAATCGGTGACAAATGCTTCGATATCGACGGAGCAAAAGCCGTCGGCGCCGATTCTGTCGGAGTAACATTCGGCTACGGGACTCTCGAAGAGCTGGAAAAATCAGGTCCGAATTATACAGTAAATAACACAAACGAACTATATAAAATCATCTTTAAGGAGAGTTAAACATGGAGTACGGCAAGGAAAAGATTTTCGGCGAGGTTTATTCCGTAAATTTTTCGGATTTTGTTCCGAATAAAGATAATATTGAACCGAATTACAGGGTTACACATTTCATGACGTTGGGCCCCTTCGTGGCGCATACCGACGGCGGATTCGAAACAGAATATTTCTATCATCGCGACAAAGTTCTCGATATCGACTATCTTGAAAGCAGCGGCGGTGAGTGCTCAATTGTTCCGTATATCGGACAGAAAGTAAAGAACGACTTTTACGGAGAAGATTATCTTCGCTGGATAAAAGGTCTTATCAAATGGGACTGCCTGAGATTCGACGGTGAAGAGGACAGCGACTGTGATGATGCGATATTTGCCACCGAACAGAAAAACTGCGTTTTTTATGCATCATTTTATATTGACTGCGAAGAAGATTCAAAAGCAGTACTTTGTTACAACACGTCCGGCTGCTCTGTTTTTCTTAACGGCGAACTCATAGATAATCTCCCTTACGGCCGAGTCAAGGGCGTCAAGTCGTACGGACGACTCACCCCCGTAACGCTGAATAAAGGCAGAAACCTCGTCTTATTCAAGCTCAGAACGGGTTATATCTGCGACTCGTTTGATATTTCAATCGATAACTGCATGCTTATTCCCGTAATGTGCGAATCCGAAGGGGTTTCTATAGCCTATCCCGTAAGAAGCGGCGCTTATTTCGGAACAAAGGATGAGCCCCGACAGATTTTCACAACATTTGCCGCTTGTTTTGACAAAAACGAAGAAGCAGAACTAGCTTACAGCGTAAACAATTACTCCGAAGTACTCAATATTCCTTCAATGAAACGTGGCGAAGTCCATGTTCTGAGGCCTTCATTCCCCGCACACGGAAGCACCGATACGGTCAGGTTCACATTAGGCTGTAAAGAAGTTGACTTTACAGTTAAAACGGATGAATATTCGGGATTTGACGGTAAAGAATTCTGTTTTTCAGACTTTCATTTCGATACAACCTATCATCAGGATCAGAAAACATACGCAATGGGTGCACTGCATATAACCGACGAGATGATGAAACGTCTGAAAGTGAACCCCGATTTCAAAGCTGTTCTGTCGGAAGTGGATTACCTTCATCCTTATTATTCTGTATTCCCCGAAAACAGACAGTTATTAAGGGATTCGTTCAAAGACGGCAGGGCTGAGCCCGACTGTTTCTATAATCAGCCGAATGACCTCACTTCTTCGGGAGAAGGTTTTGTTCGTAATATGATTTACGGTCAGCTTTATCACCGTGATGTTCTCGGCAGAATCTGTTCCGTATATAATCCGTGCGATGTTTTCGGACACTTCAACCAGATGTCGCAGGTTATCAGTAAAGGCGGTGCAAAATCGGCACGTTGGAGCAAGCTTGTCTGGGGACTTGACAGAGTGGTACGTCATATGTCGCCTGACGGCACGGCTCTGATTCACGATAAAGGACTTGACAAGTCAACAGCTTTACGAATGAATCTTGACTGTTGTGCCGAAAGCTCAGGCTCAAACAACAAATTACCCGCTTACTCCCAGGATGGTGACAATTCATGGCGAAAAGATACAATTACCAAGGCCACGGATGCTGTCATGTCCGAACTTGCCGATGCACTTATCGACAGTGATAAGAAAAATACAGAAAAGAACGGTTATTCGACAATAGGTCTTACATCAAGAGATCTTACTCAGCACCACAGCGGTGTTTTGCTCACAAGAACAGATTTCAAGCAAGCGAACAGACTGGGAGAAAATCTTCTCATAACGGCGGAAAAGTTTTCTGCCATTGCCTCTTTACTCGGTGCCGAATATCCCGAAACAGCGCTTGATAAAGCTTGGCGTCAGCTTCTTTGCGGACAGCATCACGACTCCATAACGGGCACAAACAATGAGATTTCCTTTATCGATCTTATGATCGAATACAGAGAAGTTATTGAGCTTGCCTCCGATATAACCGACAACGCTATTTCTTATATCGGATCAAAAATCAATAATAACGACTATGATTTTGCTGTATTTAACCCGCATACATTCGACAGAACCGATAACTGTTCTTTCAGCATTGATGCCGACAGAGCCCGAAATGTTGCCTTGGAATCCTCCGTCGGTACGGTATATCCCGTCGTCGTGGAATCGGTCAACGACGGTGTTGCCGTATGCACATTTACACCGGAAATACCCGCACTCGGTTACGAGTGTTTCAGAATAATCGACGGAAGTATCTCGAACAGTTCCGACAAGTCAGACACCATAGAAAACGAATTCTACAAAATTACGGTTGATTCGTCGCTCGGCGGCGGTATAACCTCTATCTACGATAAAGTTAACAAGCGCGAAATTATCGAAAAAGGCAACGACGGTCCCGCCAACAGAATCGTTATTCTCAAAGAAGACACCCACCGCTGCGAAACTCAGCATGAATTCTACACAACGGGACACAAGATGTATTCCAGCGATTACACCGCCGACATAAAGACCGAGAAGAACGATGTATATCAGAGAATTGTCTGCAAGTACAAGATGGACACCGTTGCTGAAATCTGTCAAGTAATTACACTTTACAAAAATGTTGACCGAATTGATTTTAAAACCTTCGTCGACGATTACATCGACAGAGATGATCTCTTCACCGTTACTTTCCCGTTAGATATAAAGGGAGGAAAAACCGTATTCGATGACAGGTTTGCACCTCACGTTTCGGGAAAGTCCAAAAATAAGCTTCAGTACCAGACTCATCAGTTCCTCAACTATTCACATTCGAGAATTCTTCCGGTTAATCAGTGGCTTGATCTCGGTCCGACGGTAACTGTCGAGATTTGCGGCGGCTCTTTCAACATCGGAATGACTTCTCTTATCAGAAAAACAGACGACACTGAGCTTATGAAGGCTTCCGATAAGCTTCTTACGGCGCTCACAAAGAAAGCTGTTCCGGTAACCCAGTTTTCCGATGACACAAGACAGCTCGGCGAGAGCACAATTCATTTCAACGAAGATCTCCTCAACTGCGATACAAGGTTTGTTCTTTCCTTAAAAGGCGATAACAATGAGTACGTCGAAAAAATCCTCTCTTCCGTTTCGAAAGAGGTCAGAGAATCGTTCGAAAACGAGAAAGCCGGAATTCTCTACTTTAAGGACTCGGACAACGCATTCAAAAAAGAGATAGACGTTGTGATTATTCAGTGTGAATCGATTGATTCACTTAATTCATTCGTTGATGATATTTCGAATCAGCTTGAAAACGGCAGAATTCTGAAGCTTGACAACGTTTGCGGCGACGTAAAGCCCGGAATTGCCGATGACTACGGTGTATCGCTCATAAATAACGGAAATATTTCATGTACCGTTGACGGCGAAAACCTTATGACCGTAATGCTTTTCCACACAGCAGATTTTTACGGAAATACGGGCAAAACAACAGGAACTGCCAAAGGTCTTATTCCCGAAAACAAATCTCATTGTTTCACATATTCACTCTGTCCGCACAAAGGAAGCTACCGTGAAGGCAATATTTACAATAAAGCGTTTTCGTTCAACGATCCGCTTATTGCTTCCGCGCTTGAAAAAAGCAAAAACGGAACGCTTCCTCCCAGTCACAGCTTCATCAGTTGTGACGGCGACTTTGCAGTAACCTCAATCAAGCTCGGAGGTTATCCGCTTGCTTCTCTGAAAGGCAAGACGGGAACTGTCAACGACAGAGGAGTTGTCATCAGAGGTTTCGAGACAAGCGGAAAGGCGAGTACCTTTACAATCAAATTACCGTTTGAGGCAAAATCGGCAGAGAGGTTCAATCTTCTTGATGAGTCGCAAAATGAACAGTTTTCTGTAAAGGCTGATACCTTTACGCACGAAGTGAATTCACACGTGATTGAAACAATATGTTTCATGCCGAAAAATACCGTTTGTGAAGAGGGCGTCGTCATCGGTGCAACAAAAGAACCCGTTCAGCCCGTATACATCCGTTCATGGGAACACAATCTCGGTTCTGTGCCGATGGGTTATCTCTCGGTAGTGGGCTCTATTTCAAGAAAAATAGAACAGATTGATGATCTTTCTTACAGACTTTCTGTTTCAATCGTCAACAACAGAACAGACTGCAAAGCGTCGGGAACTGCATCTCTTGCCGTTCCTCGGGAATTCACGTCCGAAATGACTTCATTCGATTACGATCTTGAAGCAGGGGACCACATCACATATTCCTTCACGGTCAGAAAGCAGAACAAGGATTCAAAGGGAATTTTCAGACTTACCTACAATGATCAGAATCAGACTTTCGAAGATATTCTTGAATTCGGATTTTACTATCCCGATGTTTATCTTTCGATTAACGGTAATGAAATCGTTGCCGAAGTCACCAATTTCTCGGGAGAAGACCTTCACGGTGCGATAGCCATTGCCACTCCCTTTGAAACATGGGAATACGGTCTTCACAACAGAAACATCATCAGCGGTATTTCACCGTCGATTTATCCCGTTAATGTGAGAAACGGTGAAACGGAACGCTATGTTTTCAATGTCAGAACGATAAGTAATGATGTTTCAAACACCTACTGGGCTGTTGCAAAACTCATGGTCAACGGAAGAATTTTCTTCTCTCACGATGCAAATTCATCGGTACACCACAGCTACTGGACACATCATTTCTACGATGACGAAATCGTAACCGACGGTAAGTCGCTCAGAAAACTTTTGTCAATCAACTAACGGAGGCCATTATGAAATTCGGACTTTCACTGCCCGCAAAAACATTCATGCCCGAAGATTCGAAGAAGCTGGGCGACGATTACAACGCCTTTGAAAATTTGATTTACGGCTACGGCGTTGCAAAAAAATTAGGTTATGACTATATCGAAGCTGCTGTCGGTGCCGTAAATGATCTGAGTGACAACGAACTCATCAGATTAAAAGAGCTTGTCGACGAAGGTAAGTTTTCCCTCGAAATCTGCAACTGCTTTATACCTGCGGACATCAGGATGTTTCAAGTGCCCTTCAAAACCATCGAAGATTTTGTCGAAAAATCTATGTTTCGGATGTCGTCTTTAAATGTCAAAACGGTTGTTTTCGGCAGCGGTGCGGCAAGAATGCGACCTGACGGCATTGATATTTCAGCGGGAAATGATTTTTTGAAAAAGTTTCTGACTTTATGCGGGAATATCGGCAGCAAGTACGGTATAAGCACTTCTCTTGAACAGTTGAACAGCACAGAAACAAATCTGATTAACACCGTAAAAGAAGGCGCATCGCTTGTCAGAGAATTAAATCTTTCAAACGTTTTTTTACTCGCCGATGTATTTCATATGTCAATCGAAAATGAAGATTTCACATCTGTTTCCGACAACTTGGATATAATATCTCATTTTCATGTTTCCGAAGCGCCCGGAAGAGTTTTTCCCGGGAAATTCAGGGGAGATTATATTCAAAACTTTTTAAGCTTCATAAATTCAACCGACACAGACAAAGACATAACTGTTGAATGTGTATTTGATGACTTTGAAAGCGAAGCTCGGTCTGCACTTGAATTTTTAAAGGAGAAGATACTGTGAGTTTCAAAATATCTGAAAAAGACAAAAAATTTGATGTTTACCTCGACGAAAGGCTTTTTACTTCCTGTGTTTACAGCGACAAGTTCATAAGACCTTTCATGGGACCCGTTTACACTTCATTCGGTAAAACCTTTACACGTTATGCTGATTTTCACGAGGAGCATCCGCATCAGCGTTCCGTGTTTGTCGGAATAGGCGATATCAACGGTATCGACTTCTGGAACGAAAAGGGCGAAGGCAAAGGAAAAATGGTCTATGACTCTACGGTTTCACTGAAAGACGGCAATGTCGCCGAAATCGCAGTTAAGCTTATATGGAAATCTGCGGATACAGACGAGCCTTATCTCGATGAAATACGAACGATGACCTTTGAAAAAAAGGATGACTGTATTGCGGTTAATATTTCAATTGAACTGACAGCATCTTATGATGAAATCCGTGTCGGAAAAACAAAAGAGGCAGGACCTCTCGGTGTCCGCGTAACAGATGAAATCCGTGCCGATGCAAACGGATGTTTTGTCAACTCCGAAGGTGGATTGAACGAGGAGTTCTGCTGGGGAAAAACAGCGAAATGGTGTAATTACAGCGGATGTGTCGACGGCAGAAAAATCGGTATCGCGTTTTACGACAGAAAAGTCAACTCGGAATATCCTACCGCTTGGCACATAAGAAATTACGGTCTGATGGCCGCCAACAATCTCTTTTTCAAAGGCGGATATGTACTGAAAAAAGGTGAAACTGTAAAGTATAACTACTTGCTTTGTTTCTGGGAAAACGATTTCGATCCCGAGAAGTACAGTGACTGACAATGATGGATAAAAAGTATTTTTCGCAGTTAGGCTTAGTATTGATTTCAGCGGTTATCGGATTGATCGGAGGTCTGTCCGGCGCCGTATTTTCGCATGCAATTTCATTTGTCACATCACTCAGGGAAGATCACGGCTTTATATTATATCTGTTACCCTTCACAGGCATAATAATCGTCTTTTTAAACAGACATCTGTCCGGAATTTCCCACGGAACACACGCTGTTATCGAGGCGGCAAAGCACAGCGGAAACATTCCGATTTCACTCGGATCCGATATTTTCATTTCAACGGTACTTACACATCTTTCGGGCGGTTCGGCGGGGCGTGAAGGTGCGGCACTTCAACTCGGCGGAAGTTTCGGAAGCTATATCGGAAAAGCGGCAAAACTCGACACCGAGAAAAGAAAAATAACCGTTCTTTGCGGAATGAGCGCCGTATTCTCGGCACTTTTCGGCACTCCTTTGACTGCCTGTGTTTTTGTATGCGAGCTTACGGCGACAAAATTCATTGCAATAAAACCGCTGTTCTACTGTCTGATTTCATCGTTCATATCTTTTTTTACTGCAAAATTTTGGGGAGTAAGTCCCGAAAGATTTACTCTGAATTCGGTTCCCGACTACTCACCTAAAAGCATTCTGATATCGGCGCTGGTCGGAATATTATGTTCCTTGGTCGCTTATCTTTTCCATATCTGTCTGACGTACGGTGAAAAACTTTTCGAAAAGCTGTTTCCGAATGCATATTTACGCATTCTAACAGCAGGTATAATTATTATAATTTTCACGCTTTTTCTCGGCAGAGATTATTGCGGCGGCGGTAATAATCTGATTGAAAAAAGTCTTGAAGGACACGTTATTCCCGAAGCCTTTTTGCTGAAAATCATGCTGACAACCGTTACCGTTTCAGGCGGTTATAAAGGCGGAGAAATCGTTCCCACACTTTCGATCGGCGCAACATTCGGAGCTCTCGTCGGACTTGTTACAGGATTCTCTCCTGCATTGTGTGCAGCCTGCGGCATGATATCTTTGTTTTCCGCACTTACCGACTGTCCCTTGGCATCGCTCTTACTTTCGGCGGAGCTTCTTTCCGGTTCAGGCTTTTTCTTCACTGCAATTTCAGCTTTTGTCGCTTTTGTTCCGGCAAGTAAAATCAATATTTTCAACGCGGCTACATTTGAATCCGAAGCAGTAAAAAATATTTTCCGCAAATCTGCAAAAAACTTCAGACACAAATAATTTTTGTATTAAAACTCCCTGCATTGGCAATAATTCTGTTATCAATGCACGGGAGGTTATTTTTTGCAATACAGCAAAGTAGAGATCTGCGGAGTAAACACTTCGAAGTTAAAAGTGCTGAAAGAAAGTGAAAAAACAGAACTGCTGAAAAAGATGAAAAACGGCGACAAAAACGCACGAGAATTACTGATTAACGGTAATCTGCGACTTGTACTTTCGGTAATCCAAAGATTTTCAAACAGAGGAGAGAATCCGGACGATCTTTTTCAGGTGGGTTGTATCGGTTTAATAAAAGCGATAGATAATTTCGATGTAACACAGAATGTAAGATTTTCGACGTACGCCGTTCCCATGATAATCGGAGAAATACGACGGTATCTTCGCGATAACAACTCGGTGCGGGTAAGCCGTTCAATGAGAGATACGGCGTATCACGCGATGCAGGTAAAGGAGATGCTAATAAACAAACTCGGCAGAGATCCGACGGTCGAGGAAATTGCAAAAGAAATGGATAAAGACAAGGAAGAGGTAGTTCTGGCACTCGAATCGATAGTTGAACCGGTATCGCTGTATGAACCTATCTATTCCGACGGCGGTGATACGATTTACGTCATGGACCAGATAGGTGATAAAGTTACCGACGAAAGCTGGCTTGAGGAAATACAGTTTAAGCAGGCTATAAAAGATCTTCCGATAAGAGAAAAACGCATTCTCTATCTCAGATTCCTGATGGGAAAAACGCAAATGGAGGTTGCAAAAGAGATAGGAATATCGCAAGCTCAGGTTTCAAGGCTCGAAAAATGCGCAATTAAACAAATAAAGGGACAATAATCAAGCTTTTTTGCGATTAACTGTTTACATTTCAGTCAATATTTGTTATGATTATTCAGTAATAAATTTTAACTTAATAATAGGAGTGTCTGAAATGCAAATTTTAACTTTTAAAACCACAGAAGAGATCGGCGCTGCCGCAGGTAAGCTTTTTGTTGAAACAGTACTCAATAATCCGAAGGCTGTTCTCGGTCTTGCAACGGGTGCCACGCCCGTTCCCACTTATGAATACATGGCGAATGAATTCAAAAACGGAAATGTCAGCTTTAAAGATGTCACAACGTTTAATCTTGATGAATATTGCGATCTTCCCAAAGAGCACAAAAACAGCTTTTATTCATTCATGGTGGACAACCTTTTCTCCAAGATTGATGTCAAGGCAGAAAACATCAACTTCCTTGACGGTAATGTAGCTGATCCCGATGCCGAAAGCAAAAGATATGCCGATGCAATTACAGCGGCGGGCGGTATTGATATTCAGTTCCTCGGTGTCGGCAGAAACGGACACATTGCTTTTAATGAGCCTGCCGATGAATTTACGGATGAAGCTTTCAAGGTTAAGCTCACCGACAGCACAATCGAAGCTAACTCGATTTATTTCGACGATATTCCCATGCCCCGTTACGCGATGACAATGGGTATCGGTTCCATCATGAGAGCAAAGAAGATCGTTTTCGTTGCAACGGGCGCTTCCAAGGCTGAAGCGGTTAAAGCCATGATTAAGGGCGAGGTTACACCCGCTTGCCCCGCATCAATCCTTCAGAATCATCCCGACTGCTATGTACTTCTCGATGAAGCCGCAGCCTCGTTGCTTTAATACAGATGAAATTTCACATTAATCCTTCACTCTCGTGGGGCGCTGTTTTCAGTGTACCCGCGGTAGTTGCCGACAGATATATAAAATTAGCTAACCCGGAGCAGCTCAGAACACTGCTCTGGGTGCTTCGTCATGCATCGGAACAGCCGGATGTCGATGCTGTCGCGAAAGAACTCGGTTTTACAAATGCAGATGCTTTTGAGTATATAAGCTTCTGGATCTATGAAGGAATTCTTATTTCCGAGGAGCAAAACAATATTCCGAAAGCCCCTGAACAGAAGTTTTCCGAAGCCAAGACCGAAACTCCTCCAAAAGCCAAAAAAGAGCTTCCTTCCATACCCGAAGTCAAGCCGACGCAAAGTCAGATAATAGCCCGTGCCAAGGAATCGGCTGAAATATCGGAGCTGTTTGAAGAGGCTCAGAAAAAATTCGGCAGAACACTCGGCTATGACGGACAGTGTACACTTCTGATGATGCACGATCAGTACGGCTTGCCGATCGAAGTGATTCTGATGCTTATCGAGTATTGCGTCAGTATACATAAAACCTCAAATTCTTTTATTGCGACTGTTGCAAAAAACTGGGCGGAGGAAGAGATTGACACACTCGAAAAGGCTATGGAAAAGGTTGATTCTCTCCAACAGTGTCGGAGTCTTTGGAATAAATTAAGACATTCAACCGGTCTTTCCGCCCCGAATCCCACCTCGGCACAGGCGGCATTTCTGCGAAGCTGGAAATACGATCTCGGCTACGATATCGATATGATTCTTCTCGCATACGAAGAGATGGCAAACAGATGCACTCGACTAAGCTTTCCGTATATCAACAAAATACTGGTTTCATGGCATGAAAAAGGATTTACAACTCCCGAACAGGTGTTTGAAGATAAAAAACGCTACGCCGACAGCAAAAAGAAGCAGAAGGATGCCGAAACTCCCGCTTCGTACGATATCGACGAACTCGAAAACCGACTTATGCACGGTCCGATCGTTTACAAAAAGAAGGATGAATAGGTGTTGTTATGGGTTACAGTGAAAGAATTTTCCGAAGAGCAACCGAAATACTTGAACAAAGAAAATCTGCCGCAGAAGCACAGGCACGCCTCAATAAGCAGATTGCCGAAAGCAAAATCCCGCAGCTGAAAGAGCTTGATAAAGAGATATCACGACTCGGACTTGACGTTATTAAGGCTATCGGCATGAAAGAAAATGCCGATGTGTTTATTCAGAAGCTTTCTCAAAAGAGTCTTGAGGCTCAGTCCAAACGTTCCGAGCTTCTCAAAGAGTCGGGTTTTCCCGAGGACTTTCTTTCCGTGAAGTACACCTGCCGTAAATGTTCCGATACGGGAACTGTCGGCGGTTACCGATGTGATTGCTTCGACTCTCTTTTAAAGCAGACGGCATATAAAGAGCTTTGCAGCGATTTCCCCATTGAAAAAAGCACGTTTCAGAATTTTAAACTCGGTTTTTATTCAAAGAACACGGATCCGAATTCGGGAATCGTGCCGTATGACCGTATGAGTGATATACTCGGATTCTGCAAATCCTACTCTAACGATTTCGATCTCAATTCTCCGAGTATTTTCATGTACGGCGAAACGGGACTCGGGAAAACCCATCTTTCACTTGCGATTGCAGGTGAAGTTGTCAAAAAGGGCTACGGTGTAATTTACAGTTCTGCCCAGAATCTTTTCAACAAGATGGAAAGAGAGCATTTTTCACGTGATTCCGACAACGAAGACACCTCGTCGATTCTCGAATGCGATCTTTTGATAATAGATGATCTCGGTGCAGAATTTTCGACTCAATTTACGGTTTCTTCACTGTATAACATAATCAACACAAGACTTCAGAGTGGTTTACCCGTTATAATCAGCACGAATCTTCCCATAAAAGAATTTGAAGCAAGATATACCCGTCGTGTCACGTCGAGAATCTTCGGATGCTACACAACCCTTGCGTTTTGCGGCAGTGACATCAGACAAATTTTAAGATAAGGAAAAATATATGGATATTATCAAAACACTTACAACCGAATTTTCTCTTCAGTCATGGCAGGTTGAAAATACCGTAAAGCTCATCGACGAAGGAAATACCATTCCGTTTATTGCACGATACAGAAAAGAAGCCCACGGAACGCTTGACGATCAGGTACTACGTGAACTTTCCG
>JAZSPN010000136.1:0-2581 GCA_045537495.1 Acutalibacteraceae bacterium
AAGCACACCCCGAAGGATGTGCCGAAAAAGTGTTTCCCTCGGTTCGCTACCACACTACACCGATAAATATCTACACAAACAGAGATAAGGCCAACACCTTTTACCAAGGTATTATCTGTTTGTGTAAATCTAAAATACTTATCAAGATATATAAATGTAGTGTGGTATGATGCTATTCTACCACACCTACGCATAAAAGTAAAGCGGGTTATACGCTTTTTAAGAAAAGGAGCAGACTTGTGCCTGCTCCTTGATTTGTTATAATGATTAATCTCTGAAATCCTTTTCGGATTTTATTATTCTGCCGTCTTCTGCGCTGACTTCGTATTCGTACTCGTACCTGCCCGAATCGAATTCGATCTCATAGACAAGTGAGCCTCTTTCTCTGTCAAGCTCCGCTTTATAACGTTTGACGTCTGAAGCTGTCAGTCCTGCGTGATTCAGCACAATCGCTTTAGCTTCGTCTTTTGATACGGCAACATTTTTCGATGACGAAGGGCTTTCAATGGGTTTACTGTAAATCTCATTCTTTGCTGTCGTTTCGGGAATCACATTCTTTGCTTCCGTTGTATTCACTTCAACAACAGGCTGTGTCGTCTGCGGTGCCGTTGTTTCTGCGGGCGCCGTAGTTGTTGTACCGTCAGTCTTTGCGGGCAAGTGAATATTCAGCTCACATCCGCTCAACAGCGCAAATGCCGTTAAAACAGTCAGGAAAGATATCAACACTTTTTTCATTTCAAACCCTCCTTCACAAAATTTGAATTTGTTGATTATTTAAAATATCTCTGAAGAAGACCCTGGAATGCTTTGCCGTGTCTTGCTTCATCCTTGCACATCTCGTGGACCGTGTCGTGGATTGCATCGTAGCCGAGTTCCTTCGCTCTCTTTGCAAGCATAAGCTTTCCTTCCGTTGCACCGTATTCGGCATCAACACGAAGCTCGAGATTCTTCTTTGTATCCGCTGTTACGACTTCGCCGAGAAGCTCTGCAAACTTTGCCGCGTGCTCCGCCTCCTCGAAGGCGATTCTCTTGTAAGCCTCGGCAACCTCGGGATATCCCTCTCTGTCCGCCTGTCTGCTCATTGCAAGATACATTCCGACCTCGCTGCATTCGCCGTTGAAGTTATTGCGAAGCTCCTCGATGACGTCGGGCTCCACGTCCTTTGCAATGCCTACCTTGTGCTCGTCGGCCCAGACTTTTTCTTCAGACTGAACGATGAACTTTGCACCGGGAACCTTGCAGATGGGGCATTTCTCGGGGGGCTCGTTTCCTTCGTGGACATATCCGCATACGGGGCATACATACTTTTTCATGATAAATTCCTCCAATATTAAAGTTTAATTTTTGCAACATTTACAAATTCCGCTGATAAAAATGTCGGTCTGCATCACTTCGGAAGCGTCGGGACATTTCACCGATTCGCCGTCTATCGGAAAATCGTATATCCTCCTGCAACGGGTACACAAAAAGTGTCCGTGATCGTCGGGATTCGCATCGTAGTGCATCTCCCCCGCTTCTATCGACAGCGAACGTATCATGCCCGACCTTTCAAGCACATGAAGTGCGTTGTAAACCGTCGTTCTGGAAAAGCTCGGATTGTCGCCTAAAAGCTCCTCGTAAATTCTGTCCGCCGTAGGATGTGTGCGATGATCAAACAGATACTCGTAAACCGACAGCCTCTGTGGCGTTGCACGGATTCCGCGACGCGACATTTCATCAGCTATCTGAGTGCGTGTCATGTGCATCACCCCCTGAATCATTGTTTCTTTGTAATGATTACAAGTTTATTATAGATGCAACTTTGTATTTTGTCAATACTTTTTTCAAATTTTTTCCCGGATAAAATTCATATATTTATTCCAGTCCCAACGGCTGAGGAAATGAGCACCTGCTCTCAGGGAATACCCTATGTTGCCTTTTGTAAAGTCATCATCCGCAACGGGCAGTCTGTCGGGGTGCACAAGGCCTTTCTCCCCTAACGCTTCGTAAGCTTCGCTTGCCGCAACACATGAGAAATACTCGGAATCGGGATCTGCCCACTTGTCCTCGATTGCCGAATGTACCGACACATATCTCGGGGCGCTCAGTGCAATAAGGAAATGCTGATCGAACGGCATTTCGCTCTCTTTATTTCTATACTTATTATAATTCTCACAGAACCAGTACGGAAAAACTTCACAGATATTGTCAACGGTTTCTCCGATTTTGTTTCTGCTTATTGCGGCACCCGAACAACCCGAATCGTTTGACATCACAAACCTGAAGCGCTCATCGTAGGCACCTGCCACGAGTGCCGTCTTGCCAAGCCTTGAATGTCCCATAACGGCGGCGTTGTCCATGTCGAACAGTCCCGTCGATTCGAGGTAGTCGAGAGTTCTGCTTGCTGCCCATGCCCACATCGCTATTTTTCCGCAGTCGGTGCCGTTTCCTCTGTCTTTTGCAACGTATTTCGCGATGCCGTTTGAAAAATCTCCGTCGTCGGTGGTTACGTCCTGATAATATATCCTTGCCACCGCGAAGCCGTTGTCGATGATCTCCTCGGTCGGCAGATATTTATCGTAGATGTCGGGCCTGAAATTGA
>JAZSPN010000054.1:0-16303 GCA_045537495.1 Acutalibacteraceae bacterium
CTAAGTGCGGATCGGATAAACGCTGAAAGCATCTAAGCGTGAAGCCGTCTCCAAGATAAGATATCCCATAGCACAAGCTAGTAAGACCCCTCAAGGAAGTCGGAGGCCAAGCGGTCTTAGGAAGACAACAATGGGCACCAACTCCTTGGCTCACAGAACGACATGGCTACGTCCGACTTCTAAGTGCGGATCGGATAAACGCTGAAAGCATCTAAGCGTGAAGCCGTCTCCAAGATAAGATATCCCACAGCAAAAGCTGGTAAGACCCCTCATGGACTATGAGGTTGTTAGGCTGGGAGTGTAAGCGTGGTGACACGTTCAGCTAGCCAGTACTAATAGGTCGAGGGCTTGACCTGATTCGTATAACTTGCTTTCTTTGATCTTTGTTCAGTTTTCAGGGTATATGAACTGTAAGGACTTTCTTTTTGAAAGTCCTTTTTTTTATCTGAAATTTTGCTGTTTTTGTTGTCTGCTGCAAATATTTCTGTTATATTATAACTGTATATTTATGAAAGGAAAAGCTTTGCCGTATATCGGTAAATTTAAGTTTTATGGAGAAATATTTAATTAACCCGAATCAGAAGCTTTCGAAAATCAACAGGGAGATCTACGGTCATTTCAGTGAGCATCTCGGAAGGTGTATTTATGAAGGAATTTACGTCGGGAGAGATTCTGCAATTCCGAATGTCAACGGAATGAGATGTGACGTTGTCGATGCACTTAAGGATATTAAAATTCCCGTACTTCGCTGGCCGGGAGGCTGTTTCGCCGATGAATATCACTGGAAGGACGGCATCGGTCCCAAAGAAAACAGAAAAAAGATGATAAATACGCACTGGGGCGGAGTTGTTGAGGACAACTCTTTCGGTACCCACGAGTTTTTTGAGCTTTGCAGACAGCTTGGCTGTGATGCTTATGTAAACGGAAATGTCGGATCGGGCACCGTTCAGGAAATGAGTGAATGGGTTGAGTACATGACTTTTGACGGAGTTTCTCCGATGGCGGACCTCAGAAGGGCTAACGGCCAGGAGAAACCGTGGAAAGTAAAGTACTTCGGCATCGGTAATGAGAACTGGGGCTGCGGAGGTCATATGCTTCCCGAATATTATGCCGATCAGTACAGGCGCTATGAAACTTTTGTACGCGACTATAACGGCAACGACCACATTTACAGAATTGCCTGCGGTGCAAACGGTTTTGATCTCAACTGGACCGAGGTTATGATGAAGAAGGCTGCAAGCAGAATCGAGGGAATTTCTCTTCATTATTACACCGTTCCCGGTGAATGGTCACATAAGGGCTCAGCGTTGGATTTTACTGACGAAGAGTATTATTCTACCGTTGAGAAAGCGTACAGGATGGAAGAGCTTGTACGTCGTCAGAGTGAGGTCCTCGGAAGATACGATCCCGAAAAGAGAATCGGTCTGATCGTTGACGAGTGGGGAACATGGTACGATGTTGAAGAGGGTACGAATCCCGGATTCTTGTATCAGCAGAATTCGATTCGTGATGCAATTGTTGCAGGTCTTACTCTTAACATTTTTAACAAACATTCTGACCGCGTGCGTATGGCGAATATTGCACAGACGGTCAACGTTTTGCAGTCGATGATTCTCACCGACGGCGAGGAAATGCTTCTTACTCCGACATATTTTGTTTTCAAAATGTTTGCGGATCACGGTGAGAATACACTTCTCGGAAGCTTCTGCACGAGTGAGAATCTGTCGCCCGACGGAATTCTTCCTCAAATAGTTGAAAGTGCATCGTTAAGCAGTGACGGAAGCATTATTTCAACCGTTGTAAACACATCGATGAGCGAAAATGCCGGCGTAAAGTGTCAGGTGGCAGATTTTGAGGTAAATGAAATTAACGCTGAGATACTCACGGGAGAAGCTCATTCTCACAACTCGTTCGAAGATAAGGACAATGTCGGGATTCAGAAATTTGACAGCTTTGAGAAAACGGCTGACGGATTTATTACCGAAATACCGCCGTGTTCGGTTGTGAAGTTCAGAATCAGATAATATGGAAGAATGTAAAATGTGCTTGCTTCGTGAGTGTGCGAAGGAAGATGTGCTGTCCGACATAGACGAACGCATAAAAAAGCTGTCACCGCACGAAAAGGTCGATGCAGATACATATGAAAAAAGACTTTCTTTCTGCAAAGAGTGTAGTAATCTTATTTCGGGAGTCTGCATGAAATGCGGATGCTACGTAGAGTTTCGGGCAGCATTCAAAAAGCAGAAATGTCCCGATGCGACAGACAGAAAATGGTAATATAACATGATATGAATTAAAGCTTGCAGTGAGTATACGTTGCAAGCTTGTTTTAATGCCTGTTCCGCTGTCAAACCCTGATATATCAAAGAGATTATTATAAGTTACCAAAAGTCGGAATAATGTTATGATGTGTATAATCGCAATAACGTTTATTGTGATAACTTTCGTACAGCCCCAGCTGCCGATTTTCAAAGATCCGAGAACGGGCACATACGGAATCAGAATAAATTCACCTGAGAAAAGAACTCTCAGGTGTTTTTTTCTTTACTCTTAAAGCCGAATGTGGTAAAATAGAGGATAAATGGGGTGATTTTGTGAAAGCAAAGATAACGTTTAATAAAAAATTTACGGTGGATAAAGTTGACAATCGGCTTTACGGTTCGTTTATAGAGCATCTCGGACGTGCCGTTTACGGAGGAATATATGAGCCGGGACACGAAACGGCGGACGAGAACGGATTCAGACGGGACGTGATTTCTCTCGTCAGAGAAATCGATGTACCTATCGTCAGATATCCCGGCGGAAATTTTGTTTCGGGGTATAACTGGGAAGACGGTATCGGAGATAAAAGCAAAAGACCTCGCAGAATGGAGCTTGCGTGGAGTGCGATTGAAACAAATCAGGTGGGAATTGATGAGTTTCAGGAGTGGACAAGGTGTGCCGGCTCAGAGGTTATGATGGCGGTTAATCTCGGCACAAAGGGTGCAGACGATGCACGAAACTGTGTTGAATACTGCAACAGTGACACCGACACGTATTATGCGAATCTCCGACGTGAAAACGGATTCAAAGAGCCGTTCGGAATAAAAGTATGGTGCCTCGGAAACGAGATGGACGGAAATTGGCAGATATGCCACAAGACGGCGGATGAATACGGAAGGCTGGCTCTTGAAACGGCGAAGCTGATGAAGTTTACGGATCCGTCGATAGAGCTCGTTGTCAGCGGAAGCTCCGGATTTTTCATGAACACGTTCGGTGAGTGGGATATGACGGTGCTTGACCATACGTACGACTACGTTGATTACATATCCATTCATACATATTACGGCAACAGTGCCGACGATACGGAAGATTTCCTTTCGATGTCACGCGATATGAACAGCTATATAAAAGCCGTTGCATCGATGTGTGATGCAATAAAGGCTAAAAAACACTCAAATAAGACGGTTAATCTGTCTTTTGACGAATGGAATGTCTGGTTCCACAGCAATGAGCAGGACAAGAAAATTGACAGATGGCAGACGGCACCGCCTCAGCTTGAAGATATATACACATTCGAGGATGCACTCGTTGTCGGCTGTATGCTTATGACTCTTCAGAATAACTGTGACAGAGTAAAAATTGCCTGTCTTGCACAGCTTGTCAACGTTATTGCACCCATAATGACCGAAACGGGCGGAAAAGCATGGGCACAGACTATTTTTTATCCGTATATGCTGGGTTCCGTGTACGGCAGAGGAACGGCATTGCAGACGATAGTTGAATGTGATACTTATTCGACGAAGAAGCATAAGGATGTTCCCTTTATCGAAACATCGGTTATATTCGACGATGAAAAGAGGGAAATTACCGTGTTTGCGGTCAACCGTTCACTGACGGAGGATATGGAGCTTGTAACGGACGGAGAGAATTTCGGCAAGATCAGTCTTTTTGACCACACGGAGCTTTACTGTAACGATCTTAAAGCCGTCAACGAAAAGGATGAGGAAAGAGTATATCCGAAAAAGGTCGAAATCGGCGAAAAGGTGATACTTAAAAAACATTCGTGGAATATGCTCAGATACAAATATTGATACATGGAGTAGAAAATGGAAATATTGTTAATGTTCTTTATTATTGTACTGTACACATTACAGTCATTCTTCTGCAAGACGTATTCGCAGAATTATCCCGGAAGAAGTGACTTGTCATCTCCCGTATTTACGGTGGTAAGCGGTTTCGTGGTGGCGGTTACAACGTTTCTGGTTACGGGATTCAGATTCAGTGCATCCTTGCCGACGGTTTTGCTGTCGGTCGTTTGTGCGGTTTCACTCATCGTTTATAACACGGCACTTATCAAGGCATCGAGCACGGGACCTTATTCGGTGCTGATGGTATTCGCGATATCGGGCGGAATTATAGTGCCCGCCGTATCGTCGGCGATGTTTGGAGATGTACCGTCTGTTGTGAAGGTTATCTGCATTTTGGTTATTCTCTCTTCTGTTTATCTTATCAGCAGAAAAGGTAACGAAACGTATACGGATAAAAAAGTTTTCTTCATCACGTGTGTCATTCTGGCACTTGCAAACGGTGCGTACTCGGCGCTTCTTGACATTCAGCAAAGAGTGAGCGGTGCCGATGAAAAGGAAGAAATGGTGGCACTCACATACTTTTTTGCCGCATCGGCTTCCTCGGTGATGCTTCTCTTCAGGGAGAAAAAAGATTTTTTCCCCGCTTTCAGACAAACAAAAAAATCAGCGGTATATCTTATTGTCTGTTCGCTGATAGTTGCATCTGCAATAAATCTCCTGACGCTTCTCATCTCGACGGGATTTGATCTGACTCTCCTTTACACACTTGAAAATGCAAGTGTTTATGTTCTGAGCGTGGTGCTGTCGTGTATCATATTCAAGGAAAGACTGTCGAAGCTCAACGTCGCGGGATGTATTGTACTTTGCGTTTCGCTTGTGCTTATGTCGGTCTACGGATAAAAAACGAATAAAAAGAATGACTTGCAAAGGCTTTTACCTATGCAAGTCATTTTTGTATAGTTAATTATAAATCAATTCGGACCGTCTTGATTTCCCACGGGCGGAATTTAAGATTTTCGCCGACTTCGGAGAGCTTATTTCCGAGAAGGTCGGTTTCTTCGGTGACACGGCCGAATTCGGGTGAGAATGTGGCGGTGACTTCATCGTCGGAATAGTTACAGAATCTTGCGAGAATGTAGTCGTTTTCGGGATAAATTGTTGTCATTACGACACTTTCCGAGGGGGAAGCGAAAGTTGCGAAACGGCACTCGGTGAGGTCGCCGTCGCCTTTTTCGAGGCGGATTGCGTCGGGAAGACGGGAATAGGAAAGGGCATCCTTGTGGAGTTCAACGTCACAGCAGGTATCGAAAGAGATTGCGAATTCATCTTCGAAGATACCGTCGAGCATTTTGGTGCCGCACAGATATTCGTTGGCGTAAACCAGCGGAACGAATACTTTATTGCCCACGATGTTGGAGCCCATACAGCCTCTGTTGAATACGGCGACACTTGAATCCTCGTCGCGAAGGCGGAACCAGTTGAGTCCGTTCATGTAGGTGGAATTGTTGAAGGATTCCTCGGGGGAAACCTTCTGATCGATGATGATGAGATCTTCCTTGTACCAGTAATCTTCCGTAACGCGGATGTCACCGCTCCATTCACTGATGGAGTAGGGGAGATCACGAACCATCTTGCGATTCTTATTGAGGCAGAGATTCATGTTGAAGCAAAGCTTTCCTTCGTGCTTGTGGCCGTCGACGGTGATGGATTTGTTGAGTCCCGCCTTATCGCCGGTTATACCGATATGTTCGCCGTGGATCTCGAAGCTTGTCTTACATTCGATTCTGCTGAGTCGGTTTCCGCCGAAACGCATTTCGAAGGTGAAAGGAACAGAGCCGACAGTACCGCGCTGAACGGCAACGGCACCGTACGGGGTGAGGGTAACGTTCCACTTGCCGACGGAAGAACACTCCGAGTTCTCGATGACGGCGGAGAAAAGTTCGCCTTCACCGTTGTCGATGAGCTTTTTGCCGTCGAGAGTTTCGACGAATGCGATACCTTTGTCGGTGAGCTTGATTCTGTACTGTGCAGTTTCAAGTGTTGAGGTTTCCTCGTTCCATGAAAACTTGCTTTCGTATCCGGTCTTTGTATTTGCGGGAATAACCTTTGCGGTGTATGCGGGGATTTCGACGAAGGTGTATTCGTCTTCGCCGACCTTTACGTACTCCTTGACGGGGAAGGAACGGGTGTTGACGGCGAGAACGCTGTTGCCGTCGGAAGAAAAACGAGAAGCGAGAGCTTTCAGAGATTCATTTTTGACGAAATCCGATTCCTTCAACGATGCAGGAATGAAACGTCTTGACAAATCGAGCAAACCGCAGATGGTTACATCGTGGTGCTGTGCGGCCATGGCGTATTTCCATGCTTCATCGAGATTTTCCGTGTATGTTTTACCGCCGAGCATACGGGAGAAGGCGTTGAGGCTTTCGGCATGAACTGCTTCGGATTCTGACTTTCTGACACCGTTGAAAATTTCGTTTCCGCAGTAACCCCACGGCATCTGGACATGGAAGTCGTTGTCGTAGGTTTTAAGCTCATCTTTTGCTTCGCCGTAGAGAGCGGGAATGTCTTCGAGGAGGACGTATTCGTAATCATCCTTTGTTTCGATGTATTTTGTGATGTCTTCGATGGGCTGAGTGAGGTCGTCATATCTTGATGCAAGAAGCGGTGAATACTGCTTGAACATTTCCTCGAAGTCCTCGAGAGAGATGTCGGTATCCTGAGGCCAGCGGGAAAGAATCCAGTTGTCAACGGTACAGCAGTTATAGCCTCTTCCTTGTTTGTCATATGTGGGAACGGCAGGGATTTCGGTGCCGTCTTTGCCGATCCAGCGTCCCCATGCAGAGTCGAAAGTTCTGGGATATCCGTAGCCCATAACGTGAGATCTGAGAATGGCGGCATCGTGTCCCGTAAGCTTTAGAAGCTGAGGAGTCTGGTTGTTGAGTGCATATTCGGAAATGCAGTAGACGTTCGGAGTTTTGCCGAAGTAACGGTTGTTGGTGCGGATTGCGTATGTAAGCTGACGTGCATTCGACTCGTCGGAAATTGTAAGCGAGAGCGGCTGACCGTAGGTTGTGGCACCAAGACCTACACGGTCGGGATACTCACTCAGAAGCTTCTTTATCATATCGACAACTTCGGGATCGCATCTTGAAAATTCATCGAATGTAAATGATTCGTAATCAAGACCGATGCGAAGCTTAGGATATTTTTCCATCCATCCGAAAATTTCCTTGATACGCGGTTTTACCTCGTCTTTCCAAAGTACATATCCGCCGTGATCGTAGGTTAAAATATAGAGCTTTTTGTTTTCCACAGTGATGTTTTCCTTTCTTTATTAGGGATTGAATCTTTCACGAAGAGCTTTTTGCTCATCCTCGGGAAGATCAAAATAAGACTTGATAAATTCGACGGGCTTGTTCGAGAGCATGGCGGTCCAGCGTTCTTCGCTTTCCATGACACCGCCCAAGTTGTCGCGGAGAATCACATCTTCCTCGTGTTCGCCGAGATCGACAATGTTTTGCTTTACGGAAGCTCCTTGCATTACGTTGTCCTTGATGATTGAAGAGCGAAGGTGACGGAGAACGATTCCGTAGTCGGGACCGAAATGACGTTTGCCGTTTTCGTCTTTGCCGTCACGTCCCGCGTGAAGCGTGTTGCCCATGAAAACGAGATTTACACATTCCTCGGCGAAGAAGTGGCAGTTGAGATACCCTTCTGCCTGAAGACGGGGGTTAAACTGACCTGAACCGCTTCTGTTGAAGGTGTTGCCCGTTACGGTGATATTACGGCTGTATCCGTCATCTTTTGAACTGCTGATTTTGAGCTGAGGACCGCCTGCACGGTCGAACTGATTAGCGGTTATCGTGGTGAATTTTGCGTTATGTATGCAGACGCCGCCGCCCATGTTCCATTCGATGCGATTGCCGTAGAAAACGGAAGCGGAGAAAACTTCTCCGCCGAGAAGTCCGCAGTTTCTGTTGCCCGACAGCCAGTTTCCGCTGATGAAGGCATCCCAGCCGTCGATGTAAAGTCCGTTTTCGGAGCCGTAAAGCATATTGTTGCGTATGGTGAAGCACCATATATGATTGAGATAAACGGCGGAGCCGGAGAAGTTGCCGATACGGCAGTTTTCGATGGTGGGAGTGTCCTCTTCTCCTGCCGAGTCGTAAATGGGGTAGTCAAGCATTACGCCGTGAATATTTTCTCCGAGATTTTGTCCGTCGATACCGAGATTACTTACGGTGCAACCGACGGCACCCGATATATCGAGAACACATTTTGCATCGGGAGAAGAAAGCGAGAGAACAGATGAATTGTAATTGCGAAAACTCCATGCATCGAATCCTCTGATTGAAACGTGACGGTACATTCTGATGTCGGCACAAAGGTAACGTCCCGGAGGTACGATGACGGTGCCGCAGACCTTTTTTGCCTCATCGAGGGCTGCTTGAATTGCGGCGGTGCAATCGGTTTTTCCGTCGCCGACGGCACCGAATGCGGTGATGTCGAATACATTATTCATACAAATACTCCTTTTTAAAGCAAAACCGTATTATACATTGTGAAGAGGCATAATACGGATATATCTTAGGCTTTACGAACAATTGCTATGGGAGTCTGCTGAGATTTCTGACCGAGCGGGTTATCGCGGAAAATCTCCTTGCACATTTCGATGTCGATGCTCTTGTCGGATACACCGAGGACTTCGCGTCCGATGTCGTTCGCATCCATAACAACTACACGGCATCCGCTGTAATCCTGAAGCTGTTTTGCGACCTTGTCGGGGTCCTTGGGAGCAAGCTTCGCACAGTGGTTGTAAGGCGGGAGAGTATAGTCGCACGGACCGTCAATTGCTCTGCCCTTGTCACCGACAATTTTGTAGAAAACACCGCGGACACCGAAAGGCTTCGTAATTGCCGAACAAAATGCGGCAAAGAGGATTTTCGGCACACCGATATCGTCGATAGCAAGCTGCATTGTCCACGGACTTCCGAGACCGATTCCGTAGGGGGACTTATAGACGAATTTGCAAAGAATATTTGCAAGCTTTGACGGATGAATATCATCTATATCGAAGGCTCGTCCCTGGCTTATTGCAATGATTTTTTCGCTGATAAAAATCATATCGCCGTCCTGCAAATAGTCCTTTACATACTTGTCGAGGATTTCCGTAAGGCTGTCACCTTTGACGACAACATGTGTTTTTATCGGATAGCGAAGAAAATCACCGTACGGTGTGGAAATTTTAAGTTCTTTGCCTTCATTCGGATGAAGAGTGTCCATGTGCTTTCGCTCCTTAAGATTTACTACTTGAATATTTTACTCTATACGAAAAGATTTTGCAAGGATTATATTTAAAATCCCTTTCCGACTTATATTGTGCAGAAAGGGGAGATGCTATTCTCAGAGGGCACCGATCCTTCTTTGAATTTCGTCACGGTAGAAGCTGTCGGGCTTTACTTTTACAACATATTTATGAAGTCCGTCACCTTCGGTGAAATAGTTTTTTCCCGTTTTTTCATCAAGACGTGCTGTGCCGCACACGGTGTCGTAGCCCGCTTTTTCGGGATCACCGATAACGGCGAGGAGGGCAGTCATGGGATCCCATGAGCAACGTCCCTTTTCGGCGTGACCGTGATGAAGAAGTGCAATGTGCAAAAGATCGTCTGTCGGAAGTGAATCCCCTGTGAGAACGGATTCTCCTGCTTCAAATCCGAGGAAAACTATCGGTACGGGACATTTTTCGCAAAGGATGTGACCTGCTTTTCTTGAACGTTCATTGTTACAGAAATTGTGTTCAAGACCGCCTTCCGTATCCCATTTGCCCGCCATGACGTAAAGAGTTCCGACCTTTTCTCTGACGAGCTCAATGCCGTTTTCGCTCTCGAGAAGTCCCGAGAGTATCTGACAGAAACCGATTTCGATGATATCTGTTTTGCCTTCTGTGTTCATGAGCAGACGGCGGTACATACTGACGGCATCTTCACATTCTTCGTTGCTTTTGACGGCATGGGGGAATTCGCAAAGGGGCTCCTGGTATTTGAAATTATCGCCCGAGAAATCAGTGCCGTCAAGATCTATCCCTATCGGGATATCGGGAAGACCTTCATAGGTAAGAAAGGCGTTGAGTGACGGAGCCGAAAACTCCATACAGCCGTCAATGCCGACGCCGAGAAGTCGGATCTCACCGTTTTTGTGTGCATTTGCAAGAAGTCTTACGGCGACACAGTCGTCGCAGTCGGTCCACCAGTCGGTACCGAGTATGATATTTCTCATGATTACACCTCTTTTTTCATGTATGTGCTTGCAGGCGGGTTGTGAGCATATTCTTCGTATCCCGCCCGTCTGTACATTTTTATCAAATTTTTGTCGCAGTCAAAAACGTGCAGACTTATAAGCGATGCACCGCAGATTTTTTCAAACGCGGAAAGAACGGCTTCTTCAAATCCGAGATTTCGGAATTCTTCGTATACGTAAAGCTCGGAAAGAAAAACCTCGTCTTTGTCCGTTTCGCTGTACCAGACGAAGCCTATTTCGTTCTGTTCTCCGTCGAGAGCCGTCAAAAAGAAATTACCTTCCGTCGAAAGTCCGTCGGGAAGCATTTCTTCAAGTTCCTCGGCAGAAACACAAAGGGCATCTTCTTTCGATTCGGTTTTTGATCTTATGAGTGCATTCGCATACGATTCAATTTCCCATTCCTCAAAACGAAAAAACTCTTCTTTTGAAAAAGGTCTGAAAGTTATTTTCAATAAAGACACCCCTTAAATTCCCGAAAGATCAAATTTCGGGATGTACTGTTTTTCGGCGGATTCGAGATCCTGCAAAAAACCGTCTTCGATACCGGAATCAAAAAGATACTGCTGTGCGGCGGAATATTCTTCCGACGTCAGAGGACGGTGAAGCTCGGGGAACGGTGTATTTAAGTTTACGGGAGTAAACTGACTCATGAGGCTGAAAAGAATCTGACCGTCACGAGGGAACATTTCCTTTATACAGTCGATGACGCCAAAGGTGTTAGGAAGATTCTCGGGCAACACGAGATGACGCACGATGACTCCGCTTTGCATGATGCCGTCGTTCGAGATTTTATAATCGCCCGTCTGGCGGTACATTTCTTTTGTTGCTTCACGGCAGACCTCGAAATAGTCGGAGGCTCCCGAATATTTCTTCGCAAGGGCATTGTCGGAATATTTCATGTCGGTAAGATATATCTGAACCTTGCCGTTTAGCATTTTTAAAGTGTCGACGCTTTCATACCCTCCGCAATTCCATATAACGGGAATCGGCGGCTTGTCCTCAAGTGCTTCTGCAATTGCATATGCAAAATGAGTGGGAGTAACAAGGTTGATGTTGTGGGCACCCTTTTCGTAGAGTTCAAAAAAGATTTCGCGAAGCCTTCCGACGGAAATCTGTTTTCCCGTGCCGAGTTGACTTATGGTTTCGTTCTGGCAGAAAACGCATTTGAGATTGCAACCGCTGAAAAAAACGGTGCCTGAGCCGTCGGTGCCGCTGATGCACGGCTCCTCGAAAAAGTGAAGATCCGCTTTTGCGGCAACGGGAAGTGTTCCGTAAGAGCAGAAACCGTGAGCGGTGCCGTTTTCGTTTCTCAAAACGTTGCATTTTCTCGGGCATGTATTGCATATGATGTTCAAAAAGATGCCTCCTATGCGTTTCTGATTTTGCCGACTATGAAGAAAACGGCGAAGGTTACGGCATTCACGAGAACGACGGTTGCACCCGCGGGAGTGTCGAAGACAAAAGACAGAAAGATGCCGACAACAAAGCTTATGACGGAAGTGACAGCCGATGTGGCGGTAACGCTTTTAAAGCTTTTGCAGACGCGCATGGCACAAAGAGGAGGGAATATAATAAGGCTTGAAATGAGAATCGTGCCCATCAGCTTCATTCCGACAACTATCGTAACGGCGGTCAGCAGTGCAATAAGTGCATTGTAAAGCTCAGTTCTGATACCGCTTGCCTTGGAGAATGATTCGTCAAAGGTAACGGAGAAAATTCTGTTGTAAAACACCGCGTAGAGAATTATGACGGCAACGGAAAGGGCGACACTGAGAGGAACGTCGGAGTCGTCGATAGACAGAATACTTCCGAACATATATCCCGAAACGTCGGTGCTGAGCCCGTCAACAAAGGATGTGATGACAAGACCGGCAGCAACGGCGGTGCCCGAAATCATTGCGATTGCCGAATCACCTTTTATCTTGCTGTTTTCACTAAGCCGAAGGAGGAAAAATGCCGCAACAATAACAACGGGCACAGCGACCTTCAAGGGGGCAAGATTCATCACGGAAGCGACGCAGAGTGCACCGAAGCCGACGTGCGACAATCCGTCGCCGATCATGGAGTACCTCTTGAGAACAAGGCTTACCCCGAGAAGAGCGGAACAGAGTGCCGTCAGTGAGCCTACGATCAGAGCTTTTTTGGAGAAATCGTAGGAAATCATCATATTAAGATATTCGAAAAAAGATTGAAAGTTCAAATTCAGATCCCCTTTGAAAAACGCCGTCCGAGGTCGGTTTTGAGATAGTCGTCGGCAGTGCCGAAGAATTCCGCTTTTTCGTCAAGATGCAGAATTTTATCGGCATTTGCGGCGGCTGAAGCAATATCGTGCGAAACCATTATAACGGTAAGATTTCTTTCGTGATTGAGAGTGTGAATAACCGAATAAAGCTCAGAAGAAACAATGGGATCAAGTCCCGTCAACGGCTCATCGAGCAGAAGCATTTTGTCGGCACTGCATAAGGCTCTTGCAAGAAGGACTCTTTGTTGCTGTCCTCCCGAAAGCTCACGGTAAGACTTTTTCCGTATATCGTAAATGTGAAGCTGTTTCATATTTTCTTCGGCAAGTTTTTTTGCCTTTTTGCCGAAGAAGGGGCGTCTGCCGTTGCTTTTGAGGCATCCGAGAAGCACGACTTCTTCGACGCTTGCAGGGAAGTCACGCTGAGCGGAGGATTGCTGAGGAAGATATCCTATTGATTGAGCCGTGTCTTCGGAGATTTTTACCGTACCGCTTTTTACGGGAACAAGATTCAGAAGTCCCTTTATAAGGGTGCTTTTTCCCGAGCCGTTTTCACCGACGATACAAAGGTATTCTCCGGGCATCACATCAAAACTGACATCCTTTACCACGGTATGTCCGTTGTATGCGATATTCAGATTTTTGCACTGTAAAATAGGTTCCATCAGTTGAGTGCCTCCGAAAGGTAAGTGAGATTCTTTTCCATAAGGCTTAAATATGTTTCGCCGTTTTCAAAATCTTCTTTGCTGAGGTTGTGGCATGAGTGGAAACATCTGATAGTTGCACCCGTATCGGCAGAAATGGCATTTGCCGTTTTCGGCTCTTTGAGCTCTTCACAGAAGATAACGGGAATACCGTCAGAGTTAACCTTGTCGATGATTTTTGCCACGGAGGAAGCGGAGGGCTCCGACTCCTCGGTGCAGGAATCGAATGCCGTTATACATTCGAGAGAATACTCTTCGGTGAAGTTGCGAAGCGCAAAACGTCCCGCAAAAACGATTTCCTTGCGCTTCGAGGATGCAACCGTCTGACGTATGCGCGTGTCGAGATCCGCGTAATCAGAGAGAAGTATATCTGCATTTTTTGCATACGTATCGGCATTTTCGGGATCTTTTTCCATCAGGACGTCCCTTATGAGCTCAACAATTTTTGAAGCGTTGGCAACACTTGTCCAGACGTGAGGATCAAGTGTATGACTGTGCGACTCCTCGTTCTCGTGAGAATGTGCAGATACGTTGAGAGAAAGGCTCTCGGTTACGTTGATAACCGTGGTTTTCTCGGCGTCGATATCGGACATTACAGATGAAACCCACGTTTCCATTTCGTTCCCGATATAAATAAAAACGTCGCAGTTGCTGATTTTTATAATATCTGTCGGAGTCGGCTCAAAAGAATGAGTTTCGGTGCCGGCGGGAAGAAGCAGTGAAACGTCGGCAAGGGAGTCTGCAATCTGCCTTGAAAAATCATATTGCGGAAACAGAGTGCAGACGATACTGAGCCTGTCGCTGTCTGACTTGTCCGAAGAACAGCCCGAAATCAAAGTGAGTACGGTAATTATAATCAGAATAAGTGAGATGAATCTTTTCATTGTGCCTCCTGACTGCATTTGTCGCAGATGCCGTAGAGAACGGTTTTTTCGTTGCTGATAGAGAAGCCGTGATGCTCAAAAATGTGAGAAGCGACCTTGTCGAGATATTCACATTCAACGTGAAGGAGCTTTCCGCAGGCGGAGCATTTGAGGTGGTAATGCTCATTGCACTCGGCATTTTCGCCGATGAACTGATAGCAAGCACTGACGCCCTCTTCAACGAAGAAGCGTCGCACGATGCCCTGCTCGGTAAGCTTTTCAAGTTGACGGTAAACGGTGGATTTACCGACAGAAATACCGCTTTCGGAAAGTCTTGAAACAATGTCGTCGGCGGTCATGTGAACGGATCCCGCATTACGAAGGAGAGCGGTAATCTGCTCTTTTTGTTTAGTGTTGTAGCCCATATCTGTCTCCGAAATTGAAATTGAAATTCAATTTCATATTGTATACCTATTGTATGTAAAAGTCAATATGAACACTTTACTTTTTTTCGTAAAGTGGTATAATAAACTGACTGCCACAGAGAAAGGAACCGTTAGCTTATGAGAATTCTTGTTGTCGGAGATATTGTCGGAAGTGCGGGCTGTGATTTTTTGAGAAAACGCCTTCCGTCGCTTAAAAAATTGAAGAAAACGGATCTTTGCATAGCTAACGGAGAGAATGCCGCACAGGGCAACGGACTTCTTCCCGTTACGGCGGAGCATCTTTTTGACAGCGGTGTGGATTTTATAACAACGGGAAATCACGTCTATAACCGCCGTGAGATTTATGACATACTCGACGAGAGAGATGATATTATCCGTCCCGCAAACTTCTACTCGGGAAATCCGGGCAAGGGCTACGGAATCATCGACATGGGCAGAACGCAGGTGGGAGTGGTGAATCTTCTCGGCAATGCGTTTATGTCGGTGAATACGGAAAATGCGTTTTGCTGTGCGGAAAGACTTATAGGTGAGCTGAAAGATAAGTGTTCGGTTATAGTGGTGGACTTTCATGCCGAGGCAACGGGCGAAAAAAGAGCCATGGGATTTTTCCTCGACGGAAAGGCTTCCGTCGTGTTCGGAACACATACTCATGTTCAGACGGCGGATGAGCAGATTCTGCCGTGCGGAACGGGGTATATAACCGATGTCGGAATGGTGGGGCCGAAGCAGACCGTTCTCGGAGTGAAATCGGAAATAATTATATCGAAAATGCGAACAGGTATGCCGTCACGTTTCGAGGTCCCCGAAAAAGCGGATTGCATACTGTCGGCATGTTTGTTCGAGGTCGATGAAAAGACGGGAAAAACCGTCGGCGTCGAGAGAATCAGCATAGAATGAGGTCAAAAAACTTGACATATCGGAAAGATTATTGTATTATTTTTCAGTAATCGAGGTGTAGCGAAGTTTGGCTATCGCACCTGCTTTGGGAGCAGGGGACCGGGGGTTCGAATCCCTTCACCTCGACCAAAACGAGCGAAACGCGACAGCGTAACGCTCGTTTTTTTGTAAAATAAAGGTGGAGGGATTCGAACAAGGAGGGAGCAAGCGAAGCTTGCGGAAGAAAACAGTCCGGGGGACTGTTTTCGCCGACGTGGCAACGAGAGAGCAAGGCGAACGAGGCGATAGTGCGAGAGCACGGGAAAAAATCCCTTCACCTCGACCAAAACGAGCGAAACGCGACAGCGTAACGCTCGTTTTTTACAGTTTTTGGCAAAAACACGCCGAAAATTTAGTTATGGGCACTTTTGCTGTTGGAAAAATAGCGATTTAAGGCAAAAATCTCAAAACAGTTACATCTGTAACTAAATATAACGGCTATTACCTCGGTTTTCTTGACACTTGACACCGTACAGCTTGTGTGGTATTATGTCAGTGCAACTAAATGTTGCTCTTTAAAACCCCCTCTGGGGGATTGATACTTTCTTAGTAGGACAGGCAGCTATAAAGGACTAATGGAGAACTTCTTCAAGTTCGCTCAGTTCACTTTAACGCTTGAGGATGCACAGGAATATGCTTATTCCATATCCCCGACAAAGCGTGTAAGAGGCTGGCGAGATATTGAAGTTAACCTCTATATTTAAAAATGAACTCCTCATCGAGAAATCGGTGAGGAGTTTTTGTG
>JAZSPN010000073.1:0-31306 GCA_045537495.1 Acutalibacteraceae bacterium
ATATATGGAGGACCAGGACTTTTTCCGTCTTTCGGGTATTTTCAGAGAAGTATATCTCCTCGTAAGAGATAAAAAGCATATCAGTGATATTTTTGTCCGTCAGAATGTAACGGCAGAGCTTGACAAGGCGGAAATTTCGGTCGAATGTGACGAGGATATCGAGTTTTCCTATGAGCTGATTTCTCCCGACGGAAACAAAGTACTTTGCGGTAACGCGATCGGCACAGCAACGGATGTTCTTCCGGATCCCGTTCTTTGGAACTGTGAACAGCCCGAGCTTTATACTCTCATAATCAGAAGCGGAAATGAAATTATTCCGATTCAGCTTGGCTTCAAGCGACTTGAAATAAAAGATGCAATTGTTTATATCAACGGCAAGAAGGTGAAGCTCTACGGCATCAACCGCCACGATTCACACCCCGTAAAGGGTTATGCCGTTTCAATGGACGACATGCTTTCGGATCTCAAAATTCTGAAACAGTGTTCGGTTAACTGTATCAGAACATCTCACTACCCCAATGATCCGAGATTTTTGGAACTTTGCAACAGACTCGGCTTTATGATCGTCGACGAAGCCGACCTTGAAACACACGGAATGGGATTTGACGATACTCCTTCATGGGACTGGATGCGCTGGTCGTACACGTCTTCTTCGCCCGACTGGAAGGACGCTTACGTTGACAGAGCTAAAAGACTTTTCGAAAGAGATAAGAATCAGGTATGCGTAGTGATGTGGTCACTCGGAAACGAAAGCGGTTGCGGAGTCAACCACAGAGCGATGAGAGCATACATCAAGTCGAGAGATACGGGAGCAATTGTTCATTACGAAAATTCACACCTTGAATTCAAGGCGATTCCCGAGGGCGAGAATTTCTCCGACATTTCCGATGTCGAGAGCCGTATGTATGCCGATCTCGATTATGCGGAGAATTACCTTAAAAATAATCCTGCAAAGCCGTTCTACTACTGCGAGTATGTGTGTTCGCTTACAACGGGAGATATCCATGCTCACGTTGATCTTATTGATAAGTATGATTCACTGTTCGGTGCCTGTGTCTGGGAATTCTGTGACCATGCAATCGAAATAACAAAAGAAGACGGCACAAAGGGCTATCGCTACGGAGGAGATTTCGGCGAATTCCCGAACGACAGTACCTGCTGTATTGACGGTATGGTTTTCCCCGACAGAACACCGAGGCCCGGCATGTACGACATGAAGCAGGCTTATTGCCCGATAAGTGCGAAGCTTATTGAGGACGGCAGGGTTGCGCTTTTAAACAGACGTTTCTATACGGATGCATCAGATACATATATTTTGTGGAAGGTTGAATGTGAGGGTAAGACTCTCCTCGAAGGCAGACTTGATTCTTACAGCATCGAGCCGAGAACCGAGAAGGAATTTACTCTTTACGATTCGTTCACTCTTCCCGAGGGCGAATGTTTCCTTACACTCTTCGTCAGAAATCTTAACGAAAATGAATGTGTACCGAAGGACTTTGAGTTCGGATTCTGTCAGATGAAGCTTCGTGATGCGAAGAAGAGCACAAGACCTAATTTCGGAAAAGCACCCGAAATCGAAGATAGGGGCAGATTCATCGACATTACCGCAAACGGAACAACATACGTCTTTGATGCTGTATACGGCAGAGTTGACAATATAATTATCGGCGGAAAAGAGATTCTTTCTCAGCCGTCGGGAATTGAAATCTGGAAGGCTCATCCGTGGAATCAGAACGACGATGCCGCATACAGACGTGATATCGGTATGCACTGTGCAACTCAGAATACTTTTGCCGTAAGAAAAGAATTGAAGGATGATTCTTACACTGTTGACTGTGATATTTCCGTCGGCGGACCTTCCGTACTTCCGTACGTCAGGGGAACAGTTACATTCACATTCTACGGCAACGGTGAAATGACAGTCAGAGTCAAGTGCGACAAGAGAGATAAGCTTCCCGAATTTGCACGTTTCGGATACAGATTTGTAATGAAACCCGAATTCGAGAACATGAGCTTCTACGGCTACGGACCGCACGAGTCATATCCCGAGCGTTACAGAGCCTGCTATATCGGCAAGTTTGACAAGACGGTATCGGAGAACTTTGTGCCGTATATCAGACCTATTGAGAATTCCGCTCATTTCGGAGCAAGATACGGTACTGTGATTGACAGTGAAGGAAAAGGACTCAGATTCACTCCCGAAAGCGACGATACATTCATGTTCAACGCAACGCACTATCCGCCACTCCTTCTTGACGGAACACTTCACAATGACGAGCTCATTCCCGAAAAGGATACATACATTTATCTCGATTACGGATTTACAAGAGGCGCTTGTGACGCCATGAAATCTCAGGAATACAAGCGTATCTGGAACGACAACAGAATCGACTTTACGGTTTGTGTAGAGCCTGTCAGATAACGGGAGCTGAGTTTAATGACTGATAAAAAATATCTGCTGGGTATAGACGGAGGCGGAAGCAAAACTACGGCAGTAGTCTTTGACGTTTGCGGAAATTTTATAGGCTCAGCGGTCGGAGAAAGTATAAATTACTATTCCAATCCGCTTGAAGCCACAAGAAAGAACCTTTCCGCTATACTTAACGAGATTGAAGAAAAGTACGGCATATCCGAATATGAATCTGCATTTATCGGAATGTCGGCGCTTAACGACAGAGCAAGCGAAAAAGAGCTTTTTGCATTTGCTGACGGAGTAATAAATGCGAAAAATGTACAGATGGACAGTGACCTTTTCGTTGCTCTTGAAGCCATGAATTGTGACGGAGTCTGTGCCGTAGGTATCTGCGGCACCGGCTCAATGGCTGTGGCAAGAAATAAAGAGGGGAAAATTATTCATAAAGGCGGCTTCGGATATATTCTCGGAGATGAAGGAAGCGGATACGAGATTTCTCTCAATGCGATAAAGTGTGCCGTACGAGCGGCTGAAGGTTGCGGCGAAGAAACCTCGCTCACAAAAGAAACTCTCGACTTCTTCGGCGCGGAGGATATTTTTTCGCTTATCGATATTTTTTACGATCCGCCCATAGAGCGTCAGAAAATTGCGGCATTTATGCCGAGAGTCAGAAAATGTGCGGACAGCGGCGACAAAACGGCGATACGTCTGATAACGGAATCTGCAGATGCTTTTTCGGAAACGGTACTGAGTCTTCTTCGCGAAACGGGAGAGGACGTTCCCGTGGGACTTTTCGGAGGAGTATTCTGCTACTGTGAACTTTTCAGAAACCGTTTTAAGAAGAATCTTGCCGAGAAAGGCTACCGCAACGTTGACATACTGAGCTTTCCGCCCGAGATCGGAGCCGTTACAGCTGCTCTCAAAAATTGCGGAATGACCGTTTCCGATGAATTCCTCGATAATATAAGAAACACGTATAACGTTTGACGGAGGTAATCTTGTTATGAAATTTTCTGTTTGCCAAAAAGAAAATAGGGTTGCTCCGATCAGCACCCCTTATGATCGCTGTGTTTTAGTCACGGGCGACGAGAAGGCGTACATGGAAAAGGTTTTCGAAAAAAACGGTGTCACGTGCGATGACAAATCCGTCATAACCGTAAGTGCTGTATATGACAACAGCAGAGAAATGACGTATGTTGAGGAAAGTCGCAAGATAACGGATGAAAAGTATGTTATCAGAACGAAGGAAGTCGGAAACAAGATTGAAATCTCTGTAACATACGGCGGAAAGAAAGCGCTTTATTATGCCGTTTGCGACATTGCACGAAGAATAAAAAATTCTCTTCTTGAAGCGGGGGAAACGGTGGATTATCCGCTGTTTTCGACGAGGGGATACATCGAAGGCTTTTACGGCACCCCTTGGAGCTTTGAACAACGAGTAGAGATGCTTCGTCTTATGACATCTCACAGAATGAATACGTATTTCTATGCACCCAAGGACGATGTTTATCACAGAGAGAAGTGGAGCGAGCTTTATCCCGAGAAGGAGCTTTCGGGACTTGCAACGCTTGTTAAGGAAGCGGACGACTGCTGTGCCGACTTCTGGTTTTGTATAGCGCCGGGACTTGATATGTGTTACAGTGATGCAGAGCAGTTCGAAAAGCTTGTCAATAAATGCAGACAGCTTTATTCTGTCGGTGTACGACGTTTCGGACTTCTGCTTGACGATATTCCCGAAAATCTGACGTTCAAAGAAGACGTTGAACGTTTCGGTGAGGCGGTAAATGCTCATGTGTATCTCATAAACAGCTTTTACGATGCACTGAAAGAGCTTGATCCCCGTAATGAAATGGCGATGTGTCCGCTGCAGTATCACGGCAGGGGAGATGAGTATTACATTTCAAAGATAGGACAGAGCATCGAGGCAGGAATCAAGATTTTCTGGACGGGACACAATATCTGTTCTCAGGAACTCACGGTACCCGAAGCTTCGAGGTTTATAGAGCATACGTATCATAAACCTCTTTACTGGGATAACTTCCCCGTAAACGATGCCGAGATGTTCAACGAGATGCACATCGGTTATCTCACGGGCAGAGATCCCGAGCTGTACAGATATTCGTCGGGACTCATCTCGAACTGCATGGAGTTTTTCGAGTGTACAAAGATTCCTCTTCTGACAGTTGCGGACTATCTCTGGAATCCGACAGCGTATGACTGTGAGAAGTCGTGGAAATATGCACTTAAAACGGTTATCGGGTGCGATTATGAGATTTTCGCCTATTTTGCCGAACACCTTCTTACGTCGTGTCTTAAAACCGACGTATCTCCGATGATGGCGGAGGCGGTTATCAGCGCGAGAACGAGTATTCTTACGGGAAACATGACAGAAGCAGTTATGACACTCGGCGCATACGTCGAAAAGGTTGAAGACTGCTGTAAGCTTATCAGGGAAAATAAAAACGAAAAGCTTTACAAAGAGCTTGACCGCTGGGCAGATAAATTCCTCGTCTTCGGAGAAATCATGGTACTTTGCAGGGATCTGATAACATCCGCCGATAATACATTAAGGGATAAGATAGGACAAAAGCTCTATACATTTATGAGATTACCCGAAACGATGACCGACTTTATTTTCAGGGAAACCGTTGAATATTTATTAAGTTTTACAAACGAGGTGCAGTAAATGAAAAATGCAGTATTGCTTTGCGCAGGAGCAGGCACAAAATTCTGGCCGTACGCGGAAATCAGATGCAAGGCCATGATGCCCGTTTCAAATAAACCCATCGTTGCATATTCCGTAGATACGCTTACAGAGCTCGGATTCGACAATATCGTCATTGTCGGAAGCAGGTTTATCGATGAGGTGCGTTCATATTTCAGGGATTATAAGAACGTTACCGTTATATGCGACGAGAAGCCGAAGGGAACGGCATATTCGCTTTTGAAAGCGAAGGATCTCATCGACGGCGATTTCCTCTGTCTTCACGGTGACACGATTGTCGACGAAGAGGATATCAAGGCTTTGATCGATGCAATCGAAAGTGAAAAAAGACCGGCAGCACTTGTAGCGGAGATTACGGGAAGACTCGGCGACTATATCGGTTGCAATCTTCAGGACGGCAGGGTGAAATCCATCTGGGGACATTCAAGAGATGAGAGCACGCACCATTTCGGAGGATTTGCATTTACACCCGACATCTTCGATGTCTTGGCATATAATTCCTGCAGATTCGTTTCCGCCGACGTCGGCATGATGATTCCCGTTGAAGGATATCTTGAGAGCACTCTTGCCGATGAGCTTCGCAGAGGAAGCATTGAAATCACGGCGGTTGAGGCGAAGGAAGAATTTTTCGATATCGACAGACCGTGGGATGCACTCAGAGCAAACGGTGCCATGAACGCAAAAAAATGCGCGGCTCTTACCTGCAATGAGCTGGCGGAAGGTGCTTCCATCGATGAATCTGCCACGATAAGCGGATATGTAAAGCTTGGTAAGAATTCGGTTATCGGCAAGAATGTTATCATCATGGGCAATGTTATCGTCGGTGATAATACGAAGATTCTCAACGGTGCACTTGTCAGCGGAGATGTCGTTATCGGCAATAACTGCAGTATCAGAAATGCCTGCTTTATCGAAGGCGGATCGACCGTCGGTAATGAATGTATAGTAAGCCACGCGGCAGAGCTCGACGGAATGATTCTTAACCGTGTATATCTCTATCACTACATGGAATGGTTCGGAATCATCGGCGAAAATACCGATCTCGGTGCAGCAACGGTCTGCGGAAGCCTTCGTTTCGACGATTCGATAACGCTTCAGAACGTAAAGGGGAGAAGAGAGTTCCACGACGGTTACGGAGATGCCGTTTTCCTCGGCGACTATTGCAGAACCGGTGTCAATGCAATTTTTATGCCCGGAACAAAGGTCGGCGTATACAGTATTGTCGGTGCAGGCGTTCTTCTCAATAAGGATGTTCCGAATAATACAATTATTTATAATGAACAGAATCTCAAAGAGAAGCCCTGGGGCACAAACAAGTACGGCTGGTAAATTGTTCATGTGAATTCCTACAAACTTTTATTGAGCTGTTAATGCGTAATATTCCGAAACAGAAATAAAAATGAAAATATTCGTTATATTGCACAAAAAACATCATGAAACAATGTGCAATATGTTTAATGGCTGAAAATGCCCTGAAGCTGAAATCTCGTCATAGTGCACAAAACGAAGAGCGATTCTTTGTGCAAAATCACTTGACTTTTTGCGGAAATGTGATATACTGATATCACAAAGCAACGAAAGGATGATTAACATGACAAACAGAGAAATTTATGCTTTGGAGATGAACCTTCTTAAGAAGATTTCGGGAAAGAAGTTCACATGGCGCAAGTTCGTAGCTTTACTTGAGCTCAGCGCAGTTGCCGAAAGAAATTGATTCGGCACACCCCTTTGATTTTACAGCACATCTGCATCTTGTGGATGTGCTTTTTTCTGTAACAAATTGTTGTATAACAATAATTTTTTTACAAAAATTAAAAAAAGTGTTGCAAAATTTATATAAATAGTCTATAATTGTTACAGGTTTGTAACCAAAATTTTTTAAAGGAGATTTAAAATGGTTAAAGGATTGAAAAAGACATTATCATTTGTACTTGCAATGATCTTTGCTTTCGGCGCCATGCCCATGATAGCAGGTGTCTTTGCTTTTGCAGCAACAAAAGACTTTGAAACTATCAGCATTTCACCCGCTACAGCTCCTCTTTATGTAGGACATACACGTCAGCTTACACTTTCGGGTGCCTATACTGTTGACGGTGTAGCAAAATCGGAAGCTATTACGGACGGCGTTTCATGGTCATCGAGCGACACTTCCGTACTTACCGTTTCCGATTCGGGACTTATTTCTGCAATTTCCCTTCCCAACGGTAAGACGACAAAGGTTACCGTTAAAGCTTTCTACAAGAATCCCACTGCGGGCAACACGCTTGAAGCTTCATCGGTTATCTCCGTTACGGTAGCTCCCGTTTATGTTGCTTCCCTGACATGGAAGTTTACAAATGCGGCAGGGGACAAGATCAATTCCGTTCTTGCAGGCAATGAGTATTCATTCAAGGATAAGTACACGGTTCTTCCTTCAACGGCTTCCAACAAGAATGTTGTTGTTACTTGCGAGCCTGCACTTGCACTTGAAATCGACAACGAAAAGCAGACCTTCAAGGTAAACGACAAAATCGGTGACGGCGGTGTCGTACTTACTATTAAGTCGACGGACGGAACAGATGTTTCCGATACAATGACTCTTAAGGTTTACAATGCGGAGGATGTCAGACCTACGGCTGTCAGATGGACATGGTCCGGAAGAGAAACATCGGGCATTACAAAGCTTAATTATTACGAGCCCAACACAAACAAGGTTATCGCAAAGTACCCCTATGAGTACAAAGAGGGCGATGTTACTTTAAGAAAGTACGTATATTCACCCGCTTACGCAAATGATGCGGCAGTTAAGTCGGTTGAATTCAAGTCCAGCGACAACAGAGTTGTTTACTTTGATGAAACAAAGAAGCTTCTTGTTCCCAAGGGCAACGGTTATGCCGAAATCACGATTACCGTAGTAAACGATATCGGCGAGGAATTTTCGGATAAGATGGGCGTAGTAGTAACGGGCGCTCCTTACACTCCTGCAACAGGTGTCGAAATGACATCTAAGGATAAGGACGGAAAGTTCACTTTCGTTAAGGAATACTCACTTTACTACACGGATACAATCGAATTCGGATTCAACCTCAAGGACGACAAGAGATTTACAACGGACATTGCTCCCGTATTCTATGATGCAAAGGGTGAGCTTCTTCCCGGTTGTGAAGTTACATGGACAAGCTCCGACGAAAACGTTATCACAATCGATGAAAAGGGCAAGGCAACCTGCACCGGTTCGGGATCTGCCACGATTACACTTACAATCACCGATAACGGCGAAGAGTATACTGCAACATGTAAGATCAATGCGAAGATCAGATGGTGGCAGTGGATTCTCAAGATTATCCTTGGTTGGATTGCAAGCCTTTTCTGAGAAATTCTCAAAACCGAATTTCAGCAGGGATGAACTTTTTGTTCATCCCTGCCTTTGAGTTTTAAAACGGAGGAAGCTATGGACTCATACAGGACAATAGGAAGTGCCGGGAGTGCTGAATTTGTAGAGAAGAAGTCACGTTTTATCGGGCATATTTCACCGGTAACAACCCAGGAAGAGGCGCTCGGATTTATTCAGTCGTTAAAATCAAAATACTGGGATGCCACACACAATGTTTATGCCTATGTTTTGCGTGACGGGCAGACAAGACGCTATTCCGATGACGGTGAGCCCCAGGGCACGGCGGGTATACCCGTGCTCGACGTTCTGCTTAAAGAAAATTTAGTTGACTGTGCCGTCGTGGTAACACGCTATTTCGGCGGTATAATGCTTGGTGCAGGCGGGCTTGTCAGGGCGTATTCACACGGCTCAAAAATTGCCGTTGAAGCGGGCGGTATAGTTACGATGTGTCTTTGTGACCTTCTGACTGTAAGCTGTGACTATAATTTTTACGGTCGGCTTTCCTCACTGATTCCCGAAATGGGCGGAATAATTGAAAATACGGAATTCACCGATTCAGTCAGAGTCGATTTCAGAATTGACTCAAAACTGACGTCGCTTCTTGACGAAAAATTGTTTGATCTGAGCCTTGGTAAGTACAGATGTCAAAAAACGGGCGAGATTTTTGCGGCTGTCGATTAATTTTTTCAAAATTTATAAAAAAATAAAGGGAAAGCGCGTTTTTCGTCGTATAACTTATTAGAAGGGATGAAAGGGGGTGCAGAATGGACGACAGTGCACGTAGAAGGGGTATATTTTTTGAGCATGCGTTTCTCTCACCGTTGGCAGCATTTTCCGATCTGAGCAAAGGCAGAGCCGTGCCCGAGGAGGAATGTCCGATTCGTACCGCATTTCAAAGGGATCGTGACAGGATAATTCATTCTAATTCTTTTCGTCGATTAAAGCATAAGACGCAGGTTTTTCTCTCACCCGAGGGAGATCATTACAGAACACGTCTTACGCACACACTTGAAGTTTCTCAGATAGCCCGTACGATTTCAAGGGCGCTAAACCTGAACGAGGATCTTACGGAAGCCGTTGCACTCGGACATGATCTCGGACATACCCCGTTCGGCCATGCGGGTGAAAGGGCTCTTGATGCTGTTTGCAGCAGCGGATTTCATCACTATGAACAGAGCCTGCGTGTTGTCGACAAGCTTGAAAAGGACGGCAAAGGACTCAATCTTACTTACGAAGTCAGAAACGGCATCGAACGGCATACAAAAGGTGCCGATGCCGACACACTCGAGGGAAGAGTTGTGCGTCTTGCCGACAGAATAGCTTATATTAATCACGACATCGACGATGCTTGCAGAGCGGGTGTTATGAAGGAATCCGATATTCCGAAATATATCACCGACACTCTCGGTGACACGAAATCCGTAAGAATCAATAATCTTGTAACAGATACAATCGAAAACAGTGCCGACACAATTTCGCTGTCACCGTCTGTTAAGGAAGCTTTTGACACTCTCCATGATTTCATGTTCAAAAAGGTTTATACAAACATGGAATGTAAGAGTGAAGAGATAAAGGCCGTAGAGCTTATTCAGTGGCTTTTCGGTTATTTTATGGACAATCCCGACAAGCTTCCGTCAACCTTTGCCACGGTAATTGAAAATGACGGCAAGGAGAGAGCGGTGTGTGACTTTGTTGCGGGAATGACTGACAGGTATGCAGTCAGTGTGTTTGAATCATATTTTGTGCCTAAATCATGGGTGCTTTTATAAAATTTAAGGAGGCGACGTAGTGGCAATAAGCGATGAATTTTTATCTGAACTGAGAAGCAGAGCAGATGCCGAGGATGTCATTTCGTCGTACATAAATTTAAAAAGACGAGGAAAGAATCTTATAGGTCTTTGTCCGTTTCACAACGAAAAAACTCCGTCATTCACCGTGTACCCCGAAAACGGCTCTTTCTACTGCTTCGGTTGCGGCGCGGGCGGAGACATGGTAACTTTTATTCGAAGAATCGAAAATCTTGATTATGTTGAAGCCGTAAAGCATCTTGCCGACAGAGTCGGGATGAAAATGCCCGAGGACGGTTACGATGATACACTGACCAAAAAACGTCAGAGAATCCACGAGGCGAACAGAGAAGCCGCAAGGTTTTTTCATGCTCAGCTATTGAAGCCCGAAAATGAATTTGCACTTTCATATTTCACAAAGGACAGAGCACTGTCAATGGGTACGATAAGGCATTTCGGTCTCGGATTTGCGCCGAACAGCTGGAACGCTCTTTTGAATCATCTGAAAAGCAAAGGGTTTTCACTGTCAGAGATGTACGAAGCAAATCTCGTCAGAAAGAGTGACCGAGAAAACGGCGGTTATTACGATGCTTTCAGAAACCGTGTAATCATTCCCATAATAGGTGTCCGCGGTAACATAATCGGCTTCGGTGCCAGAGTGCTTGACGATACGAAACCGAAATATCTCAATACGAACGACACGCTTGTTTATAAAAAGAGTAAAGAGGTTTTTGCGCTGAATTTTGCGAAAAGTGCAGGCGAAAGACGGTTGATACTCTGTGAAGGCTACATGGACGTTATTTCGCTTCATCAGGCAGGCTTTACATATGCGGTTGCAGGTTGCGGAACGGCGCTTACGAGTGAACAGGCACAGCTGATTTCGCGTTATGCGGATGAGGTCGTGCTTTCATACGACTCCGATGAAGCGGGACAGAAGGCACTTAATAAGGCGATCGGTATTTTTTCGTCGATCGGATTAAAAATAAAAGTGCTTGAGCTCAAAGGCGGAAAAGATCCCGATGATATCATCAGAAAATATGGGAAAGAGCGTTTCAAGGCGCTTATAGACGGAGCCGCCAATGATCTTGAATTCAGGATTTTGGCTCAGCGTGAAAAATTTGATATAACGAGCGATGACGGAAAACTTCGATTTCTTACGGCGGTTGTCGAAATTCTGTCCGAAGAGGATAATCCTATCGAAAGAGAAATTTATGTTTCACGTGTGGCGAATGAGCTGTCTGTCGATAAAACGGCGATAAACCAGCGATTGAAGCAGGTTATCGAGAGTAAACGTCGGAAACAGGCGAAGACGCAGTTCAGTGAAATGCAGAAATCTCTCAGAGTGACAAGAGATGAAATCAATCCCGAAAAGCGCGATAACATAAGGGCGGCAAAGGCGGAGGAAGCAATTCTTACTTTGATTATGAACAATAATGAGTTCTTTGATGTCTTGAGAGAGGAATTGACCGAAGAGCTTTTTGTGACCGAATTCAATCGCAGAGTTTTTGCGGCAGTTGCGAAACGTCTTTCCGAGGGCAGAGAGGCGGATATTGAGCATATTTCGGGGTTGTTCAATCCGTCGGAGGTCGGCAGGATAACACAGATTTACATGAACCGCAATACGTTTGTGAATACTGTTGAGGAATGTCGTGACTGTATAGAAACATTGAAGAAAGAGAAAGAAAAGCAAACGAGAAAGAATCAGAGCTTTGACGATGACGACGCGTGGCTTAAAAGCTTTGAATCGCTTAAAGAAGATAAAAAATAAATTAATATATGGATTAGTGTGGAGGTAAGTATGGAAAACACGGATAAGAAATCTTCATTGAAGTCGCTTATCGAAAAAGGTAAGGCAGCGGGCAAACTGACAACTCAGGAGATCGATGCAGCTATTATTGAGCTTGACATCGATATCGAGGAGCTTGACAAGCTTTACGAAACCATCGAGAATCAGCACATCGAGATTATTGATAATTTGAAGGATGATCTTGATTACGATGCACTCAATTTCGATATTGATGTGTCAAAATCGGCGGATATCGGTGTTTCGACGGATGAAAAGGGCGTCACTATGGACGATCCCGTAAAGGTTTATCTTAAGGAGATCGGTAAGGTGACACTTCTTACCGCCGAGGAAGAAATTGAACTTGCAATCAGAATCGCGGATAACGATCCCGTGGCAAAGAAAAGACTTGCGGAGGCAAACCTTCGTCTTGTGGTAAGTATTGCCAAGAGATATGTCGGCAGAGGAATGCAGTTCCTTGATCTTATTCAGGAGGGTAATCTCGGACTTATTAAAGCGGTTGACAAATTCGACTATACAAAGGGATTTAAGTTTTCAACCTATGCAACGTGGTGGATCAGACAGGCGATTACGAGAGCAATTGCCGACCAGGCGAGAACGATCAGGATTCCCGTTCACATGGTGGAAACAATAAATAAAGTTAAGAAGGCGAGCAGTCAGATTCTTCATGAAAACGGCAAGGAAGCAACTGCTGAAGAAATTTCCGAAAAGCTTGATATGCCCGTTGAAAGAGTAAGGGAGATTCTCAGAGTATCTCAGGAGCCGGTTTCCCTGGAAACGCCTATCGGCGAAGAGGAAGACAGCCATCTCGGTGACTTCATTCCCGACGATGATGCTCCCGCACCCGCGGATGCCGCATCGATGCTTCTTCTTAAAGAGCAGCTTGGCGAGGTGCTTAAAACACTTACGCAGAGAGAGGCGAAGGTTCTGGCACTCCGTTTCGGACTTGAGGACGGACATGCACACACTCTTGAAGAAGTCGGAAAAGAGTTCAACGTAACCAGAGAACGTATCCGTCAGATCGAGGCGAAAGCACTTCGCAAGCTTCGTCATCCGAGCAGAAGCAAGAGATTGAAGGACTTTTTGGAATAATATTGAAAGGAAGACAAAAAATATATGCGCAGAGAACTTGCAAAACAGTACGATCCTAAAAACGTTGAGGACAGAACTTATAAATTCTGGCTTGACGGAAAATATTTTCATGCAGACGTAAATTCGAAGAAGCCACCCTATACAATCGTAATTCCGCCTCCCAACATTACGGGACAGCTTCATATGGGACATGCCCTTGATAATACGCTTCAGGATATTCTCATCCGTTGGCGCAGAATGGACGGTTATGATGCACTCTGGCTTCCCGGTACCGATCACGCTTCCATAGCGACAGAAGCAAAGATCGTTGAGGCGATGAGAGCGGAAGGCGTAACCAAGGACGATATCGGCAGAGAAGGATTCCTTGTACGTGCATGGGACTGGAAAAAGAAGTACGGCGGAAGAATTATCGAACAGCTCAAAAAGATGGGCTCTTCATGCGACTGGGAACGTGAACGCTTCACGATGGACGAGGGCTGCAACAAAGCCGTCAAAGAGGTTTTTGTAAATCTTTACGAAAAGGGACTCATTTACAGAGGCGAAAGAATCATCAACTGGTGTCCTCACTGTCTTACCTCGATTTCTGATGCCGAGGTTGAATATGAAGAGAGAGACGGCTCTTTCTGGCATATCAGATATCCTCTTGCAGACGGAAGCGGGTACGTTGAAGTAGCAACGACAAGACCTGAAACGATGCTTGGTGATACGGGCGTTGCAGTTCATCCGAGTGACGAAAGATATAAAAATATCGTCGGCAAGAATGTTATCCTTCCCATTGTCAACAAGGAAATTCCCGTTGTTGCCGATGAATATGTCGAAATGGATTTCGGAACGGGCGTAGTAAAAATGACGCCTGCACACGATCCCAACGACTTCGAGGTAGGTCTTCGTCATGATCTCGAGATTATCAATGTCATGACCGATGATGCACATATGAACGAGAATGCAGGCAAGTATTGCGGAATGACAACGCTTGAATGCAGAAAAGCACTTGTCAAGGAGCTTGAAGAACAGGGCTATCTTGTCAGAGTAGAGCCCTTAAAGCACAATGTCGGTGTATGCTACCGTTGCGGATCAACGGTAGAGCCCAGAATCTCCAAGCAGTGGTTTGTTAAGATGAAGCCTCTTGCCGAGCCTGCAATTGAAGCGGTCGAAAACGGAGATATCCGATTTATTCCCGAAAGATTCAACAAGAACTATTTCCACTGGATGAGAAATATCCGCGACTGGTGTATCAGCCGTCAGCTCTGGTGGGGACACAGAATCCCTGCTTACTACTGTGAGGATTGCGGAGAAATTACGGTTGCAAAAGAAGATCCTCAGTGCTGTCCGAAGTGCGCAGGCAAGGTGAAGCAGGATCCCGACACCCTCGATACATGGTTCTCGTCGGCACTCTGGCCGTTCTCGACACTCGGCTGGCCCGAAAATACGGCGGAGCTTCAGCGTTATTATCCGACGAGCACACTTGTAACCGGTTACGATATCATTACATTCTGGGTATCGAGAATGATATTCTCGGGACTCGAATATACGGGCGAAAAGCCTTTCAGCGATGTACTTATTCACGGACTTGTACGTGATGCTCAGGGCAGAAAGATGTCGAAATCACTCGGCAACGGTATTGATCCTCTGGAGATTATCGACCGTTACGGTGCCGATGCTTTAAGACTTACGCTGGCAACCGGTAACAGCCCCGGAAACGATATGCGTTTCTCCGATGAAAAGGTGGAGGCAAGCCGTAACTTTGCGAATAAACTCTGGAATGCCGCAAGATTTATTCTTATGAACATCGGAGAAGACGATGTCGAGTGCTGCCTTCCCGAAAATCTCTCTCTCGAAGATAAATGGGTTGTAAGTCTTTTCAACAAACTTGTCAAGGAAGTTTCCGACAATCTCGAAAAGTTCGAACTCGGCATCGCGGTATCGAAGCTTTACGATTTCATCTGGGACATCTTCTGTGACTGGTATATCGAGCTTGCAAAGATCCGACTCATGAAGGACGGTGCCGAATCCGATGCCGCAAAGCAGGTGCTTGTGTACGTAATGAGCAATACGCTGAAACTTCTTCATCCGTTTATGCCTTTCATTACAGAAGAGATCTGGCAGTCACTTCCTCATGAAGGTGAATCCATCATGATTTCCGACTGGCCGAAGTATAATGAAGCGCTCAATTTCTCCGCAGAAGAAATCGAGATGGAAAGAATCATGACGGCGGTACGTGCAATCAGAAACCGCAGATCGGAGATGAATGTTCCTCCTTCAAAGAAGGCGAAGCTTTATATTGCAACATCGTTCAAGGAAACCTTCGGCGATGCCGCAACTATATTTGCAAAGCTTGCAGGTGCATCCGAGGTTGAAGTCGGCGATGAATTTACGATTGAGAATGCAGTCAGCATTGTTACTCAGGATGCAAAGGTTTATATCCCCATGGGCGACCTTGTAGACTTTGAGGCGGAGCGTGCAAGACTTAAAAAGGAGCTTTCCAAGGCTCAGGCTGACCTTGATTTCATCAACAAGAAGCTCAGCAACCCCGGTTTTGTCAGCAAGGCACCCGAGGCGGTTGTTAATGCACAGAAAGAAAGCGCTGCAAAGCTTTCCGACAAGATTTCCATGCTTGAAGAAAGTATTGCAAAGCTTGGTTGATTATGGAATACGAGAAAGTTTTAGATTATATTCATTCGTTGGAAAAATTCGGTATCAAGCCCGGCATGGAGCGAATAACCTCGCTCTGCCGGGCTCTCGGCGATCCTCAGAAAAAGCTTCGTTTCATCCACGTCGCGGGAACAAACGGCAAGGGCTCGACATCGACGATGATGTCAAACATCTGCACCGAATCGGGATATAAAACGGGCTTGTTCATTTCGCCGTACGTTCTCGATTTCAGAGAAAGAATTCAGATTGACGGTGAAATGATTCCGAAAAAACGACTTTGCGAAACGGCAAAGAAGCTTATTCCCGTTGCCGAAGAAATGAAAAACACTTCGGAAAGTCCCACGGAGTTCGAGTTTATTACAGCACTGGCTTTTCTGTATTTTTTCGAGGAAAAATGTGATGTCGTCGTACTCGAAACGGGACTCGGCGGAAGGCTTGATTCCACCAACATCATCGATACTCCGTTGGCTTCGGTAATTACTTCCGTGTCTTTTGACCATATGGGTGTACTCGGTGACACGATTGAAGAAATTTCGGCTGAAAAGTGCGGTATTATTAAAGAGAACGGCATTACCGTCTGTTATCCGTTACAGCAGATAGAAACTTTCCGTGTTGTACGTAATACGGCGGAAAGACTTAACAATCTTCTTTTGATACCCGATACCGATAGAATTCAGATTGAAGAAAAAACAATCAGAGGCACCGTTTCGAAAACAGACGGCTTGAGAGTGCGCATACCTCTTATCGGCGATCACATGGTATACAATGCCGCAACCGCGATTACCGCCGTTAAAGCTGTACGTGACAAGGGCTTTTTGAACATTTCCGACGAAGCAATTGTCGGCGGAATCGAAAAAACCGTAATGCCGGGACGTATGCAGATCGTCGGTGAAAAGCCGTTGATTCTCGTTGACGGCGGACATAATGTCGGCTGTGCCGAGGCGCTGTGCAGAACCGTAGATGAGTTTCTTGGTGACAGAAAAATTATCGGAATCTGCGGACTCATGGCGGACAAGGAATATGAAAAATACGTATCTGTTGTATCGAAGAGGTTAGAACGACTGATAACCGTTACCGTTAACAATCCGAGGGCCGTCAGCGCGAAGGAGCTTGCGGAAACGTCGGAGAAGTATTGCAGGTCTTGTGAAGCGGCGGTATCTCTTGAAGATGCCGTGAATAAGGCCATGGCATATGCGAAAGAAGATTCGGTAATACTTGTCTGCGGTTCATTCTACATGATATCCGATATTTGTAAAATTTTAGAAAACTTCCGATAACACGACAGAATCAGTCAAAATTTTCTGAATGTATCCTTTATCCTATACGGGTAAAGGATATTTTTTTTGGAGGTAAATATGAGTATAAGGATAAAAAGTCATAACAATACGATGACGGTATATCTCGACGGAGAAATCGATCATCACACGGCGGAATCCATCAGGTGTACGATTGATGAAGCGATCACGAAGGAAAAACCGTCGGTGCTGAGGCTTGATTTTTTCTCCGTTGATTTTATGGACAGCTCCGGAGTGGGACTGGTTATGGGAAGATACAGAAAGCTCAGTGAATACAAAGGAAGAATTGAGCTCAGTAATATGGGACAGGCAGTAAAGCGGATAATGAAGCTGTCGGGAATTGAAAAAATTGCAAAAATAGTATAAAGGAGAACGGATATGAAAGTAATAAACAGCATGAAACTTGAAATTGAGAGTAAATCGGTCAACGAGTCGTTTGCAAGAGCAACGGTATCGGCGTTTGCATCTCAACTTGATCCGACGGTGGAAGAGCTGTCGGATATAAGAACGGCAGTAAGCGAAGCGGTAACCAACTGTATAGTTCACGCCTACAAAAACGTGATGGGCAGAATATACATAAAGGCGGAATTACGCGATGACAGAACATTCTGTGTAAAGATTCGCGACAAAGGATGCGGAATTGAGGATGTGGAAAAGGCAAAAGAGCCTTTGTTTACAACAGCGGGAGGAGAACGTGCAGGTCTGGGATTTGCCGTAATGGAGAGCTTTTCCGACAGAATAAGGGTTACGTCGAAAGTGGGTAAGGGGACAACCGTAACGCTTTATAAGAAGATAAGCGGTCGCGTCAATGGTTAAAGAGAAAAGGGAAAAGCTCATAGAGAGCAATCTCGGGCTTGTACACTCGTGTGCAACAAGATTCAGGGACAGAGGAGTGGAATATGATGATCTTTTTCAGGCGGGCTGTGTCGGATTATGCAAGGCGGCAGACGGTTTTGACGAAGGCAGGGGCTTCGCTTTTTCCACATATGCGGTGCCCGTTATACTCGGAGAGATAAAAAGGCTTTTCAGGGACGGCGGAGCGGTAAAAGTAGGCAGAACACTGAAAGAACGCTCAAGAAAGACGGCAAAAATCAAAGAATCGATGGAAACGGAACTCGGACGTGAACCGACGGTATCTGAATTAGCTCAGCGGATAGGCGAATCGCAGGAGGAAACGGCATTTTTGCTGAATGCGACACTGCCCGTAATGTCGTTGACAACAGAGAACGATGACGGAGCATCGGAAGCGGATGTGCCGATTCAGTCGGAGGACGAAAAAATAATCAATTCGGTATCGCTTCGGGAAATAATAGGACGTTTCGCGGAAAAAGACGTTGCTTTAATAGAGCTTCGTTACTACAAAAATATGACTCAGAGCAAAACGGCGGAGCATCTCGGAATGTCGCAGGTGCAAGTGTCAAGACGAGAAAAAAAGATACTTTCGAGAATAAGAGAGGAAATGATAAAATAGTACGTTTAAACGTTAAAAGTGTTGAAAAAGCGTGTATTTTACTTGACAGTCAGGATTGATTATGATATCATTTTATGGATAAAGTGCAGTTATACCGACAGTCACTTTTCTATTCTGAGAAAGGAAAGATACACCCGTATCGCACAGGAACATATGGACTGCTTGTTAAAAAATGTTCAGTATTTTGATTCTGTGGGCAAATTATTTCTTGATGAAATTTCTGTTGCATCGGAAAGCGGTGCTTCATTTTTTAATTGTGAAAATTATATTGTTTTTCCCGGTTTTGCTGATGTACATGTACATTTCAGAGAACCGGGATTTATTTATAAAGAAACGGTAAGAAGCGGAAGCCGTGCGGCGGCGAGAGGCGGATATACCGATGTCTGCACCATGCCGAATTTAAAGCCCGTGCCCGATTGCAGAGAGTCAATTGACGTACAGCTCAAAGCGATTAAAGACGGTGCGGTGATACGCGTTCATCCGTACGCTTCCATAACAGTCGGACAGAACGGCGAAAAGCTCTCCGACATGGATGCACTTTCCGAAGTGGCGGTTGCTTTCTCGGATGACGGAAAGGGTATTCAGGATGAAAGCGTCATGCTTGAAGCCATGGAAAATACCGTAAGGCTCGGCAAAATGCTTGTAGCCCACTGTGAAGACAATTCTCTGCTTCGCGGAGGATATATTCACGACGGAGAATATGCCCGTCTTCACGGTCACAAAGGTATATGCAGTGAAAGTGAATGGAAGCCCATAGAAAGAGATCTCAAAATTGCCGAAAAGACGGGGTGCAAATATCATGTATGCCACGTTTCGGCAAAGGAAAGCATAGAGCTTATACGTCAGGCGAAAAAGAGCGGTATTGATGTTACCTGTGAAACGGCACCTCACTATCTTGTCCTCGACGATTCGCTTCTGGAGGATTACGGAAGATTTAAAATGAATCCGCCGATCCGTTCAAAGCGTGACAGAGATGCACTGATCGAAGGAATAGTTGACGGTACCGTCGATATGATAGCAACCGACCATGCGCCGCACAGCGCACAGGAAAAGAGTAAAGGTCTTTCCGGAAGCTTAATGGGCGTCGTCGGACTTGAAACGGCGTTCTCCGTGATGTACACGGAGTTTGTAAAAAGAGGTATAATTTCACTTAATAAGCTTGTTTCTCTCATGAGCACAAATCCCCGTGAACGTTTCAGTTTACCGGAGGCAACCGTGCAGAACGGAAACTTTACGGTTTTCTCTCTCGACGAGGAATATACCGTTAATCCCGCTGAATTCCTTACAATGGGAAGAAGCACTCCGTTTGAAGGAAGACGCGTATTCGGACGCTGTAAAATGACTGTATGCGACGGAAAAGTCGTATGGATGGAGGACAAATGAAACAGAGTATTTACAAGGTTACATTAAACGAAAAAATTGCAAAAAATACATACAAAATGATTCTTTCCGGTGACACATCGGCACTTACGGCGACGGGACAGTTTGTCAATATAAAGCTTGACGGATTTTTTCTTCGCAGACCTATTTCCGTATGTGACTGGGACAGCGAGAGTATAACTCTGATCTACAAGGTTGTCGGTGACGGAACGGAAAAAATGGCAGAAATCAAAGCGGGCGATACTCTCGACGTGCTGACGGGACTCGGTAACGGTTACGATACCGTAAAGAGCGGGGACAAGCCGTTGCTCATCGGCGGAGGTGTAGGAGTTCCCCCCATGTATGCTCTTTGCAAAAAGCTTGTTGAAGAGGGGAAGAAAGTAAAAGTCTTACTCGGATTCAACACCGCCGACGAAATCTTTCTCAAAGAGGAATTTGAGCAGACGGGGGCAGAGGTTTACATAACGACAGCCGACGGAAGTGTCGGGACAAAAGGTTTTGTAACCGATGTTATGCCGTCACTTGAATATACATATTTCTATACATGCGGACCTATGCCGATGTTCAGGGCGATAGAAAAAACTGCCGTGACAAGCGGACAGTACAGCTTCGAAGAGAGAATGGGATGCGGTTTCGGCGCATGTATGGGTTGCTCTTGCAAGACGAAGTACGGCAACAAGCGTATATGCAAGGACGGACCGGTGCTTGAAAGAGAGGAAATAGTATGGTAAACACAAAAGTTAATCTTTGCGGGATTACCATTGATAATCCTGTAATACCTGCAAGCGGTACATTCGGATTCGGATATGAATTTGCCGAGCTTTACGATATAAATTGTCTTGGAACTTTTTCGTTCAAAGGGACAACAAAGGATCCCCGATTCGGAAATCCGACACCGCGTATTGCCGAATGCACCGCGGGAATGATAAATTCCGTGGGACTTCAGAATCCCGGTGTTGAAAAGGTTGTTTCCGAGGAATTGCCAAAGCTCAAAAAATGCTTCGACAAGAAGGTAATGGCGAATATCAGCGGATTTTCGATTGACGAGTACATATACACCTGTGAAAAGCTTGATGCCGAGGAGCAGGTGGGCTGGCTTGAAGTCAACATAAGCTGTCCCAATGTTCACGGAGGCGGTATGAGCTTCGGGACCTCGGCGAAAGCGGCGGCAGAGGTTACAAGGGCTGTAAAGGCGGTCACGAAAAAACCCGTGATTATCAAGCTTACACCGAATGTAACCGACATTACCGAAATCGCAAAGGCTTGCGAAAGTGAAGGTGCAGACGGTATAAGTCTTATCAATACACTTCTCGGAATGAGAATTGACCTCAAAACCAAAAAGCCGGTCATCGCCAACAAGATGGGCGGTTTTTCGGGAGCGGCAATAAAGCCGGTTGCAGTCAGAATGGTATATCAGGTTTTCGAAGCGGTTAAAATTCCGATAGTCGGAATGGGCGGTGTCACAACGGCTTCCGATGTTATCGAGTTTATGCTTGCGGGTGCTACGGCGGTAGAAATCGGTGCCGCAAACCTTATAGATCCGTTCGCATCAAAGACGGCGGTTGAAGAGTTACCTGCCGTCATGGAAAAATACGGTATTAATAATTTAAGTGATTGTATAGGAGGAGCACACTGATGGGTAAAGATGTAATCATTGCACTTGATTTTGCCGATGAAAAAGAAGTATTTTCTTTTCTCGATCTTTTCAAGGAAGAAAAACCGTTCGTAAAGATCGGAATGGAGCTTTTTTATTCGCAGGGACCTGACATTGTAAAAAAGATCAAGGAAAGAGGACACAAGATCTTTGTAGACCTCAAGCTTCACGATATCCCGACAACGGTTAAAAAGTCGATGAAGGTGCTTTCAAGACTTGATGTCGATATGTGCAACCTTCACGCGGCAGGCACATCGGCTATGATGGAAGCGGCCATTGAGGGACTTACGAGAGAAGACGGAACAAGACCTCTTCTTATTGCGGTAACACAGCTTACTTCAACGGATGAAGAGAGAATGAGAAACGAGCTTCTTATCAATGAGCCGATTGACAAGGTAGTTATGCACTATGCTTATAATGCGAAGAAATCGGGACTTGACGGTGTCGTATGTTCGCCTCTTGAAGCAGGTAAAGTTCACGAAGTATGCGGAAACGATTTTGTTACGGTAACACCGGGCGTGCGTTTTGCAGACGGCGACGTAGGCGATCAGAAGAGAGTTACAACTCCGAAGAGAGCGAATGAGATCGGATCCGACTATATTGTTGTCGGAAGACCTATTACTCAGGCAGACGATCCCGTAGCGGCATACAGAAGATGTGTTAAGGAATTTGTAAAAGGAGAGTAATAAAATGGATAAGAGAATTGCATCGGATCTTTTGAAGATTAAGGCGGTATTTTTAAGACCTGAAGAGCCCTTTACATGGGCAAGCGGAATCAAGAGCCCCATTTACTGTGACAACAGACTGACTCTTACTTCTCCCGAAGTTCGAAATGATGTTGAAGAGGGACTTGCAACACTCGTAAAGGAACATTTCCCCGAAGCGGAAGTTCTCATGGGAACGAGCACGGCGGGCATTGCTCATGCGGCGATTACGGCGCATCTTCTCTCGATGCCGATGGGATATGTCCGTTCGGGAAACAAGGATCACGGCAGACAGAACAGAATCGAAGGCAGACTCGAAAAAGGACAGAAGGTCGTTGTTGTCGAGGATCTTATTTCGACGGGCGGAAGCGTTATCGACGTAGTTGATGCACTTCGTGAAGCGGGAGCGGAAGTTCTCGGTATTGTCAGCATCTTCACATACGGCATGAAGAAGGGGATCGACAGACTCGCTGAGGCAAATGTGGTAAATTACAGCCTTACAAACCTCGACTGTATTGCGGAAATTGCAGAACAGCAGGGCTACATCAAGCCCGGTGACAAGGAAAAGCTCATAAATTTCAGAAACAATCCGAGTGACGAAAGCTGGATCACAAAATAAATTTCTGAAAGGATGTGCGGTATGAGAAATCTTATTGATATCAAAGATTTGTCTGTTGAAGAGATCGAAGAGCTTATCTCGGTTGCAGACGATATCATCGACAATCCCGAAAAATATGCAGAAAAGTGTAAGCATAAGAAGCTTGCAACACTGTTTTTTGAACCGTCGACGAGAACGAGGCTCAGCTTCGAAGCTGCCATGTATGAGCTTGGCGGAAATGTTCTCGGTTTTTCCGAGGCGCAAAGCAGCTCTGCCGCGAAGGGTGAGAGTGTAGCCGATACAGTCAGAACTGTAAGCTGCTATGCCGATATTATAGCTATGCGTCATCCGAAGGAAGGTGCTCCGCTTGTAGCATCGACAACATCCGAGGTGCCGATCATCAATGCGGGTGACGGCGGACACAATCATCCGACACAGACTCTTACAGATCTTCTCACGATAAAGAGAGAAACGGGCAGGCTCAACGATCTGACAGTCGGTTTTTGCGGTGACCTTAAATTCGGAAGAACAGTTCATTCGCTGATTTCCGCGCTGTCGAGATATACGGGAATCAAAATTGTACTTATCTCTCCCGATGAGCTTAAATTGCCGAGTTATATCAAAGATGAAGCGCTTAAAGCGAAAAATATCCCTTATGAGCAGACGACTGACCTTGAAAACGTAATGCCCGAGCTTGATATCCTTTACATGACAAGAGTTCAGCGTGAACGTTTCTTCAATGAAGAGGATTATCTCAGATTGAAGGACAGCTATATACTGACTCCCGAAAAACTCAGAAATGCAAAGAGTACGCTTCGTATTCTCCATCCGCTTCCGAGAGTAAATGAGATTTCGAGAGAAGTTGACAAGGATGAGAGAGCCTGCTATTTCAGGCAGGTAAGATACGGTAAATATATCAGAATGGCACTCATTTTGATGCTTCTGGGGGTAGAGTAATGAGAATTGATGAAATTACCAACGGTATCGTTATTGACCATATAAAAGCCGGAAAAGGTATGCTTATATATCATTTCCTGAAGCTTGGTGAGCTTGACTGTCCCGTAGCTATTATCAAGAATGTCAACAGTCACAGAATGGGTAAAAAAGATCTTATCAAGGTTGATACTCCGATGGACATCGATCTTGACGTACTCGGCTATATTGATTCGGGAATAACGGTCAATATTATCAAGGACGGAAAACGTGTCAACAAGCTTAATCCGTCACTTCCCGAAAAGCTTGTTAATATTATCAAGTGCAAAAATCCCCGTTGCATAACTTCAACAGAGCAGGAAATCGATCAGGTTTTCAACCTTACCGACAGAGAAAATAAAGTGTATCGCTGTGCGTATTGCGAAACGAAGTACTCTGCCGATTAGTTGACATTTTTTCGAAAACATGCTAAAATTATTTTACAAAAAATGAACGGAGGAAATAGTTTTTATGAGTAAATTTAAGAGAGCTTTAAGTGTTTTTCTTTGCCTTGCAATGATTTTTACCTTCTGCTCGGTAGCAGTCAGTGCAGATGAAGAAACCCCCGAAACAGGTGACATTTTCAGAGTCAGCTGTTGCGTCAACGGTGACACAAAGACACAAAGAGGCTTCTGCTGGTACACCAAAGAAAGCTGTGAAACAAAGATTTCGGTTTTTGAAGGCGAAACAGATGTTACTGATACACTTACTCTTGCCGATGTGGTAAGTGAAGAGTGGGAAGGTTATTTTATGCACAAGGTTCTTGTAAAAGGCCTTAAGGCTGATACTGCATACACCTACCGTCTTTACGGTCCCGAAAACGCATATGCAGACGGCACATTTAAAACCGATAACGACGACGATAAGGTAGAGTTTATCGGTATTGCCGACGTTCAGGCAGGCAATCTCGGTAATTTCCTTAAAGGTGCAAGAACTGCTCAGGCTGCCATTGATACCATGCCGAATGCAGACTTTATGGTAACACTCGGTGACTATACGGATGACAGCACAAATGAAGAGTGGGACTACAATTCAATCGCATTCAATGAAATAAACAGATCGATTACACAGGTTCCCGTAGCAGGCAACCACGACGGACTCGGAGTATGGAACTGGTTCAACAACATGTTCTGTGTCGATACAAGCGAAAGCGTACAGACACTCAACGGTATGAACTATTCGTTCGACTACGGCAACGTTCACTTTGCAGTTGTCAACACAAACGACTTTATGGCCGTTTCCGTACCTCAGCTCATTTGGCTTAAAAAGGATCTCATGAGCACCGATGCCGACTGGAAGGTCGTTTTCATGCACAAGAGTCCTTATTCGCTCGGTAAGGATATCAAGTGGCCCGATGCTTCATATCTTCAGGAGGCTCTCGTAAGCGTTCTTGACGATTGCAACGTTGACCTCGTAATGTCGGGACACGACCATCAGTATCTTCGTACAAATCCCCTCAAGAACAACAAGGTAAACGATGACGGAACGGTTTATGTTCTTGCGGGAACGGCAGGAAACAAGCGCTATGAAATCCGTGAGTTTATTCTCGGTCATTTCTTGAAGGAAAACATGATCGGCGCCATGACTGTTCAGAAGGACGGCTACGGCAACTACTGGGACGGAACATCTTTTGACAATACGAAGGAAACCAATATCGGCGGATGCTTCAACACGATTTCTGTTGACGGCGGAAAGCTTACATATACCGCTTACATCATCAAGGATAAGACGAATCCCGACGACGCAACCGAAGAAGATGTCATCACGGTTATCGATGAATTCACCATCGAAAAAGAAACCGGTGAAAATGAAATTGAGTATACCGGTGACAAGACGACAACTCCCTTCGGATACATCATGGGACTCATTCCCTCGGCACTCGGACTCGGCTCATATGCAATACTTAACTGGCTTCCCAGATTCTTTATAATGCTTCCGAAGCTTGTTTACGTTTACATTACTCAGGACGTATTTTAAAATAAAAATTAACAGCGGCTTGCATCGTCGGATGTAAGCCGCTGATCTTTTATTTCTGATAAAGTGTAGCTTCGCAGTCTTTTTTGAGTGATAAGGTGTAAAACTTTCCGTCAAAAGAATATTCGCATCCGTCACAGCCGATGTTTTCGGAATCGGCAAAGGGTACTTGCACTCGGCACGGTGAGCCTGCAAGGCTTTTTACGGTAACGGATTTTACGTTACCGTTTTCGAGAACGGCACTGATTCTGAAAGCACCGACACCGGCAAGGTTGCAAAATTCTATATCTGTCCACTCATCGGGTATGGCGGGGAAAACTCGGATAATCCCGTCGTATGTGCTGAGCATCATGTCGATGAGTGAGTTCATGGCGGCAAGGGGTGTTTCGAGTACTGCACCGCCGTCTTCCTTGTACATCGTGCTTGGAGAAATAAATCCCTTGTTCCACAGATCGGACAGATAGTAAAGCGCTTTATTTCCGTCGCCGAGCATTGCGTACATGGCGCAGGCACCCGTCTGAGAGTAGCCTTCAAGCTTTTCGGGCATGCTGTGCCAATGCTCAACGGAACGCTTGATTCTTTCGGCATCCTTCGGATCGTCGATGTTCAGAAGGTGCAAAGGGTAAGCCATTAAAAGATGAGAATAGTGTCTGTGCGACATTGCCATATGCTGTTTCGCATTAATCATGAAGCCTTCTTTTTCATCTTCGGGATAGTCGGTGAGTCTTGCGAGGATGTCGTCCCACAATGACTCGTTTTTGTCCTCGATACCGAGAATTTTCACACATTCCTTAAGAGTATGACAGGAAAAGCGTATAAGGGAGAGATCATAGTTGCAATCGGGACCGACAACACCGTATTCGGGAGAAGCCGTCGGCATGAGATGAAGGATATTGTTGTCATCGGAAACCAGAAATTTGCTGTAATAGTTAAGACAGCGAGAAAGAAGAGGGTAAACCGTATCTCTGATAAGAGAAACGTCAAGAGTATATTTGTATTGAAGATAAATGTCGTACAGCACCCACGGGAGATTTCCGAGCTCTACATAGCCCTTTGTATCTCTTCCGGGGACAGCAACGGGAGCGGAAAGATCGGCAGTCGTATTTGAGCCGATACCTGCACAGTCAGCTCTGTACTGTTCATCAACGTTGCGGATAAGTGTGTCTTTTTCGCGTATAAGAGTATTCGGAAGAGAAGAAGCGATATCGAAAAGACACGGAGCATACATTGAGGCGTAGGTAAGCTGAGTGTTGAGATTCCAGAAAGCTGCCGGCCACGATGTCGTGGTGAGCCACGGACCTACGGTGTCGATGATTCTGCCGTTTTCACGGGTTGCGGATGCGATTTTATAAAGCTGAGCATAATAGAAGCTTTCGTAGCGCTTGTCGTTCATAGAAAGATATGTGCGTGAATAATAGTTGTTCCACCATTTTCTGTGTGCTTCGAAATACTTATGCTCATTTTTGACAGCATCGGAAATTATGTTTTCTGATGTTTCGATGACTTTATCGTTATCGTCGCCGTGCTGAACTGCCCAGATAAGCTTATTATCTTCAAATGAATAAGCGACGACATAACAACCGACTGTGAATTTCGGCTGAACAAAAATACTGAACTCACCGTCACAATGATACGGTTCTTTCGGCTCATCATAATTATGATTGAAGCGATTCATGTCGTTGATGTTACGCATTTTGGTCTGTCGGGGACTTTCCGCTTTTTCGGCGACATATTTTACCGTCACGTCCTTTTCACCGTCAAAACCGACGAATGAAAAACATCCGAATTCAGCTTCGGAGGCCACATAGCCGACATATTCGATTTTTCCGCAATCGGTGATGATTGTGCCCGTTGCGAGTGCATCATAGAGAGAAAGATGTTGCGAGGAAGAGATGATAGCACCTTTCGTCACCAAACGGAATAATCCGACGGGAAGACGCGGAGTCTGGAACATTTTTCCGTTAACGGTAAGGTCGGCGGGACGGTTATCGTAAACACCCGTGTGACCGAGTCTTATTATAAAACTGCCGTTTTCGTGATAGGGAAGTGCTCCGAGAGTTCCGTTGCCGAGAAAAGCGCAGTTATCCCATGCATCGGGCATATTAAAAACTATGTCTTGTGACCGTACGTGAAGCTCATTGTTCATGTCAATTCTCCTTGTTGTACCTTTTGAAAGTCAGATCAGTGCGATACAGACCGGGGTGCATCTTGTAGGGCTCATGCAGATAAGCACAGCCCGGCATATCACCGCCGACACCTCTCTGTTTGCAGTCGAGATTGAGTGTAAGGAAAGAATCCTTTTGAAGCTTGTGAATATGAGAGGCATTGTGAAGCTTCTGAATCGAATAGGGTGAAACGGAAAAATCAAAGGTTTTCATGCCTCGGACGGTAAAGCCCCTGCCGCCGTCGTCGGTAAGCGTAAGCATGTGAACATCGGTTCTGTTTCCGTTTTCCTGAGGTCTTACATACATATGTGAGAGGTTTTCGGTTTTTTCGAAGTGAATTGCAATTTTCTGACCTGTTTTTCTGTCGCAATACGCTTCATGAGGACCTCTGCCGTACCACTCGGCATTTTTGAATCTTTTGTCTATTCCGAGATTCATGCCGAATCGAAGCATGGGGAGAATAAGTCCTTTGCCGATGCAGGATACACCGACATCACCGTTTGCAAGAACGTGAAATACCGTTTTTACCCCGGCAGTGAAAGGCGCAGACCATTTCACGGTGACGGTAGCACGGTTGTCCTCTGATTTAACGGAAAGAGAAACGGGACGAATGACCTTTGATACGAAATTCCAGAGATTTAACGGATGGATGAAAGAAAGCTTCGGTACAAAATTAAGATATCCGATATCGTTATCGGTAAGAGCTCTGAAGAAGTTAGGCTTCAGGTCATTACCGTCAAGAATGTTTCCGTCGCCTAAATCAAGGACGGCGATTCTTTTGTTTTTGAAAACGAGGGAGGTTTTACCCGCGGTTACCGTGACGGTGCTTCCCTTGCGGTTGAGAGAAACCTTGCCGGTATTTATCGGCAGGGGATTAGCCCATTCCGATAATGTAAACTGATTAAAGCTTATTTCGTCGTTCGCTCTGAACCATGATCCGTCGTACTTGTGACGGTAGGAAAGTGTAAGAATACATTCTTTGTCGGAAGGCGTGGGCAGTGAGTGAGGAAGATTCAATGCTTCCTCGGACTGAGGAGGTGTGCAGAGAGAATCAATATCACCCTCCTTTACGGTTATGCCGTCATGAGTCAGTGACCAGTGAACGGTTATGTAGTCGAGTGAAACAAAACAGTTTTTGTTTTCGATGAAAACGGTGCCGTCTTCAAACCGTGCGGAAATATTCGAATAGACCTGCTTCACTTCATAGTAAGCGGGGTGAGGAGTTCTGTCGGAGGCGATAATTCCGTTGTTGCAGAAATAATAACTCGAAGCGCCTTCACCGAAATCTCCGCCGTAGCGGTAAACGGGTTTTCCGTCTTCATACTGTCTTATGGACTGATCAACAAAGTCCCAGATAAATCCGCCGCACATGTGATCGTATTTTTCGAAATCGTCAACATATTCCTTGAAGTTACCCAGACTGTTTTCCATGCAGTGGGCATATTCACAGTAAATGACGGGTTTATATTTGTAAACACTTGCGGGAACGGGCTTGTTGTCTGCCGCCAGTCTGTTGGCAACATTGTCGAAGAGTGTCGTTTTTATGGCTTTTTGTTCGCGTAAAGCCTTCGTGATGTTTTCTGTCGGATACATTCTGCTGATGAAATCTGATTTTTTGAAGTCCGAATCGCCTTCATAATGAATCGGATACATATCGCAGTAAAGAAGCATTGCATTTTTCATTCGGAGGAAATTGCTTCCGTCACCGGCTTCGTTTCCGAGTGACCAGAAACATATGCAGGCATGACTTCTGTCACGAAGAACAAGACGCTTTGCCCTGTCGACGACGGCATCTTTCCAGAGAGGGTTGCTTCCCGGGACATTTTTTCTTCTGACACCGTGACTTTCGACGTCACATTCATCCATCACATAGAAGCCCATTTCGTCACAGAGCTCGTAAAAATACGGATCATCGGGATAATGGCTTGTACGTATTGCGTTTATGTTTGCCTGCTTCATCAAAGTCAAATCTTTAAGGAAGGTTTCGCGGGGAACATTCCAGCCGTTTTCGGGATCAAAATCGTGACGGTTAACACCTTTGATAATAACCCTCTGTCCGTTGATTTTGAAAATGTTACCGTCTATGGACACGGTTTTGAATCCGATTCTTATTCTCTTCTTCGTCATAAAAGATCCGTTCGAGTAAAGCGTAACGGTGAGATCGTAAAGGTTCGGAGCTTCCGCGGACCACGGACGTACAGAAGGTACGGTATGAGAAAAAGAAATCGTATGTCTTCCGAATATTTCAAAGTCTTCCGTGTGGATGCACTGCCCGTCAAGCTCTACGGTGCAGGTTGCCGGAGTGTGTGACGGCTTCGCGTTGATGAGTGTCAACTCAAGCTTGAGCTGACCGTTCTGAAAGCTTTCGTCAAGTGTCGCCTTCGCATAAATATCGTCAATTCTGACAACCGGCTCCGCATAAACGTAAACCTCACGGTAAATGCCCGATAAGTTCCACATATCCTGATTTTCAAGATAAGTGGCATCACTGTAACGGAAAACACGCACGGTAATCTGGTTTTCTCCCGTGTTGAGCAGCGCGGTTATATCAAATTCAGCGGGAGTCATTGAGCCTTGAGAATATCCGACATAGCTTCCGTTGATATAAAGATAAAAAGCGCTCTTTACCGCTCCGAAATGGATGATAATTCTGTGGCCTATCCATGACTCGGGAAGTGAGAAGGTCCGGCGGTAAATACCGACTTCATTAAGCTTGTGGCTTACTTTTGGTATTTTATATTTGTTTTTGGAAACACCCTCGGGCATAAAAGAACAAAGATAAATGGGTTTTCCGTAGCCTTTCAGCTGCCAGAGAGAAGGAACTTCGACAGTATCCCATGAGGAATCATCGAAATCGGTGTGATAAAAATTTTCGACGGAAATATCGGAATCCTTGTGCCAGTGGAATTTCCAAAGGCCGTTGAGAGTCATTTTGTAAGGGGATCTGTCGAAAGAGAATTCGTCAAACTCTCCGAAGGGAAGTGCGAGGTTATGAGCATCGAGCTTATTTTGCTCGAATATTGTAGGATCTTCCCAAAAATGAAGTCTGGGCATATCAAAACTCCTTAAAAATTTTTAATCAGTTTATAATACCATATTATAACTGAAATAATATTCTGATTTGGAAAAAAGAAAAAATTAGCAAAAGGGAGATGATCTTTTGAAGCCCTGCCACAAAAAAATATGAGATACGTTTCAAAAAAATATTGATTTTGCTTCATCGGAGATTGACAATAAAAAAATATTG
>JAZSPN010000121.1:0-11298 GCA_045537495.1 Acutalibacteraceae bacterium
TCGGCAGAGGGGTTCAAGTTCCGGATATATGTACATAAAAAAACGAGCCCACACGGTTGTGTGAACTCGTCTGGTGCGAGAGACGGGACTTGAACCCGTACGTCGTAAACACACGCCCCTCAAACGTGCGCGTCTGCCGATTCCGCCACTCTCGCTCGGAACGTTACATATTATAGCAGACGCATACACGGTTGTCAATACTTTTTTTGAAGTTTTTTTAAAAATTTTTGAGGGGCAAAAAATTACGTGTTTCGGTGTTGCGAAAGGCTATTTCATTGCAAAAAATGCGTATGAATAGGGGAAGCGGTTGAGATACGGAGCTGCACCGAGATACTCGTGACTTTCGCCGTTATAGACCGTGAAGCCGTTTTCGGCGAGGGAAACTCCCATGGAGTTGATTTTGTCCATGGCGAAGCCGCAGTAAGAGGCGATGTACGTTTCAGAGGGATCATAGACGCAGGGCGGGGCATCTTCTTCAAAGACGATGACGAACCGAGGTCTGAAACCGATATTTATAGTTCTTGTGGCACGGCCGTCACCGGTGAACATACCGAAATCGAAGGAATTGTTCCAGCGGTCTTTTTCGTCGGCGGAAACGTGAACATCGGGATCGGAAATATGAGATCCGCACAGAAGCTGATGGTCTTCGAAGGTTTTGAAATTGAGATCCGAAGAAATGGCGGGACAGAAATCCGCTTTAATCATAATGAAGCCTTCGAGAACGAAAGCATCCGTATCTCTGTCGGCGATGACGTTGCCGCACCCCGATTCCTCGATATTGAGATCCGATGCGAACGTCAGACAGTCGATGATGTTGGTGAAAACGTCGTGGCAGGCGGCACCGCCGTGGGAGAAGGGAACGTGTATGGCAAGGCTTATTCTGAGATCGGCAGATCTGCAATATTCCTGTTTGACGAGAACACCGGTGCCGTCATCGACGAAGCTGTCGGTAATGCTGACTTGGTTGAGACCTATGGCGACTATGGCCTTTTTAAGGGGAATGGCTTTCTTTTCGGGGGGATATTCCGTGATGAACGTAATATCGGGAAGCTGTTCTTTCTGTTCTGACAGCCATTTTGCGATACCCGAGGGTAAAGCGCTTATTTCACTCATGAGGACACCTCACTTTCATCTTCAACGATGGTACGGATAATTGCCCAGATATAAAAGATGTCGGAACCGCAGTAGACTTTTTCGGCACGGTCGATTCTGTATTTGATTCCGTCACACACGAGGATGGTATCATCCGACAGCTTGGTGACATCATGTTCGGGAGGGCCGATGTACAGGTAATGACCTTGAGCGTTATAGCCGATCTGGGTGTTGACACCGTAGAGATACATTTTATTTTTATACCGAAGGGGCTGGATAAGGCAGTGAAAAGGAGTTGACGTCCAGCCGTCGTAGGAGGAGAAGACGGATTTTCTGCCGTATCTTCTGAGAAATTGATTTATCTGCATAAAGCCTCCTTAAACGCAGGTGAAGAGGAAAGCTTCATCGCGAAGCAGGGGGAGAGCGTTTATGATGGCTTCGTTTTTGATAAGAGAAGCTTTTTCGAGCAATAAGGAAGGGCTTCGGCTTACGGTAACGTCACCCGCTTTAAACGAAGAGGTGGCATCCTCGTCGGAGGAATTCAGCAATGTAAGATCGTAAAAAGCGATGGCGGCAGCGGCACGGACAAGTCGTTGATCGGAAGGATCGGCGTTGCTTTTGACGCGTCGCATGACAGTTTCTGCCGCCGATTTGCAAAGGGGCAGAGCCTCGGACACTGCCCCTTCACCGTCGAGATGAGTTAAAAGCCGAAGACCGTCAAGAACAGTCCACTGATCCACGGCTTACCTCCTTAAACGGAGAGGATCTTGGAAGCATCCTTAAAGATCTTCGCAAAGCCCGCCGTAGAAGTGATGGCTGCTCTTTCGAGCTGACGGTCGATGAGCTTGTCGAATTCGGTAAGGATTTCGCCCGATTTTACCATTTCGAGAGCACACGACTTGTCAAGACCGATGATGTCGGAGCTTTCGACGGCGTTGGAGCGGATAAGCTCAGCGCCGACGGGAGTGATCATTTTGCCCGTACTCTGGAAATTGAAGCCTGCCGCGGCATCCTTGAATTCGGGGAGATTGAGGAGTTTTGCGGTGTTTTCGGGGCCTGCAATAAGAGTTGTGAGAGAGTAGGGGGAGAAGCTGTTCCAGAAGTCGATGATATCCGAATATGTCACTGCACGGTTTTCGGTATCGGCGATTGAAGTGATACCGGCGGGATTATCGTTGCCGTCACCGTTTTTGAGGACATTGACGGCATCGTTGAACTGAGAACGTGCAATGTAAGCGCCGATCTGGCGAAGCGTGATGGCGAAGAGATCGAGCTTCTGGAATCGGATGGCTTCGTAGGAGGCCGTGAGCATTCTGCCTCTCTTGTGGAGTCTTACGAGGTTTTCCTGAGTGCGGATCATGGTTTCGGGAATGTGAGCACCCTCGGCGATGACGGCAAGCTCCTTGTCGGAATCGGAAGGAACGGATTCGATCGAACGGTAGTCAAGACCGTCGATGAGCGTGGTAACGGCGACGATGCGGGAGAGAAGATCGGATTCCTCCATGCCCTGACGGACTGCACGGGCAACGAATTCGGGGAAGAGAGCGGCGGAGTCGGTGTTCGTGAAGAATTTTTCGACCGTGCTGCAATCCGAGCCGTTTACCCTGATGTCGAAACGCTTGAGCTGGCGCTGATAGGCGTCAAGACCTTCGAGGGAAGTGCCCTTGTAGTTTTCGGAAGGATCGAGAGCTTCGAGTGCCGATGTGAAGGATTTACCTGTGGTATAAAGTCCTTTTTCGAGTCTTATTGAATCAAATGACATTTAAAAACCTCCGTAATTAAAGAATGAAAGTGACTGTGGAAGAAGTTTCGTTTACCGAGAGAACGAGATATTCTCTGCCGGAGCCTTTTGAAACACCGCCGTTACCGTCGGCACAAAGCTCTGTGTAGCCGACCGCGGGTGCGGTGCCCGTATAGGGGACGGTTGCCGTACCGTGAAGCTGAACGGCGCAAATGCCGTTTTTCTCGTGAGTTACGATACCGCAGAAGGTGTCGCCGCTTTCGCAGGACGAAACGGTGTTGTTGTCGGAAATTTTGACAGTTTCGCCGAAACTGATTGAAGTATCACCGAGGAGAGTGAGAGATTCGGCCATGAAGCCGTTGGTTGAGATAGTCATTTTTTACCTCCGTTAAATTATAAATTCATTGTTTGCCGATGCCGTATTATCGCCGTCTGAGAGCTGGAGCGTTATGGGCATCTGCTTTTCTGCAATTTTTTCGAATCCGCTTTTGAGTGCGGTAAGCTCATCGTGAGAGAGCTTTTCGCAGGCGGATTTGAGGGAATCGCCCGACACGTTCGGCATTGCCGCCATGGCAAGACGAACGGTGTCGCCGATGAGCATGGAAGTGTATTCTCTGCCGAGTTTTGCCTGTTTTTCGAGAGTGTCGATTGTCAGACGAAGCTTTACTGCTTCCGTTTCGGTGATGAGAATGTCACCGTTTTGCTCTTTGAGCTTTTTCATGATTTTGTCCAAGGGAACATTATCCTCCTTTTCGGTAAAAGCTTTTGTAACGCCTGCCCCTCTCTGTGCGGGAACGGCGACGAACGACCATTCGTAGGCATCGGAGGGATCGGTGAGGATACCGTGGCAGACGGTTTTTCCGTAGCTCTGACCTTTGATGTGGGAACAGCTTCTTATGTCGGAATTACATTCCGAGCAGAGTGTCGTTTTTACCGAGCAGCCGACACTGACTTCCTTTTTGATACCGCTGTCAATTTCGCATATCAGGTCGCTGTTACAAGAGATTCTCGGCATATAGGCGTATGCCTTGATAAAGGTGTACGTTTCACCGACAGAGGTTTTTCTGTCCGTGTCTTCGATAACTTCCGTTTTGTAGATACGTGCGGTCTGGTCGGAAGCTCTCATGCTGTGATCGAAAATACCCGTTTTGCCGACGAACATATCGCAAAGCGCTGTAAGAGCCGTTTTGCTGAAACGTTCGAAATCTCTGTCGATTTCGTTGTCGCAGAGAATAACGCTGAAGGTGTATACGTCATCGGCTGAAAGAGTTTTTCTCGTGTATCTGTTGATAAGCGCCATATCTTCGGCGGACACCGAAGGGATATCGGCAGATACCTCGAAGTTAAGTTGCTTTTTTATGCTTTTTCCTCCTTTCTGTTTTGAAGCAGCTGTTGAGCCTGAGCATCGTAAAGCCTTGCTTTTGCAAGCTCAACCTCATCCTGAAGCGTGATGTCGTTCCATTCGACGAAGGGCTCATCCGTGATACCCGAAAGACGAAGGAAGGTCCGGCAGATTCTGAGAATCACGGGGGTGAGCAGACGGCGGTAAGCTTCAAGTTCGCTTGTGAGCACGTCGGCCTGCTGTGCGGACATTCTTTCGGTCGAGGACCACGAAAGACCGAGCATGAAGGGCGGAATACCCGTTTTTGCGACGATCTGTTCGAGCATCTGACGAACGGGGACGTCGCTGTCGGGAATGGGAGAATCGGCACCGATAGCCTTGATGCTTACATCTCCGACGGTGACGAAATCCCTGATCCTGCCGCCGGGCTGCATGGCTTCGCTCCATTCTTTGGCGACCTGGACGGCGCGTTCTTTGGCGTAGGCACGGTCGGAGGCATCGGAGGAGGGCTTGTACGTTACGGAGAATCGGACGTTGCCGACTCTGTCCCAGTTCTGACCGACGGCGTTGTAGATTTTGAGAAGTACGGACGAAACAAAAGGAAGAGAAGAAAGCAGGGAAGTTCCGCAAAGCTTGCCGGGTGCGGGGTTTAAAGCGGAAACGAGAAGCAGATCCTGATATAACGCCTTTTTTCTGACGGGCGTTCCCGTCCACACTTCGCAGTTGAAGCCGTCGGGGCTTCGGTGAAGCTCAATGTTGCGAAGCGGTGCATTGTAAAGACCGATGAGCTTGCCGTTCTGAACGACCATTTCGCCGACGGCGGTGCCGAAGGTGAGAAGCTGATCGAAATAGGCATCGGTAAAGGCGGAAATGCCTTTGCCGTTACCGCCGACGGAAACGTTCCTTATAAACGACTGAAGAAGTGCATCGGCGGCGGGATCCTTACAGTGAACCTCATATCCGCCCGTGAGGCGGACTGTTTTTGTGATTGCGGCATCGATTACGGGGACTGCATTCCTGAGTGACTCGTAGACGTGAAGACCTGCACTTGACGGAATGAAACAGTCAAGAGAGAAAAGGGGAGAACCGCCGATTCTTTCATCGGAAGTCTGAACAGGCACTTTGTCCTCAGAGCCTTTCTTTCTTTTGAAGAGCATGGATTAGAGTGGCTCCTTTCATAAAATTCCTAACGTTCTACGGCGACGGCGAAAAACGAATCACACGGGGAATTAAGTACGGTGGAAACGAAATAACGGATATCGTCCATGGCGTGATCGTTTTCTTTTTTCGGAGCATCGCGAACACTGCCGACATCCCAGCGGTAAAGAGAGAATTCGCGAATGGCATCGTGACATTCGGGACAGATGACGATGTGTCGTCCCTTGATTGCATCGGAAACCTTTCGGATACCGTCGAGAACGTCATTTTTTGCGGGGATAACACGGAATCTGCCGTGACGGCGGATACATTCGATGAAGCTTGCAGCGGAAGGATCGACGATGACGGCTTCGATGTCGAGAGCTTCTGCAAGCTTTTCGAGAGCACCGTAATGCTCTTCGTCGGTGCGTTGAGTACCTTCTTTACGTGAATCGTAGTAGTATTCGCGGATTCTGTACCAGACGGGACCGCACTTGCCCCAAAGACCGAAGGAGGAGGGATTTACGGTGCCGTAATCGCAGGAAATGCAGTATTCCGTGGGATGTGACGTGAGAGGAGCGACGTGGATGTTTTCGTCGAACATGGGATAAACGGTGCCTGAGGCGGCAACCCACTTGCCTTCGATGAATCTTTCGTAGAAGACACCGCTGTAAATGCTTTTGTAGCGATCACGGACGTGCTGAGAAAGAGAGGGGTTGTCGTCCATGGTGAAGTGGAGATACAGACAGTTTTTCGAACGTGATTTTTTGATCCATTCTTCGTGGAACCAGTGGTGAGGGTTTTCGGGGTTGCAGTTGAACCAGAGGCGGGCCTTGGAGAGAGAGCAGCGTGCGAGAGCCTGTTCGACGAATGAACGCGGCATGAGAGCGACTTCATCGAGCAATACACCGCCGAGAGTCATGCCCTGAATGAGCGAAGCGGAGCTTTCGTCCTTGCCGCCGAAGAGGAAGAAGGTGTTGACGGTATCACCGCGGCGGATGCGGACAAAGTTGCCGGAAACCTTTTCGGTGCATTCGAAGCCGAGCTCACGAAGAAGCGGTAAGACGGGCGTTATTATGTTGCGGCGCAGAGAAGTGATTGTTTTACCGCAGAGGGCGAACGACGTGTCGCTGAACTCGTAGAATGCCCAGAAGATGAAAGAAAGTGTCATGCAGACGGTTTTGCCGGAACGGACGGCACCGTCGCATATGACGGCATCGTAAGAATGAAAGGGGCTTTTGTCGCACCACCAGGTCATTACGGACATCTGTTTTTCGGAAAATTCGGTGAAATCTTTAAGTCTTATGGTGACCTCCTTTCAGACGGGGAAAAGCTGTCCGCGTCGGAAGAGTTTTGTGACTGAGCACTTCTGAGCAATGCTTCGTAGAACGGAATTGCGGAATCACTGCCGTTTAAAGAGCCCTGTATGGCTTCGAGGTGTTCAAGCGCTTTCAGTCTGTCAAAAAACTTGATTTCCAGAGCGCCGTCCTTCGGCTTTTTGATTTCGGAAACGTTGAAAAGGTCGCATGCTTCAAAATCACCGTCGGGAATTTCACCGCAGAGGAGAAGCTTCATGGCATCGGCACAGGAGCCGAATGCGAGTCGGCGGTAGCCGGCGATAATCTCGTCGGGAGTTACGGTGTTGTCTTTGCGAAGCTTTTCGACGGCATCGCGGATATCGTTCCGGCGCATCAGTTTTTCACTTGCCTTGACGGGGTCCTTGTAGCCCGCTCTTGACGAAGCCTCACGGGCGTTGCACAGCATACTGTAATAAAGACAGAAAAGCTGTTCTTTTTGTGTCAGTTTTTTCATTTGTTCCTTCCTTGTGTTTTATTGAGAACTCCTCTCACCCATACGGCAAAAAGAGCCTTTTTTTGCCGTGTTTAAGACAAAAAAAGACTCAACAGAACAAATGTTCACGGATTATTCATATTTTGTCCGGAAAAAGAAAGAAAAGATGCTTTTCCTTGACAATGGACACATAATGAGATATACTGTAAACGTATAATTATGTGGTTACGGAGGTCTTGTGCAGATGAATCAAAGAGGGACATGGCAGCTTATCCTCATGGCGCGTGAGGGTGACAGAAGCGCTATCGACAGTCTGTTTTTTTCTTCGTTTCCGTCGGCATACCTTATTTTGCTCAACATAACGGGAAGCAAGGACGAATCACTTCGTATTCTGTCCGATATATATATCAATGTATTTTCGAATCTCGATACCGTAGACAGCGGTGAAGCTTTTGTACAGAAGATTCATAAGCTGGCATATGACGAAACGGCAAAGGATGCAAAGTACAAAGAATCGCTTGTGCATGACGGATCACTCTGTGAAAAAGCAGGACTTTTTGCGGATGACAGTGCATGTTTTTACGATTTCAATACAGTCAGAGGTGTCGAAACATCGGCGACGGCGGACTGTGTATTTTCGGTGCTTGACACTCTTTCTCTCGAAAAGCGTATATGTCTGTACCTTTACTATTTCGTCAGCACATCTCCCGAGGATATTGCGAAAATCGTGTCCTCCGACGAAAATCAGGTGAGGGGCGTACTCGCAAAGGCTTTTGCGGAGTCGGAAGCGCTTATTGACCGTGTGTGCGAAAAAGCGGATATACTCAGATATGTCAGCAGAAAGTCGGTTATTCTCTGGGCACTTCGCAATACGAAGGAATTCTCACTTTCTCCCGAGGAAATAGACAGCTTTTACCCGGGACTTATAAAATCGCTTGTCGAGGCAAACTTCCTTGATTCGTCGATGACGGATTCGGCGGCGGATGACGGCGACTTCAAGATGCAGAGTATGCGCCTTACTTCAAAGAAGAAGGATGTGCTGAAATCCGTTTTCAATATGCGAAATCTTATCGTACTTCTTGTGCTTACGGTTGCGGCGGTGCTTGCGATTACGATGAACAAGCTCAGCGACTACAATGACCGCAGACAGGAGAGAGAGGCGCTTACAAGCAGAACGACTCTTCGGTACCGCACAACGGCGCCGTCATCGGAAAGAGTTATTTTCTCGACGGAATATTCATATCCCGACATAAACGACCTTACGGACAGCTCCGACGAAACCGAAACGGAGTCTTCCGGGGAATCGGTAACTCACGTGGCTTCCGAAGAGGAAACCGAAGTGACGAGAGAAGAGTCTGATTTTTCATACATCGAAACGGGCAGCGCCGTGACGATAACGGGCTATAACGGAAAAGGTATCAATATAACCGTACCCGAAAAGCTCAACGGAAAAACAGTCAATACAATCGGCGAAGGTGCTTTTTACAATTCGAAGCTGGTTAATGTCAATCTTCCGACAACCGTTACGACGATAGGTAAAAATGCGTTTTACGGCTGTGTGGAGATGCAGGCAATTACAATTCCGATGGGAGTCACTTCGATAGGAAGCGATGCTTTCAGAGGCTGTGCAAATCTCGGATCCGTATCACTTCCCTCAACGCTCAGAAGCATCGGACCGCAGGCATTCTACAAGTGCTCATCGCTTAAAGCGATTGCGATTCCGTCGACGGTTACAACGATAGGTGACTGGGCGTTTGCGTACTGCTCTTCACTTTCGGGTGTCGCGGTGCCGAAGGGCGTGGCATCGGTCGGAGCATCGGTATTTTACAACTGTGACTCGTTGAAAAAGTGTACGTTTGAGAGCCCGTCAAAGGTGCAGAATCTCGGAGAAGCCTTCTTCTTCGGCTGCTCATCGCTGGAATCGGTTGTGCTTCCGACACAGGTGAAGGTAATTCCCGTCAACTGCTTCTACGGATGCAAATCTCTCGAATCGGTACCGCTTACGGCGATAACGCACATCAATGAGAGTGCTTTCGAGGGTTGTGAATCGCTCAAAACGGTGAACTTCTCGACATCACTTTTGAAAATTGAGAAATCGGCATTTGCAAACTGCTTCGAAATCGGAGAGATAAAGCTTCCTCCGAACACGCTGTCAATCGGAGAAGAGGCATTCTCGGGCTGCACGGCTCTTTCGAAGATATACATTCCGTCATCGGTCACGCGAATCGGAGATAATGCGTTCAAGGGATGCGTAAACCTTCGCATTGACTGTCCGTACGGATCGTTTGCGGAAAGCTATGCACAGAAGAATTCAATTCAGTTGTACGGAAAAGACAACAGCGAAAACGATATGTAAACGGAGGACAGAAGAAGGGAAAAGCTGCTTCTGTCACGGATAAAAATAACAGTACCCGTCACCGCAAGAGGTATAAGACCAACGGCGGTGACGGTTTTTGTTATGCGTTTTGCGGTTGAATCCTCGGAAAAACGGCACAGAAGGTGATAAAGCACCCTTCCGCCGTCGAGGGGTGCCAGGGGAAGAAGATTGAAGACGGCAAGAAAAGCGTTAATCATCACAAAAGGATCGGAGGGACCTTCCGAAAAAAGAGTGATCAGAGCGACAACGATGTTGAAGAGAGGTCCGCTCAGGGCGATAACCGCTTCTTTGAGATAGGAGATATCGGTTTTTTCGGTGCGTTCTATGCGTATGCCGAAAAATCCGATGTTTATTTTTTTCGGAGAGTCGCGGAACAAAAGAAGCGAGAGAATGTGACCGGTTTCGTGAAAAATTGCGGCACAGATGCAAAGTCCGACATTCCCGTTTCTGTCAAAAATCAGAATCAGCGTGATAAGAGCAAGTCCCATGAAGGAGAAATTGATTTCAGATGGCATCGGAAAGGTCCTTTAAGGCGTAAATCGGATTACAGCGGATACCGCCTGCTCTCAGCTCAAAGTGAAGGTGAGGTCCCGTTGACATTCCCGTGCTTCCGACGAAGCCGACGGTTTCGCCTGCACGGATGCAGGTGTTTTCCGAAACGTTGATTTTACTCAGGTGACAGTAGAGAGTCTGTAAACCGTCACCGTGATCGACGAAAACATAGTTTCCCCTGCCGTTTGTGTAACCCGTTTGAGTGACGGTACCGCTGTATGCCGATGCTACGGGAGTGCCTTCGGGAGAAGCAATGTCGATCCCCGTGTGAAAGCTCTTGTTACCCGTGATCGGATGAATTCTGTACCCGAAAGGGGAGGTTACCGTACCCGAAACGGGGGTGACGGCTTCCTTCGATATGATGACGGCATCGAGTGTCGAATCGCTGAGGGCATCGAGAACCCGAATGTCCTCACCGCCCGAGGAGGTGATCGTTTCGATTTTTGCATCGGAGTCGATGGTGACGGTTGCGGTATCCGATGAGCTTTCCGACGAAGAAGAGCTTTCGTCGGAATTCACCTGACGCGAGGGAGAGAATGTCATGTCAAAAAGCCCGCGCACGGTTTCGATGATACCGTCGGAGCAAAGGTCGTTTTTCATGATGCTCTCATAGCCGTCCTTTAAATGATCGTAAAAACGGGCACCGCTTCTGCTTGTGAAAAATACCGTCAGAACTGCCGCAAGACAGACAATTGCCTGAATCAGAGGAGTAAGATTTCTCACCTTTTTCTTATCCGCCTTCCTGCTTTCAACCAAAAACTCAGAGTCCGACATTTTATCCCATCCTTTCATGTGCTTTAAGTATTTATATGCACAAAAAGGAAGGCTTATACTTTTTGATAAGTGCAGACCTTTAAAATCAGAAGAAAGTGCCGAAAACCTGTACAAATTTAACGGCTCCCTTGTGTAAAGGGAGCCGGCAAAAATCTTTGATTTTTGACTGAGGGATTGCTTGAAATAAAAAATACAAACCAACAATTCACAGACAACCCCTCCGTCAAAACTTCGTTTTGCCACCTCCCCTTACACAGTGGAGGCTTTGTCGGTAACTGCTGATTTTGAGTTTTAATAGTTAAAAATAAGTGAGTAAAATCAGAAGAACACACCAAAACACAGCACAAATTCACGGCTCCCTCCAGTAAAGGGAGCTGGCAAACGTTTACGTTTGACTGAGGGATTGCTATAAAAATAAAATCAACTCTTTACCGACAATCCTCCCGTCAGCCTTCGGCTGCCACCCGACTTTACCGGGGAGGGCTTTTGGTT
>JAZSPN010000084.1:0-17689 GCA_045537495.1 Acutalibacteraceae bacterium
GGTGCCTGCACATTTTCCGAAGGATGCACACGGACTCTATGAATTTGACGGAAAGCCGTGCTATGAGTATTCCGATCCGAGAAAGGGTGAACACTACGGCTGGGGCACAAGAGTTTTCGACTACGGCAGAAACGAGGTGCAGAGCTTTCTTCTGTCGAGTGCCATGTACTGGCTTGACGTGTATCATGTCGACGGACTCCGTGTAGATGCCGTGGCATCGATGCTTTATCTCGACTACGACCGCAAGGCGGGTGAGTGGATTCCGAACAAGGACGGCGGAAACCGTAATCTCGAAGCGGTGAGCTTTTTGCAGAAGCTGAACGAAACGGTTTTCCGTGAGCATTACGATGTAATGATGATTGCCGAGGAAAGCACGGCGTGGCCGATGGTTTCGAAGCCCGTTTTTATGGGCGGACTCGGATTTAATTTTAAATGGAACATGGGATGGATGAATGACTGCCTGAGATATTTTTCTCTCGACGGAATTCACCGTAAAAATAATCATGACTGCCTGACGTTTTCGTTTATGTACGCATTTTCCGAGAATTTTGTTCTGCCCATATCGCACGACGAGGTTGTTCACGGCAAATGCTCTCTCATAGGAAAAATGCCCGGCGATTACGAAGAAAAATTTGCGGGAGTCAGATCCTTCCTCTCTTATATGATCGCACATCCCGGAAAAAAACTTCTTTTCATGGGCAGTGAGTTCGGACAGTTTATCGAGTGGAATTACGAAAACGGACTTGACTGGTTGCTTCTCGATTATGAAAAGCACCGACAGCTCAGGACGTTTACGAAGGAGCTTAACCGTTTTTACAAAGAAACCCCCGCTTTTTATGAAATTGATTACAGTTGGGACGGTTTTTCGTGGATATCGGGGGATGATAAAGATAACTCCGTTATTTCATTCAGAAGAATCGACAAAAACAGCGGTGAAATAATAGTAATCTGCAACCTGACGAGTGTCTTCAGAAACGATTACCGTATCGGTGTACCGGAAAAGGGAACTTACGAGGTCGTGTTCAACAGTGACCGTGAGGAATTCGGCGGTACGGGAAAAGGTCAGTCGGCGCAGATTAAAACCGAAAAGATACCGATGCACTCATACAAACAGAGCGTATCGCTGTCGCTGGCGGGAATGTCGGTGATATATCTTCGCAGAAAACAGCCGAAGCCCCGCAAAAAAAATTCAAATAACAAAGCTATTACAAAACAGGAGGAATAAACATGGCTCGCAACACGGAATGTATCGCAATGCTTCTTGCAGGCGGACAGGGAAGCCGTCTTGGCATCCTGACAAAGAATATTGCCAAGCCTGCAGTACCTTACGGAGGAAAGTACAGAATCATCGACTTTCCTTTGTCAAACTGTGTGAACTCGGGCATTTACACGGTCGGTGTTCTTACGCAGTATCAGCCCCTGGAACTTAATAACTATATCGGAAACGGACAGCCGTGGGATCTTGACAGAGAGAACGGCGGAGTTCACATTCTCTCACCGTACCAGCAGATAAAGGGTACAACGTGGTATAAGAATACGGCAAATGCCATTTATCAGAATATCAACTTCATCGACCGCTATGATCCCAAGTATGTTGCCATTCTCTCGGGTGACCATATTTACAAGATGGATTATTCGAAGATGCTGGCATATCACAAGGAGAAGAATGCCGATTGCACCATAGCGATGCTTGAGGTGCCGTGGGAAGAGGCATCGCGTTTCGGACTTATGCTTGTTGACGATGACAACGCAATAACGGAATTTGAAGAAAAACCGAAAAATCCCAGAAGCAACAAGGCTTCCATGGGTGTGTATATGTTCACGTGGGAAAAGCTTCGCAGTTACCTTCTTGATGACGAAGCGGATCCGAATTCGGGCAACGACTTCGGACACGATCTCATCCCCGCCATGCACCGTGCGGGAGAAAGACTTTTCGCATATCCGTTTGACGGCTACTGGAAGGATGTCGGAACGATAGACAGCCTCTGGGAAGCAAACCTTGACCTGCTTGATCCGAAAGTGGATCTTGATCTCTCCGACAATTCGTGGAAGATTTATTCGAGAAACCACGCATTACCTCCTCATTATATTTCGCAGGATGCAACCGTTCAGAATTCCATGATTGCCGAAGGCTGTCAGATTGAGGGCAACGTTGATTTTTCCGTGCTGTTTGCAAACGTTACCGTCGAAAAGGGTGCAACGGTACGCGATTCGATAATTATGCCGGGTACGGTTGTTAAGAGCGGTGCGGTGGTACAGTATGCGATAGTTGCCGAAAATGCCGTTATCGAGGAGGGTGCTACCGTCGGTGAGCGTCCCGAAACAATGCAAAACATCGGTGACTGGGGAGTAACGGTTATCGGTGAGGGAATAACGGTAGGAGAAAACGCATATGTTCCTCCTAAAGCCATGATTGACGAGAATGTTTCGGCACTTTAAATAGGGGGAGGAATAACAATGAGAACAAATAACGTAATAGGACTTATTTATTCGAACGCTTACGATTCAGCCATTCCTGAGCTTACCACTTTGCGTACCATGGGATCCGTACCCTTTGGCGGACGTTACAGAATGATAGACTTTGCACTTTCCAATATGGTGAATTGCGGCATCACAAAGGTCGGTGTTGCAACAAAAAGCAATTACCAGTCCTTGATGGATCACCTCGGAAGCGGTAAACCGTGGGATCTTTCGAGGAAGAATGACGGTATGTTTATACTGCCTCCGTTTTCATCGAGTGAAGGAAGCATGTATTCCAACCGTATTGAGGCGCTCAGAGGAAGTATGCGCTTTATTGCACGTTCGAAGGAAGAATACGTTGTCCTTTGTGACTGTAATGTGGTGGGAAATATTGATTTCGAAGAGATATTTGACTATCACACCGAGAAAAATGCGGATATTACGATCGTTTACATGAACGGCAAAAAGCCGGAGCTTTCCGATCTTATGACGTTCGATGTCTGTGATGACGGCAGAATAGGCGGTATAGCGGTAAATTCCGTATGTGACGGCGACGAGAACTATTCTCTCAACATTTTCGTTCTCAGAAAAGCACTTCTCGAAAGACTCATCAATGAGGCGACAAGCCTTCATCTTGACAATTTCGAAAGAGATATTTTCCAGAGAAATCTTGAAACGCTTAAAATTTACGGCTTCGAAGCAAAAGGCTTTGTCAGAGTGCTGTCAAGCCTTCAGAGCTTTTTCGATACCAACATGGAGCTGCTTGATACGAATAACCGTAAAGAGCTTTTTCCGAAGGAAAGACCTGTTTTCACAAAGGTACGCGACGAGATGCCGACGATTTACGGACTCGGCTCCGATGTCAAGAATTCGCTTATTGCCGACGGTTGCTCAATAGAAGGTACCGTTGAAAACTGTGTGCTTTTCAGAGGTGTACGTATCGGAAAAGGTGCCGTTGTTAAAAACTCGATAATCATGCAGGGCACGTATATCGGCGAAAATGCGACTCTCAACTGTGTTGTAATAGACAAGAGTGCAGTTATAAAACCGGGTAAAACTCTTTGCGGTGACAAGAGCTTCCCGATTTACATAGGAAAAGAGATTATAATCTGACTTTGATGTCAGCGAAGAAAGGATGACAGTAATGAAGGTATTGTACGCAGCAAGCGAAGCACTCCCCTTTGTGGCGAGTGGCGGTTTGGCAGATGTGGCAGGCTCTCTGCCTCAGGCATTACGCAGAAGATTCGTCGGATGCCATGTGGTAATGCCTCTTTACGGCTCAATTCCGCAGGAAATGCGTGAAAACATGAAGTTTATTACTCATATTACCGTTCCCGTTGCGTGGCGCAGACAGTATTGCGGTATTTTCGAGGCGAAGTACGGCGGAGTCACCTATTATCTCCTTGATAACGAGTATTATTTCAAACGCGATTTCATTTACGGACATTACGATGACGGCGAGAGATTTGCGTTTTTCTCAAGAGCGATTCTCGAGATTATTCCGCATATCGGCTGGAAGCCCGACATAATCCACTGCAATGACTGGCAGACGGCGCTTACTCCCGTTTACTATCAGACGATGTACGCAAATATGCCCGGATATGAAAATATCAAAACCGTTTTCACCATCCACAACATTCAGTATCAGGGCAGGTACGGCTTTGATATTCTCGAAGACGTTTTCGGAATTTCTCCCGACAACGGATATTTACTTGAATACAGAGGAGATATCAATCTTCTCAAAGGTGCCATTGAGTGTTCACACATCGTTACGACGGTAAGTCCGTCCTATGCACAGGAAATTATGGATCCTTGGTTCAGCTACGGACTTGATCCCATTCTCCGTGACAGAAGCTTCAAGCTTCGCGGTATTCTCAACGGCATCGATGTGAAAAATTACGATCCCGAAACAGATCCTTCGATATGGAAGAATTATTCCGAGTCCGATCCCGAAGGAAAGGCCGAAAACAAGACGGAGCTTCAGAAATTCTTCGGACTTGAAATAGACGATAAGGCGCCTCTTATCGGCATGGTTTCGCGTCTTGTTGCGCACAAGGGATTCGATCTTGTGCGTACGGTGCTTGAAGAGCTTCTCGAAACAAGCAATGCTCAGGTTGCCGTACTCGGTTCGGGCGATTCGGAGTACGAAGACTTTTTCCGCTATATTGCGAACAAGTATCCCGACAGAGTCGGCGTGAGAATCGGCTTCATTCCCGATGTTGCAAGGAAGATTTATGCGGGCGCAGACATATTCCTTATGCCGTCGAAGAGTGAGCCGTGCGGACTTTCCCAGATGGTGGCACTCCGTTACGGCACAATTCCCGTTGTCCGTGAAACGGGCGGTCTTCGTGACAGCGTTTCGGACAGCGGTGACGGCGAGGGCAACGGTTTTGTTTTCAAAAATTACAATGCTCACGACATGCTTCACGCTATCCGCCGTGCAATTCTCGGATACGGTTCGACGGAGGGTTGGCAGATTCTCGTGTCGCGTGCCCTTGAATGTGATAACAGCTGGAGTAAATCCGCAACGGAATACATCAATATGTATAAATCAATACTCTGACAGCATATCAAACAGTCGGCTTCCGATGTCGGCGAATGTTTTTCTTGATTCTCTTATGACGGTTTTCACACAATCGGGGACAGGCTCATCGGATTTCATGAGAGTGATTTTTCCGTCGTTATGAGAAGAATTGAGGTTAAGCGTGCTTATTGTCCGGAGCATTTCCGATGCCTCGTAAGAGGAATTTATTCCGAGCCAGTTTGAAGGTATCTTACCCGAAACGGCGGCGCGAAGCATCGCGTTGAAGATATATATACATTGTATCGACAAATCTTCCGATGACGTTTTCGGGGACGACTCGTCGAGTTTGCGGCACAGAATGCCCACGGTGCGCTGTAAGGTTGCGTAGCTGAGTTTTCCGTCACCGGGCTGTGATGAGAGAAAAACCTCCTCCGATGCGGTTTTTGCATCGCTGATTCCGAGGAGATAGTCCGTGGATACACCGTAGAAGCCGGCCGCTTTTATTACAAAATCCGTACCGCACTGACGGATACCGTTTTCGTAATGTGACAAAAGTGCTTGTGAAATGCCGAAAAAAGCGGAAGCATCCTTTTGGCTGATTCTCCGTTCTTTCCGCAAGGCGGAAAGCCTGTCGGCGAAAATATTACTCATAAAAATTCCTCCGAGTATAGTTTTTGTGCAAATTATATGCAACATTATACTATATGTAAAGAGAATTGTAAACAGCTAAGTTCAGAAAGGACAGCGATATTTAAAATACCGCTGTATGAAACAGTAATGAAATCTTATTATATTTATCTCATCAGAAACGGCATGACCGCCGAAAATACCGACGGACGTTACATAGGACATACCGACGTCAAATTGAGTGACGACGGAAGGGAACAGCTTCGTGATATGGCGGAGAAATATGAATATCCCGATGCCGAAGCGGTTTTTTCGAGTCCGCTCAGCCGTTGTACCGAAACGGCACAGATTATTTATCCCGATTGCGATCCGATAATCATGAACGATCTTATCGAGTGCAATTTCGGTGAGTTTGAGGGGAAAACGGCGGAAGAGCTTGAAAAACATCCCGTTTTTCCGTCGTGGCTTGCAGGTGAAAAGGATGTCGAGCCTCCCTTCGGCGAGAGTAACGAGGCCTTCGGCAGAAGAGTGTGTACTTGTTTTATGAGAATCGTTGAAGGTCTTATGAAAACGGGCACGACGAAAGCGGCGATAATTACGCACGGCGGAGTCATAATGACAATTCTTTCGGTGTTCGGTATTCCCGAAGCTCAGATGCACGAATGGCTGATGCCGAACGGATGCGGATATACCGTGCGTATAACACCGTCAATCTGGTCGAGAGGGCAAAAGATGGAAGTGTTCGAGGAACTGCCTATTTTGCCGGGAAGGTATTCCGAACCCGACATTTTTGACGGATTCAACGTTGAAGATTTTTTGTATGATTAATAGGAGGAATTAATATGATTTTTGCAAATCATGCGCATATTTTTCCGGCGCAAATAAAAGAAAAAGGAGATCCCGCGCTTCTCATCGAACAGCTTGATTACTGCGGAATCGACAAGGCGGTGGCATTCTCTCCGTTTTTAAGACAGTTTGAGGACTCCTCACTTTATTTTGATAAGGATCCCGTTGAATGGACGGCACAGACTGTCCGTGAGATGAGCGACAGACTCGTCGGTTTCGGAACGATAGATTTTGACGAAAAGAACATGACGATTTCCGATCAGATCGAAAAAATGCACAGCTTAGGTCTTAAAGGAATCAAGATCCATCCCGCATATCAGAAGCTTCAGATCGACGGTATCAAGGCGTTCAAGGCGTATCAGAAGGCCGATGAACTCGGAATGTTTCTGTCATTCCATACGGGACTTCACTGGCACAGAATAAAAGATTACAGCATGCTTTTATTTGACGAGGTCGCATACAACTTCCCGACACTTCGTTTCAGCATGGAGCATATGGGCGGTTATACATTCTTCCGTGAAGCGTTGCTTATCATCTGCAACAACAAGCGTGCACCGATTCCTCATGTTTATGCAGGTCTTACGTCTGTTGCAATGGGAGAAAACGGACTTTGCGGAACGTGGTCACTGACCGACAACGAGATTGAAACCCTTATTTATCAGACGGGCGAAGAAATGACAATTTTCGGACTCGATTTCCCGTATAATAACGGTGACTATAACAAAAAGGCCATTGAACGCATAAGAGGACTCAATATTTCCGATACAGCAAAGGACAACATACTCGGAAACACTCTCGAACGTATACTTCTTTGATACAGGCAGGTGTAATCATGAAAAAAGCGGTTGTTGCCGTTTTGTTGCTTGTTATGATGCTTTCGCTGTTTGCATGCGGTAAAAACGGTAATGAAACGGATGAAACGAAAGATTATGATTATAATTCCGTACTGACGGAAACCGGTGTTGATCTTGACATCGGATCCGTTATTATCGAGTAATAATAAAACAAAAACGACTTGCACAGGTAAAAAGCCTGTGCAAGTCGTTTTTTGTATCAGTTAATTATTTTGCAACGACATCTGCATAGAATGCGTCGATTGCCGCATAGAAATCCTCTACGCCGCCGTCATTCTTGATAACATAGTCGGCCATTTTTTCCGTTTCGGATGTGTGGAAGATTTTTTCTTCGCCCTCATCGAATTCTCTGAGCTTTTCGACGGAATTGCCGTCTCTTGCGGAGCCTCTTGCGAGCATTCTTGAATAACGTACTTCGTCGTCGGAAATGACGATGTCGACGAGAACGAATTCATCACCGAAAGCGCCTTTAAGATACTGAACGTCCGAAAGAGGACGGATGCCCGATACAAGGAATACGGGTGCGCCTGATTCCTTAATCTTCTTGACGATCTGCTCCGGGAAGAACGTCTGTCCGAATTCGCCCATGTATTTCTGAGATGTCTTGTGAAGATTTTCTCTTGTAAGCTCAAGACCGTCTTTTGCCGCAAGCTCTCTTACGATATCACCGATGGATACCATGGGGAGATTGTATTTTTTTGCAATGTATTCCAAAAAGAAATCTTTGCCCGTGCCGTTTTTGCCGACTGCTGCTAATACCATAATTTTACCTCCGTTTCTTAGTGTTTACAGTATAGCAAAAATTTATACGGTTGTCAAATAATCGTGTTTACAGTTTGGAAATAAAAATGTCACGAAGAGTTATTTTTCAATTGCCGAAAAGCAGTTGAAATTTACATATGTTTTATGATAAAATATAAAAGCTGACACGATATCCTTATAAACGGCACGGGACGAAGCCGTAAAGGAATTAATTTCAGCTTTACACAACCCGAAAAGGCAAGTATACTTATTTTAGCGAAAAAGGAGATCTGATTTATATGATAAAGCGCGTTATTGCGCTCATAACGGCATTAACGGCGGTTGTAACATTTGCATCGTGCAATACGGCGGACGACGGGGACTCCGATATTCTGAACAGCAGTACCTCGGCAGTCGAAGAAACGGCTTCGGAAACGACGACGGAATCCGTTTTTGAAACGACAACGGAAGAGATAACCGAACAGATACCGACGACTACCGAAAAAGCGCCCGAAACGACCGTGGCGGAAATTACAAAGGAGCAGGAAGCCGATGATATCGGACCGCTTTTCAGACAGTACGTCATAAATGAGGTTTCCGACGGTTCGTACACGATGAAATTCAAACAGCTTGGAATCAGGCTTATCACGACGATAAGCGGAGGAAACAGTGTTATCGAAAGCGATGCATCGGGAATCATAAGAATAACACTTATCAACAAAGACGGCAGATATTTCATGCTGGTACCCACGACGAAAAAATATGTAGAGATGACAGCCGATGAATATGCACAGCAGGTTGAATCGTTCGACAATATATCGGTCAGCTTCGAGGGGATAAGGCTGATTGAAACGGGCGAGGAAACCGTCAGAGGAGTAACCTACAAAACGGAAACCTATGATGAGGGCGAAAGAGGAACGATAACGTATTATTTTACCGATGACGGACTCAAAAAGCTTAAATCCGTTAAGGACGGAAAGGTCAACGATGTTGAAGCGTTCGAGATAACATCGGATGTGGATCTTTCGGTATTCGATATACCTGACGGATATACGAAGGTGGACGATCCCGGACAGGTAATGATACCCTGACAAAGAAGTTTAAAGAGAAAGGCGGCGGCAAGCGCAAAGAGCGCTGAGCCTTACAGAAAATGAAAAAAATAATTGCAGTAGCAGTTCTGGTAATCGTAATTCTGGGAATCATGTTTGCGGTGGCAAAGTTTACGTCACCCGATGAAGAGGAAACCACCGTGCAGACATCGGAATCGACGACGGAAGAATCGACAATTCCCGTAATGGCAACCACGGAAACCGAAGCGCAGACAGAGCCTTCGGCGACGGCGATGTCAACAACGGTGCCTTCGACAAAGGTGACGACAACATCACCGTCAACAACATCGACGACGGCGCCGACAACACAACCGACAACACAGCCTACCACGGCACCGACAACGCAACCTACAACGCAGCCGACAACAGAATCCGCAACGAATAAACAGAACGGAACGTCTGAGCTTTTGAACAAATATGTTCTTGCACCGATTAACAGCGGTAATTTTACGATGACGATCAGTGCATTCGGTGAGGATAAGAGTCCGGATGATAAGCTCATAAAGACTGTCAGCGGGGGAAAGACGGCATTCTGGTTTTCGATACCGGCTGCAAACATGTCGTTCAAGGTATTTCCGAGCGACGGCAAATATTATCTTGCGACGGAGAGTAAATACTGTGAGCTGACAAAGGCTCAGTACGATTCGTGCTGTGCAACCTTTAACAGAGGTATGTACAATTTCGGCGGACTCAGCTATCAGCAGACGGAAACGGTACGCGACGGATTTTCTCTTTACACCTGTGAGCAGTTCAAAACCGCCGACGGCAAGGACTGTATTCTCTGGTTCAACGGAAATCAGCTTACAAAGCTTGAGCTTAAAATTGACGGGGTATCGCAGTCGCTTCCGATGACGGTATCTTCTTCGGTAAATTCAAACTATTTCAGCCTTGGTGCAGATCTTGAGCAGGTTGATTATGAAACACTTAAATCATATATTGATCTTGCCGGATTGTTTTTCTGATAATTAAAGGAGTGAAAATCAATGAAGAGATTTTTGGCATTATTTTTGGTTACGGCACTGACTTTTTCTCTGGCTTTTGTACTCGGAGCTTGCGGAAAAGATAAAGAAACAGACAACACGACAGCATCGGTTTCGGATGAAGATGAAGCTTTTTCCGATTCTACCGAGAAGAAAAGCATCGATGAATTCGAAAGCAAGGTTGAGCGTTCAACCGGAGAGCATTACAGCGAAGAATACGAAAAGCTGACGCTTCCTTCGGCAGTATCAACGACAAAGCAAACGGAAACAAAGAAGAACGAAACTACAACGAAGAAAAACGATACGAAGCAGACGACGGCCAAGCAGTCACTTATCACGACTACACAGGCAACGACGGCTACAACGAAAAAAGAAACAACGACGAAGAAAAATGAGTCGACATCGAGATTGGAAATCAATACCGATTTGTTCTCACAGACCGAGGTTTATTCCGAGGTTGTCGACAATGTTCAGGATGAATTTGTCGGCTTCGGCGGCGGTGTAACACCGTCCGAGGTTCCGAGGCCCGAGGTTACCTACTACGACAAGTATGTGACCGACGTGTTGGCAAGCAAGAATTATACTCTCACGACTCAGATGGTCGAAAACGGAGACGGTGTAACGCTTATCGTTTACAGCAAGGGTGATCAGAGGGCGTTCAAGGGTGTTTTCTCCTACGAGGGAATGGCGATTTCTTTCCGTTACTTCAAAAAGGACGGAAAAGCGTACATGGTTATACCGTCAATGATGTCCTACATTGAGGATTCCGATATGGGAGAAGCAATGGAAGAATTTGACAGCGCGGTAGCTGATGCGTATGAGCTGATTTCAAACGAAGAGCTTGTATATTGCGGTCTCAGCACCGGTGTCGGTTACGTGTGTGAAATGTACAAGAATGAAGAGCAGGGCGTAGGTTTTAACTACTATTTCAACAGCGAAGGACTTTTAAGAATTGAAACCGTTGTTCTTTCTTCCGGCGAGAGAACAACAAACTATTTTTCAATTAAATCGGGAATCGAAGAGAAGGACGTTTTCAGCATCCCCGCAGGATATAAGAAAACGGATTTCGAAGGATTTGAGAACGGTTTGATTCAGTAAGAAGATGAATATACTTGTAACAGGCGCATCGGGCGGCATCGGAAAAGCTGTCGCCCGTTCTTTTGCGGAAAAAGGATATAATGTAGCGGTCGGCTACAACAACGGTGAAGCTGAGGCGAAAAAGCTGTGTGAAGAACTTTGCGAGAAGGGCTTTTCGGTAAAAGCTTTCAGGGCGGATGTTTCCGATCCGAAGCAGGTTAAACGGATGTTTTCGGATATAAAGGAAGCTTTCGGTGAGGTCGACGTGCTTGTAAATAATGCCGGTATAGCACAGCAAAAGCTCTTTACGGATATAACGGACGAGGATTTTGACAGAATGTTCGCCGTTAACGTCAAGGGTGTATTTAATTGCTGTCGGGAGGCAGTTCCCGGCATGGTGAACCGAAAAGAAGGAAAAATCATCAATATTTCATCGATATGGGGAATAAGCGGTGCTTCGTGCGAGGTGCACTATTCAGCGTCGAAAGCGGCGGTTATCGGTCTTACAAAAGCGCTGGCAAAGGAACTCGGACCGTCGGGAATATGTGTCAATTGCATTGCGCCGGGAGTTATCGATACTCCGATGAATTCCTGCTTCGACGGGGATGTCATGCGTTCTCTGGCAGAGGACACACCGCTCATGAGGACGGGAACTCCCGAAGATGTGGCAAAAGCCGTCATGTTTCTGGCAACGGAGGATTCCTCCTTTATTACGGGACAGACGATTTGCGTCGATGGCGGTTTTATTGTGTGAATATTACATAAAACGGATAATTGCTTTTTGGTGGATTTTAACAAAGTTTTGTTTTTTCGTTTTTTGTTAAGTTTTTACTTCAAAAATGTATAAAAAGTTGTTGCAATTGAACGGGTTTTATGTTAAAATTCTATAGGTAGTATGATTTATTTAATGAATTTATCTTTTGGGAGGAATAAAGATGGCAGCAACTTGTCCGAAATGCGGAGGAAAGCTGAAAATCACAGATTGGAAACCGGATTGTCCGCACTGTGGTGTAAATATGGTCTATTACGGTATGGAGGAGCGTTTGCTTCTCGATGCCGATAAGGCGGAGGCAGAGCACGCACGTACACAGCCGAGAATCGACCGTTTGAAGGCATCCTTCATCGGTTCAAAGCTTGCAATTGCACGTATCGTGTTCAGTTTATTGCCTGTCGCCGGATTACTTCTTCCGTTGGCAAAGTTTGCATTCGAAGCACCGTTTGCAGCGGCAGACATCAATGTGAATGCCATTTCCATTTACACTCTTATAGCAGAGCGTCTTGATTTCGATGCACTTATCGCAATGCTCGGCTCCGATATTTTCGGCGGAACATTCATTCTTTTCGCAGTTTCGCTGGTTACGCTTCTTTTGTCCGCTGTCGGTATTATTCTGCACCTTGTTTTCCTTACACTTTCATGTTCGCCCAAGGGAAAGCAGAGAAACCTTGCATTCGGATTTATCAACATCATTCTTCCCGTTATTTCTTGCGTAACATTCTTCCTTTTCTCAAACAGCATTACAACGCTTTTCCCCTCGGTTGTTAAGACTTCGGCAATCGGCTTCGGAATTTATGTTTACATAGGCCTGCTTGTTCTCAGCCTCGTTATCGACTGGCTGACATTCAAGAAGGGCATCGAAGTTAAGTATAAGCCCTGCTTCGTAGGTAACATTCCCGCTGATGAATACTTCAAGCTTGTTGACGACGGTGTACCGCTTGAAAAGATCAGAGAAGTTATGGCTGAAAGAACGGCTGCCAAGGAAGCTGCAGAGGCGGCGGAGGCTGAAGCAAAGAAGAAAGAAACTGTCGAAGCATAAATTGATAAAAAGTTACAGCTTGCAGAAAATGTCATTTTCTGCAAGCTGTTTGACTGTCGATAAAGTCGTCACACCGTGCGTAACTTCATTATAAAGCAAAAATACACAGTTACTTTCAGTGAGTTACCCTGTGTTGCGATGATTTTAATTTAAAGTTAAATATTATATGCACTTGCCCCTTTTTTCGCCTCTCGCCGTACCTTTGTACTGCTTCGGGCGAAAGAAAGGGGCATCTGACTTCCTTTCTCGGCAGTCACACCGTGTTCGAAAAACTTTCGTTTTTCGACACGCTGACAGCTTGCAGATTTTCTGCAAGCTGTTTTTAATGCTTAACCGATGATTATTCGCAAGGGATTTTCGTCGGTTTTTATTTGTTCAGATACTCATCGTAGAATCCGCATTTTATCAGGAATCGGTACGGCATGAAGATGGCGGTAAACAGTGATGAAACAATGCTCATTACGGTTACGGCATTGCCGGAAAGGTAGGACGTTGTCGAAAGGAACATGAGTATTGTTGTAATGATGAAATAAAAGAGAAGATATTTTAAATTGTATCGGAAATAATCCGATGCGAAGCCTTTTGTTCTGCGGAGGGATTCCTTTATGCAGGAGAGAATGCCTTTTTTGTCCGTTGTGAAGAATGTATTCATGTAGAAATCGGATCTTAGGAAAAACCATATTGCGAAAGGCAGTCCGATGACGGTTACGACCATGCACGCGCTTGCGAGTGAAACGAGGAGTGTCGAGCAGAAAAGCTTCAGAGCATCGGGGAAGGTGAATTTCACGGCGGTATCCTTCTTTTTGTACCATATGAAAATCAATATACTCGACAGTGCGGTCTGGAAGAACATTCTGACAACGGCGAGAGAATAATCGAGATATGTATGTCCGTGTGACAGAAGAAGTGCGGAAAGCTTTTCTTCGGCAAGAGATAAAGCGAAGAAAACAAGTGCCATGAGAAGGATGTACGGGATGTTTTGTCTGATAAATGTCTTGACGAGAGAGAAAGCGTTTTTGTCTTTGTTCATAAGTTGCAGTTAAATATACCTATGTACAAAATCTTTTGTACACGTATTTTCCTTTCAGAAGATTTTCAGAACATATACTGATTATACAGTAAAATCTCTTTGTTTGCAAGTGGCGGTTAAGAAGTGACAACAGTTTTTTATTTGTCTTGACATTGTAATTCACTGTATGTATAATGTGCTTGAATATAAAGGAGAGATGATCGAATGAAATACTGTACCAAATGCGGAGCGAAGGCGGACGACAATGCGATGTATTGCATGGACTGCGGTGAACCCTTTGTAAATAATGCAAGCTTTTCGGGAGATGATGCTTCGCAAAATAAACTGATGGGAATTCTCTCTTATCTCGGAATACTTTTTCTGATCCCGCTTCTCTTGGCAAAGGATTCGGAATTTGCGCGTTTTCATGCGAATCAGGGATTGCTGAATTTTATATTTGCGGCGGCACTTTCTGTTGCAATAAGTATTTCAACGGCAATTGCCGGTATCTTCGGTATTCTCGGAATACTTGAAATCGTACCGGTTATATTTGCCGTAATGGGAATTGTAAGCGCTTACAAGGGAGAAATGAAAGAGCTTCCGTTAATAGGATCAATCAGATTGATTAAATAAAGGAACTGATGACTTATGCACATTATAATTGTAGGTCTTGGAAAAATCGGTGCAACCATGACAAAACAGCTTGTTGCCGAAGGTCACAGTATCACCGTGGTGGATACTAACCGTGAAAAGGTGGATAATTTTGTCAGTGCATACGATGTCATGGGCGTTTGCGGAAACGGTGCAACGTGCGAGATTCTCGAGGATGCAGGTGCCGCAAGGGCTAAGCTTATTATTGCGACGACGGGTACCGACGAGCTGAATATTCTTTGCTGTCTTATAGCAAAAAGAATGGGGACGGAAAATACGATTTCGAGAGTGCGAAATCCCGATTATGCGAAGCAGATGAATTTTTTGCGCAATGAACTCGGAATCAACATGGTGGTAAACCCCGAGTTCGAAACGGCAAATGAAATTTCGAGAATAATTCGTTTTCCGTCGGCGGCAAATCTTGACTCTTTTGCAAGAGGAAAGGTTGAAATAGCTCATGTCAGAATTCATTCCGACAACATTCTTTGTGATATGCCGATTCACGAAATGCGCAAAAAATGTAAGGCGAGAGTTCTTGTGTGCGCAGTACAGAGGGATGATGAAGTATACATTCCTTCGGGTGATTTTATACTGAGATATGACGATACGATCAGCGTTACGGGAACGAGAGCCGAGCTTTCTCTTTTTATGAAGCAGATCGGAATATATAAGCAAAAAATAAAGAACGTTCTCATAATAGGCGGAGGCAGAATAGCGTATTATCTGGCTACACTGCTTTCGAATACGGGACGAAACCTTAAGCTCATCGAACAGAGTGAGGAACGCTGTTTAAAGCTTACCGATCTTTTGCCGGAAGCAACCATTATTCACGGTGACGGCACCGATCAGGACATACTTGACGAACAGAATCTTCAGAATCAGGATGCACTGGTATCTTTGACGGCGATTGATGAGGAGAACATAATTGTTTCCATGTATGCCGAATCAAAGGGGATCAATAAGGTTATCACCAAGGTAAACCGACATTCATTTTCACTGCTTAAAGAGCTTGGACTTGAAACGGTTGTATCACCTCAGATAGTAGCGGGAAATCTTGTTACACGCTATGTCAGGGCGCTCCAGAATTCTGCCGAGAATTCTCAGATACAGACGCTGTATAAATTGCTCGGAGGAAAGGTTGAAGCGGCAGAGTTTATTGTGCCGAAGAATGTGGGATACATTGATGTCCCGTTCAGGGAGCTGAACTTACTTCCCGATCTTCTTATCGGATGTATCATCAGAAACGGTAAGATTATATTCCCGGGCGGTGATGATGTTATGAAGACGAATGACAGCGTTATTGTTGTTACGGCTAACAGAATTATAGAGGATCTTCATGATATTTTCGTCTGATAAGGCGGAGGCACGCAAATGAATTACAGAATGATTTTTTACAACATCGGAAGGATTCTGCTGGTTGAAGCGATTCTTCTGCTGATACCTACGCTAATCTCGTTGGTTAACGGTGACGGTGCAACGATGGCGTTTGTCGTGACAAATTCCGCGTTAGCCGCAACGGGCGGTATAGCTGTCATCAAAAAACCCGAAAAAAGCAATATTTATGCGAAAGACGGATATGTAATCGTAGCACTTACGTGGATACTGATGTCGTTGTTCGGTGCATTGCCGTTTGTCATCAGTGGAAGCATCCCGTCCTTCGTCGATGCTTTTTTTGAAACGGTTTCGGGGTTTACAACAACGGGCTCAACCATATTACGTGATATAGAGTCGATTCCGAAAAGTCTTCTTTTCTGGAGAAGCTTTACTCACTGGATCGGCGGTATGGGAATTCTTGTTTTTGTTATCGCCGTTATGCCGAAAACGGAAAGCACATCGATGCACATCATGAAGGCGGAGGTCCCGGGACCTACTGTCGGAAAGCTTGTGTCGAAGCTTCGTGCATCTGCAAGAATCCTTTACGGAATATACTGTGCACTGACGCTTTTGCAGATAATCATGCTGTGGGCAGGCGGAATGCCCTTCTTTGACAGTGTTGTCAATTCTTTTGCAACGGCGGGTACGGGCGGTTTCGGTATTCTCAATAACAGCATTGAGGGTTATAACAGCCTTTATTCCGAAATGGTTATAGCTGTGTTTATGCTTATTTTCGGTGTAAACTTCAATCTTTACTACATGATTCTGATAAAACACGGTAAGCAGGCGATAAAAAGCGAGGAGCTTCACTGGTATCTCGGAATTGTTGCTGCATCGGTTATAATTATTGCGGTATCGCTCATGACAACCGATTATACCGCGGGAGAATCCTTGCGTTATGCCTTTTTCCAGGTTTCTTCGATTATTACGACGACGGGATTTTCTACGGCAAACTTTGATGCGTGGCCCGTTATCAGCAAAATTGTACTTGTTGTGCTTATGTTTGTCGGAGCCTGTGCCGGATCTACCGGAGGCGGTATAAAAATTTCGAGAATCATTATTCTTGCAAAGAGCGGAAGACGTGATATCAGAAAGGCTATCAATCCGCGAAGTGTTGAAACGGTTAAAATCGACAGACAGTCGGTTGATGAACAGGTTGTCAGAAGTGTTTCCGTTTTCTTCGGAATGTATATGATAGTGCTTGTGCTGTCGGCAATCCTTATAGCCATTGACGGCTACGATGTGGTAACGACGGTTACCGCAGTCATAGCGTGCATCGGAAACATAGGTCCCGGCTTATCGGCAGTAGGTCCTGCCGGCAATTTTGCGGATTTTTCCGTATTCAGTAAGTTGGTGCTGAGCTTCGATATGCTTGCGGGCAGACTGGAGCTTATTCCTATGCTTATGCTGTTTTCACCGTTTGCATGGTCGAGAAAATACTCATAAAGTTTCACAAAAATATACTCGGGAGAGTCGTGCGACTCTCCCGAGTCAGCGTGTCGAAAAACGCAAGTTTTTCGAACACGGTGTGACTGCCGAGAAAGGAAGTCAGATGCCCCTTTCTTTCGCCCGAAGCAGTACAAAGGTACGGCGAGAGGCGAAAAAAGGGGCAAGTGCATATAA
>JAZSPN010000078.1:0-44946 GCA_045537495.1 Acutalibacteraceae bacterium
CAAGAAAGGTCGCAGACCGTAAAAAGTCTGCGACCAATAAAAAACTTAATTTTCAGCAAAAAAGAGAGTGTTAATAACTTGAATCCGTTATTAACACTCATAATGGCGCGCTGCAAGGGATTCGAACCCCTGACCTTTTGGTTCGTAGCCAAACACTCTATCCAACTGAGCTAGCAGCGCAATATGCTGTTTTTCAACTGCCCGAATATCATATCACAAAACATTTCAAAAAGCAAGTCTTTTTTTGATTTTTATTAAAATTTATTATGGTTGCAATTCGCCCTCACTATCTGCTATACTTAGTTGGGGTGTTTTTATGAATATTTTGTATGAAAATTTCAGAATCGGTTTTGACAAATGCTTACTTTCGGCACAAAGGGCCGTTAACCGTATTTCAGGCGACCGCCTGGCACGCAGTGCTTTCACGGAAAGCCTCGACATCATAAAGGCCGACACCTGTGTCCGCATCATCAGCGAGGACGAGGACAGTGTCACCATTGCAAAAACCGACAAGAACGGCAATATTCTCGACGAAGGCTTCCGCATCATTTCGACATCGGATCTTCACTTCGGAGATGATCCCGATCTTCGCAACAAGTGTCTTACTATGCTCATGAATCAGATTGCCGACACAAAACCCGACCTTGTTGTTCTGACGGGTGACATCATTCTCGGAAAATACCAGCACATCGATGCAATTCAGTTTGCACAGTTCATGGAGAAAATCGGTATTTACTGGGCATTCGTTTTCGGAAACCACGAGGCAAGAGAGGAAAAAGGCCGTTTCAAGGAGCTTTTAATGAAATGCCAGACTCGCTTCCCCCACTGTCTTACACGGCAGGGTAAAAAAGACCTTTTCGGGCTCTGCAACTTCTGCATCAACATTTTGAAAAGCGAAAACGAGATACTCAAAACTCTCTTCATGTTTGACTCGGGCAGAGATATTCTCGACAGGGACAGAGAAAAGTACGGTGTTCCCGCCGATATGAAGGGCTACGATTTCATCAAAAACGATCAGATGGAATGGTACAGCGACAAGCTGTCTTCTCTCGAAAAAATCTACGGCGACGTAAAATCCTTCATGTATATGCACATTCCCATAAAGGAATACGACTATACCGTTTCTCAAAACAGTGACGGAAGCTTCTCCTTCACCGACAAATGCGAATACTTCTACGGTGCGGCTTACGAATCCGTCGGCTCATCGGGATTTAACAGCGGACTTTTCTCTCTCATCAAGGAAAAAGGAAGCACCGAAGCTGTTTTCTGCGGTCACGACCACTTAAACGGCTACTGCGTAAAATATGACGGTGTTTTCCTCGTATACAACCAGACGGGCGGCTACGAAACCTATAACCTTCTCACCAACAAGGGGATGGAAGAAAAAGACTGGATGCAGGGTGTCACCGTAACCGATATTTCCCGTGACGGCACCGTCAAAATATCCCCGAGATACAACAGTATTTACTTAAAGTAAAATATATCAAAATTTTTCAAAAAATTTCGGCTTTTTTCTGCACATTTCATCTTGAAACAGTGTTTCCGTTGTGTTATAATGAATCAATTAATTTTTAACTCTACCAAGGAGGTACGTTATGGGATTTTGTACATTTGACAAATTTGCAAAAGAAGGATTGACTTTCGACGATGTTCTGCTTATTCCTGCCGAATCCGACATTTTGCCGAAAGAGGTAGATCTCAAAACGCGACTCGCCGGCAATATCACTCTCAACACACCCATCATGACTGCTGCCATGGATACCGTTACCGAATGCCGTATGGCAATCGCAATTGCACGTGAAGGCGGTATCGGTGTTGTTCACAAGAATCTTCCCATCGAAAGACAGGCTGAAGAGGTTGACAAGGTAAAGCGTTCGGAAAACGGCGTTATCACAAATCCTTTCTTCCTTTCTCCCGACCATTTTGTATATGAAGCAAACGAACTTATGAACCGTTACCGCATTTCGGGTGTTCCCATCTGCGAAAACGGCAAGCTTGTCGGTATTCTTACCAACAGAGATCTTCGCTTCATGACAAATTTCGACATGAAGATAAGCGAAGTCATGACAAAGGACAACCTTGTTGTTTCTCATATCGGCACAACTCTTGCCGAAGCTCAGCAGATCCTTATGAAGCACAAGATCGAAAAGCTTCCTCTTATTGATGACGAAGGCAACCTCAAAGGTCTTATCACCATAAAAGATATCGAAAAGAGCGTACAGTATCCCAACTCCGCAAGAGATGAAAAGGGACGTCTTCTCTGTGCTGCCGCTCTCGGTGCAACAGCCGACGTTCTCGACAGAGCTGCCGCTCTCGTAGCTTCCGAGGTTGATGCGTTCGTTCTCGACTCCGCTCACGGACACAGCAAGAATATCATGCTCGCCGTCAAGAAGGTAAAGGCAGCTTATCCCGACATTCCTCTTATCGCCGGTAACGTTGCCACTTCCGAAGCAACCAAGGCTCTCATCGAAGCAGGTGCAGATGCCGTCAAGGTCGGTATCGGCCCCGGTTCTATCTGTACAACACGTGTCGTTGCAGGTATCGGCGTTCCTCAGATTACGGCTATCTATGATGCCGCAAACGAAGCTTATAAGCACAACATCCCCATCATCGCCGACGGCGGTATCAAATATTCCGGTGAAATCGTAAAGGCTCTCGCCGCAGGTGCAAACGTCGTTATGCTCGGCTCACTTGTTGCAGGCTGTGAAGAATCTCCCGGTGAAACAGAAATCTATCAGGGCAGACAGTTCAAGGTCTACCGCGGAATGGGCTCTCTCGGTGCCATGGCAAACGGCAGCAAGGACAGATACTTCCAGGAAGACAACAAGAAGCTCGTTCCCGAAGGTGTCGAAGGTCGTGTTCCCTACAAGGGACCGCTGTCCGACACGGTATTCCAGCTTCTCGGCGGTCTTCGTTCGGGTATGGGTTATTGCGGTTGCAGAAACATTGAAGAGCTCAAAGCAAATTCACGTTTCATCCGCATTACGAATGCAGGACTTATCGAAAGCCATCCCCACGATGTTTTCATCACCAAGGAAGCTCCCAACTACTCGGCAAAATAAATATGTTTTCGACTCGCCCGAGGTTTTCGGGCGAGTTTATTTGTTTACAAACGCTGCTCCGTATGTTAAAATGTATTAATAATATTTGGTGGTGATATCATGTCGGCAAAGGTAAGCGTCATAATCCCCGTCTACAACATAGCTTCCTACATCGGGAACTGCCTCAACAGCGTTATTTCCCAGACGTATACGAATATCGAAATTTTATGTGTCGACGACGGCAGCGACGATAACAGCGCCGATGTCATCGAATCTTTTTCGTCGGGGGACAGCCGTATCAGATACTTTCGAAAGGAAAATGCAGGTGTTTCCTCCGCACGGAATAAAGGTCTTGACTGTGCTGTCGGTGACTTCGTTTTCTTCCTTGACGGCGACGATTATATTCATCCCGAAGCCATCGCTCTTTCCGTTGAATGTGCCGAAAAAACGGGTGCCGACATGGTCTGCTCCCGATACACCATCACCTCTTCACTCAGCGAAAAAAGTGAATCCGTCACCGATTACCGCTGTTATGACGCCGACTTCGAAACGCTCTTCAAAAAAGGCGACAAGCTCGGTAAAAGCTCCTGCGCCAAGCTTATACGAAAAAGCGTTACCGAAAACATCCGTTTTCCCGAAGGAATTTCTGTCGGTGAGGACGGCTGCTATATAATAAAGCTGATGAACGAAAACATAAAGGCGGTCATTCTCGACAAGGTGCTGTATTACTATTTCAAACGCGAAGGCTCTGCCACCACCTCATCTCTCGACGAAAAACGTCTTACCGTGCTTTACGCCTATGACGGTATGTGCGAATATCTCGAAAACAGCAAAAATGCCGACATAAAGGCATACTGCCTGCGAAGTGTTTTTTACAACATCAACACCCGCCGTGTTCTCTACAAAAACAGCCCGTTTAAGGAATTTGTCAATAAAGAATGCCGACGTATCGGCAAAAAGCATATCAAAGCTTTTGTTCGCGAAAGGAATATTCCCCTTCCTGTGAGGCTGTTGCATTTTTCATTTTTCAAGATTCCTTTTTTATATGCCGTTTACACAAAATTTAAATAAAAATCTTTAAAGTTATATTGCAAACAGACAATAATTATGATAGAATTATATGGCTTTCTGAATACATTTTATTATCCGGAGAAATTATGATGAATAACTCTTCTGTTTATCCGGCAATAGTCGTTCCCGGAATAGGTCAGTCAAGAACAGACCTGCTTGACGAACACGGCAATAAAATTCAAAGTGCATGGCCTCTCGACATCGACACAAAGGCACTGCTCAAAAAGCTGGCTCCCTCGGCTGTCGGCATGATGCTTACCCGTCATGACACAGGTTTTTCAAAGGCATTGTACCGCGCCCTCGGCGAAGCGCTTGCACCTTTAAAGTGCGGTTTCGACGGAAGGCCCGTCAACCGTCTTCGTGTTCACACGTTCGAAAACCCTCTTTCCGAGTGTACCGACGACGAAAAGCATTTTATCGGCCGCATGATTCCGTACCGATACTTCACCGATAAAATAGGCGAAAACAACCTTTATTACTACGCTTTCAATCCGTTTGGATGTGCCGAAGATACCGTAAATTCTCTTCGCAACTTTGTTGTCAGCGTTAAAGAGAGAACAGGCTCCGACAAGGTAAATCTTATCTCCATAAGCCTCGGAGGCACCCTCGTAACTCAGTATCTCGACAAATACGGACATTTCGGCGATATAAACAAGCTTATCGGTATCGTTTCCGCTTTTGACGGAAGCACAACGATTTCCACCATTCTCGGAAACACTTTACCCACGGAAAAGTTCTGCGATCTCATCGGTGAGCTTTTCGGAAAAGGGATCGGTACGAAGGTTGCTTCGGTTTTCAACAAGCTTCCCGAGCGTCTGAAAAAGCTGTACAAGGATACCGTTTTCGACGCTTTACGCGATCACCTTCTCCTTTGCAACACCACGATGTGGGGTGCGGTGCCTTCCGGTGATTATCCGAGATTACGCGATGCTCTGCTGACATCGCAAGAGCTTTGCACCATACGTGAGTACTCCGATAAAGCTTTCTCGGTACGCAACAACTTCGAAAAGCTCTTATCCGATGCTCTGAGCAACGGCACCGAGATATACTCACTTTGCGGATACTCCCTTCCGATGTTCATATCGGGCACCGACGACAATTCCGACGGTATCGTTCACGTCGACTCGTGCGCCATGGGCAAGGTCAGCGCTCCCATCGGGAAAGTCCTCGACAAAGAAGACGGTTCCGTCTTGTCCGATGACGGTCAGATCGACGCTTCAAAAAGTGCTCTTCCCCACAGGGTATGGTATTTCAAAAACATGGGACACGAACAGTGCGCCAAGGAAGAAAAGCTTTTGAAGCTTGCTTCCGTTCTCTTATCCGATGATTACGTCAAGGATGTTCATTCATCGGAAGAATTTCCTCAGTTTTCCGTTTGTAAATAATATATTGAAAGGACGGTGTGCACGTTAGCGCGTGCAAAATTATGAAAAAGATGCTCAAAAAAACACTGGCCGCAATCCTCGTTCTGACAATGATTCTTTCGTTCAGTCCGATGTGCTTTGCTGCCGAGGAAGACACGGTTCTCACTGAATGCGGCGGTGACTGCGAATATGCTCCCAGCATTGTTATCCCGGGACTTTTCCAGTCGGAAAACAGAATGTACAATGATGACGGCACCGAGGTTCTCGATGCCAACGGCAGACCTCTTACTCAGCTTTTCCTCCAGGTTACTGCCGGCGACATCGTAAAGATTGTTTTCAAGGCAATCGTCCCCTTCGTTCTTTCACTTGTACTCCAGCACGATATCGGTCTTTCCAAGACGGTTGCAAGTGTTGTCGCCGACATTTTCGGCGGTAATGCTACGGGCAACGACGGCAAGCATATCAACAACATCGATGTTATCCGCTATCCGTCAAGCCTTGCTCAGTGCACGGAAGAAGGCAAGAAGAAGATTTATAACACCGTCCCCATTGAAGACTATGCCGACATCGCCGGTGAAGATCATCTCTATTTCTTCACATACGATTCATTCGGCTCCATTTCCGCTATTGCCGATGAGCTTTACGAGTTCATCCAGACGGTAAAGAAGGAAACGGGACACGACAAAGTCAACATCGTTCCCATCAGCCAGGCAGGTACAATTTCCAACGCTCTTCTCGGTCGTTACACCGAAGAAATGGCAAAAGACCTCAACCGTGTCGTATACATCATTCCCGCTCTTGACGGTTCATGGCTCATCACGAAGATCTTCAACGGAAAGTTTATCAAGGATGACGATATGCTCTATGCAAATCTCTTCCCCTCCCTCTTCGGCGAAAACGAACAGGGCCTCGCTTACTTTGTAAATATCGCTCTCCGTCTTCTTTCCAAGGATATGTCATATGCCATTATCGACAGAACGGTTCAGGCTCTCGTCGACAGACTTCTTGTTAACTGCACCTGCATCTGGGCTCTCGTTTCCGAAAGCGATTATCAGGAGCTTTACGACAAGTATCTCAAATCGGGTGAACGTGAAGCTGTCCGCAAGGAAGTGGAATTCTATCACGATGCTCGCCTCAACCTCAAGAACAACGTCAAGTATCTTCAGGATGCCGGCGTAGAATTCTTTGATGTCATCGACTACGATTACAAATTCTATCCCCTCTTCCCCGGCTGGGACGACGTCAACGCTGACGGTATCATTCAGCTTGATTCCACCTCCTTCGGTGCAACAAGTGCTCCCGTAGGCGAAGCTCTTCCCGCGGATTATGAAGAAGCCGGCACATACTGCACCTGCACCGACGGTCACAGCCATATATCCCCCGACGGCACCGTCGATGCTTCCACGGGCTATCTTTGCGAAACCTCCTTCTACTTCAAAGGCCAGGATCACGAAGGCACGGGACGCAACGATGTAATCATGCGTCTTGCCATTGATCTTCTTACCGATGAAAACTTTGACAGCGTTCACACATATCCCGAAAAATATCCTCAGTTCAACGTCGGCAGAGAGTCAAAAGGTCTTCGCCGCGATCTTCTTCCGAAGGCGAAAAATGTTGATACAACCAAGCTCAGCGAAGCCGATGCCAAAGAGCTTCAGGCCGCCATCAAGGATTGTGAGGACGTCCTCGAAGAAACTGTTGTAGATATCAAAAAGTACGATGCTGCCGAGCAAAGACTCCGCGACATCCTCATCAAGATCGGTGTTATCGGTGCTCCCGTGCCTCCCTCAGAATCATCTGTAAAGTTCACTGAATTCATGAAGAAGCTCAGCGACTGGACTTATGAGCACATCGGCCCCAGAGGTTTCTCCGATGTTCTGAGATTCAAACACAGATCGTGGTGATAATATGGAGCTTTATATCGTAAGACACGGTCAGAGTTCTTCAAATGCGGGTTTCGGCGATCCGAACGATCCCGAGCTCACGGATCTCGGCATACGACAGGCTCAGCTTCTCGGTGATGCCTTGTCCGAAATCGAATTCGACCGTATAATCGCAAGTCCTCTTCGTCGCAGCGCAAGAACCGCTTGCGAGGTTGCTCTCCGACAGCACTCGGATATAGGCGTTGAGCTTTTACCCGAGCTTACGGAAGTCGGCACTGTCGCAAATCACCGTTGGTCCTTCCTCGACGAGTGTCCCAACGAACACTGCATTCTCGCTTCACCCATGGAATTTCCCACCCCTCTCGGCGGTGACGGAATTCACCGCACAGAAACACGCGAAGATACCATAGAAAGGGCAAGGAAGGTTATTTCTTATCTCAGGGAAAACTCACGCGAAGACGAAAAGATTCTTCTTGCCGCCCACGGAGTTTTCAACAAATATCTTTTCTTCGCGGTTACGGGACATTTCTTCGACCAATACACGATGCTCTCTCAGGATAACTGCTGTATAAATCTCTGCTTACTCTATAAGGACGAGCATGGCAACGACATAACAAAAATCCGCTATCTCAACAGAACGGAACATATTCCACCTGAAATGCGGACATAACAATCAGCCTCAATTCATGCAGATGCACGGATTGAGGCTGTTTTATTATAAATACAGCCGATGAAAACCTTTCGGAAATCATCGGCCTTTTATATCTGATTTACTTGGAAACTGCTGCCGTTACCGTTCCGCCGAGAACGTCGAAATCTTTTCTGAGATCCTCACTCTCAAGCGTTCCGTTGATTACGAGCGAATTTGCAAGAAGCTCCGTTGCGATATGTTCCTTTCTCTCGGTGATTGCTTCAAGAATGAACGCATCGTCGGTGCTTACGGAAGCATTGATTCTCTGCTCAACGCTGTATCCCGCTTCCTTACGGAGAAGCTGGCACTGTCTTATGATGTCACGTACTGCGCCTTCCTTGCGAAGCTCATCACTGAGCGTTACATCAATTGCAACAACGATTTCGCCTGCACACTTCGTGCTGACAATACCTTCCTTCGTCTTGCTCTGCTTTACGAAAAGCTCCGTCTTATATGTTCCGTCGAATCCGGGAACGCTGACCTCTTCTCCCTTGAGGAAGCTTTCAGCCATCGCCTTCTTCTCGTCGTCGGAAGCCTGTTCAAGCGCACCCTTGAAGCGGTTAACCTCTCCTTTAAGCACAGCACCCGCAACCTTGAAGTTAACACCAAGCGTAACCTCTTCGAGTACGCTGAAATCGTTTATATAGACGATTTCCTTGATGTTGAGCTCATCGAGAACATTGCGTTCAAATACACCGACCTGAGCATTATCCTCTTCGCTTGCACAGACATAAAGCTTCGAAAGGGGCTGACGGACCTTGAGCTGCTGCTCATTACGCAATCTCATGGCGTTCGCGATAACATCTCTTGCCTTTTCCGTCTGATCGATAATGCCGTCATCCTCGAACATTCCGAGGGGCTTCGGCCAGTCTGCAAGATGTACGGAAAGTGCCGACGAGGGCATAACCTTGCGTGTAAGCTTCTGCCAGATGTTCTCCGTCATGAACGGAATGATGGGTGCAAGAATTTTAAGGCAGGCATTGAGTGCATTGAAGAGAGTGTAATAAGCGATCATCTTATCATTCTCGTCTTCCGCCTTCCAGAATCTGCGGCGGTTGGTACGGATGTACCAGTTGGAAATATCGTCGACAAACACTTCGAAATCCTTGATGAGTACATATGCCTTGTAATCGTTCATTGCCGCCGTTGCTTTTTCGATGAACTTATCAGTTCTGATCATGAGCCAGCGGTCTGTGGGAGTGAACGCATTCTTGTCGGGTGTGAATCCGTCGAATACGGGCTTGTCGATAGATGCGTATGTATCAAAGAACGTGTAGATGTTGTAGAAGGAAAGAAGCTTTCTTCTCGCTTCGTCACCGAGATTGTAGCCGAAACGTACATCGTTTGCAACGGGGGCGCCGGCATAGAGATAACGGACCGTATCTGCACCGATCTTTTCGGCGGCTTCGTCAAATCGGATCATGAAGCCCGTTTTGGAGAACTTGGAGCCGTCCTCCTGAACAACGGTGTTATATGACAAAACTCTCTGATAGGGAGCTCTGTCCTCGAGTACGACGCTCATGAAGAGCATGGAGTAGAACCACAGACGGACCTGCTCACGCATTTCCGTTACCCATTCTGCCGGGAAGTTCTTTTTCCACTCTTCTTTATCGTCGAAATATCCGAACGTTGAATACGGTACGATACCCGCGTCAAGCCATACGTCGCCCGTTTCGGAAATTCTCTTTACTTCCTTACCGCAGCGGGGACAGCGAATGGTTATATCGTCGATCCACGGACGGTGAAGCTCGGGAAGTGCATCGACCGCTTCGGGATCCACCGCATTGTCGCGAAGATCCTGCTTTGAGCCGATAACCGTTACCTCGCCGCAGTCACATACATAGAACGGAAGCGGAAGACCGTAGTAACGCTTTCTCGAAATATTCCAGTCGCCCATGTTGTTGAGCCAGTCAACCATGCGCTTGCCGTTTGATTCAGGCTCCCACTTTACGCTTTCGGCAGCCTTTATAAGTCGGGGCTTGAGCTCTTCCGTTGCAATAAACCATGCGGGAACAAGACGGAAGATAACCTCCGACTTACAGCGCCAGCAAACGGGGTAGCTGTGCTCGTGGGGCTCGACCTTGTAGAGCTTGTTTCTGCTCTTTAATTCTTCAAAAACCTCGGGAGCGATTTCGTGACTGTCCTTGCCCGACATGAAGCCGAAGCCGTTGAGGAAAACACCTGTATCGTCAACGGGCATTACCTGAGCCAACGACAGTCTGCAACCGAGTTCAAAGTCCTCGGCACCGCAACCGGGAGCTATATGTACAACACCGGTACCTTCCGTTGCATCAACATCTTCCCATGCAACGATACGGTGATCGATGTCCTGCTGAGCCTCGAACTCGGGGAAGCATGTTTCGAAATGAAGTCCGACAAGCTCTTCGCCCTTGAAAAGACGAACGACCTCAAGCTTATCGTCGCCGAGATGCTTTATTGCATTCTTTGCAAGGATAAGGGGAGCTTCGTCGCTTGCGATTTTAACCTCGACATAGTCAATCTCGGGATTGACTGCAAGTGCAACGTTTGAAGAAAGTGTCCACGGAGTTGTTGTCCATACAAGAATCTTTTTTCCGTTTTCAACGATGGGAAGCTTGAAGAATACGGAATTATGAGTCATCATCTTGTAGGATCCCGTCATCTCGTGCTCGGAAAGAGATGTACCGCAACGGGGACACCAGGGCATGGGCTTGTATTCCTTGCGAAGCCATCCGTTTTCGTGACACTTTTTAAGGAAGTACCAGATACCCTGAATATTCTTGTCGGTATGAGTGAAATAACTGTTATCCCAGTCCATCCACTGACCGAGGCGCTTCGACTGCTCCGTGATGATACCGGAGAATTTCTTGACTCTTTCGACACACTTCTTCGTGAATTTGTCCATGCCGTAATTCTCGATATCGCGTTTCGTCTTGAAGCCGAGTTCTTTTTCAACCTCGACCTCTACCCAGAGTCCCTGAGCATCGAAACCGTTCTGATAACGGCAGTCATAGCCCTGCATCGACTTGTAGCGGATGAAAATATCCTTCAGACTTCTGCCCCATGCGTGATGAATACCCATGGGATTATTCGCCGTGATGGGACCGTCGAGGAAGCGGAATCTCTCGTGTCCCGAATTCTTTTCTCTGAGCTTTCCGAAGCAATCATTCTCTTCCCAGAATTTAAGCATTTCATGCTCTGCTTCAATAAAGATGTTCTTTTCCTGTTCTGCCATTTTGTAACCTCCAAAACGCTTTGCGTTCAAATATCAAAAAACGTCCCCGAGCGACTGCTCAGGGACGATTAAAAACCGCGGTACCACCCTGCTTGCCGCCGAAGCGGCCGCTTGTGTTGCCATGATAACGGGGCAAGCCGAAGCCTCCTAAAAATTCAGAAGCCCTGCTCAGGAATGATCTGACCGGAATCCGTGTACCGACTCGCACCCACCGTCGGCTCTCTGAAACACTCGTTAAGGTCCGTTTCCGTCGAAGCATTTATACCATAATATTATACGTTAGTAAAATTTTTTTGTCAACCCTAAAATAACTACGCTTTCAGCTTTTCCACTTCATCCTTCTGCGGAGTTATTATAAGCGTGTTATAAACATGATAAATAACCTTGCCGGGTTTTGCTCCGACCGGCTTTTTAAGATTCTTTGCAAGCGTGTAATCAACGGGGACCTGCGACGATTCCCGCGCCTTGCTGTGATACGCCGCTATCATCGCCGCCTGCTCAATTGTCGAAGGCGGTATTTCTCCCCCTTGCGACGATATTATAACGTGAGATCCCGGGATTTTCTGTGTATGAAGCCACAAATCGTTGCCTCTCGCCGTTTTAAGAGAAAGGCGGTCGTTCTGAATATTGTTTCTGCCGACGTAAATTCTGAATCCGTCCGCGGACACATATTCTATCGGCGGTAACGGCTTGTTGCTCTTTATCTGAGATTTAGGTCCCTTATGCTTCAGATATCCCGCCGCAACGATTTCCGCACGAAGCTCCGTAAGCTCCGCCGCACTTTCCGACCGTCCGACAAGATCAAGAAGCGTATCCACATACTGAAGCTCCTGCTCACCCTCTTCGATAAGCTTTCTGAGCATCTGCTCCGCCGTTTTCGCCTTTCTGTATGCCTTATAATACTTCTGAGCGTTTGCCGCGGGAGAAAGTGCGGGATCTGCCGGAACTCTTATAGTTTTACATTCATCGTAATAATTCTGTAAATCGTAAAACGGTGCACCCTTTCCGAGAGTTCCCTGATAGGCATTGATAAGCTCCGCATATATCCGAAGCGTTTCTCTGTCCGCACACTGCAAGAGCTCTTCTCTTTGCGACTGAAGCTTTCTTCCTATTCTTGCCGAGGTGTTCGTCAGTGCCTTCAACATATCGGCGGCACGCTGACGTGTTCTGTCGATTCTGTCGCGTTCGAAATAAAAAACATCAAGAAGCTCGGAAAACGTGTCGAACTTAACGGGCACTCTCGAAAAGCCGTACTGGGTTATATCGGTAAACGAAAAATCCGTCGGTTTACGGTTTTCGTCGCACAGCATGAATGCTTCTCCGCCGTTATTTTCAAGCATTTCTTTAAGCTTTACGAGTTCATCCGAAAGCATCGTTTTCTGCTTTTCGGAAAGAGATGCGAAAACATCGTCATTCGACGTTACCTTTGACGCTGTTTCACGGCAGATCAGCGGTGATGCCCCCTGAAGCGTTGATAAAAGCGCCGAAGACAGCGGTTTTTGCGAAAAGAACGAAAGTCTTTCCATAACTTTTTCCGCACCGTCAGTTAAAATATTTATCTTATCCTGCGCGGGAGGCAAAACATACTCTGCCCCGGGAAGTATCTGCCTGTATGACGACTGAGTAAAATCAATTCTTTTTACCGAATCGATTATTCTGTTATTTTCACCGATAAGGATAATATTGCTGTGCTTGTGCATAAGCTCAAGGCACAAGCGAAGCCTTACTCTGTCGCCTATTTCGTTTGTCGCATCAAAATCGATAAACAGCGTTCTGTCAAGCTCCGACTGTTCAATTCCCGTTATGAGTGCCGACGTCAGATGCTTTCTGAAAAGCATACAGAGCATCGGAGGGTTTGCGGGATTTTCGGGCGGCGACTGAGTTATATGAATACGCGGACTGTCCGACGATGCCGAAAGAAAAAGCTTGTACGCACCGCCTCTTGAACGAAGATGCAGTGTAAGCTCGTTTTTTGACGGCTGATGTATTTTTTCAACACGGCAGCCGACAAGCTTTTCCTCTAATTCATTTTTAAGAAAGTGAATAAAAAAACCATCCGAAGGCATATGTTACACCACTTTTGTTACAAAACAGAGCCAACCGCTCTTTTCATGTCTTTCAATTATTTCAAATCCGAGTTTGTCAAAGGTATCAAGTATCTCCTGCTCGCGGACATCGATAATGCCCGAGGTGATGTATAAGGCGTCGGGATTCATAAACTGCTTTACATCCTTTGACAGCATCATTATCGCATCGGCAACAATGTTTGCCACGACGAGGTCGAATTTTCCGTTTATCTTGTCGGCAAGGTTGCCTTCCGTCACCTTGTACTTAGGCGGCTCAAAACCGTTGAGCGTACCGTTCTGCTTCGCCATTTTTACGGCAAGGGGATCAATATCAACCGCTTCGGCAGTTTCCGCGCCAAGCAAAAGTGCCGCAACCGACAGAATTCCGCTGCCGCAACCGACATCGAGAACGGTTTTTCTGCCGTCGATATGCTTCTCGATAACCTCGAGGCAGAGTCTTGTCGTTTCGTGCGTTCCCGTACCGAAGGATACTCCCGGTTCAATACTGAGTACCACTCTGTCACCTGCATCGTAATCTTCAATCCACTCGGGACGTATATATAATTTCTCTCCGATTTCAATCGGCTTGAAGTACGCTTTCCAGTTGTTCTCCCAGTCTTCATTTCGGCATATATCGCTTTTTATGGTATGTTCGATTGAGCAGGCGTTGAGCCTTTCCGTAAGAAATGCCACCGTTTCGGCCGGATTCTCTTCGGGCGAAACATAGAGATGTATAAGCGCCTTGTTTCTGTCCTTTTTGAGAAGATCCTCGTCGATAAGGTCGATTCTCGCTATTTCTCTGGCCTCCTGTTCAAGATGACTGTAATCCTCCGTATAAATTCCGCCCTGTGCCGCCATGCAGGCAATATCCTCGGCTTTTCCGATATTTTTGATGTCGGTTTCTATTACAATTTCCATCCAGTCCATAATGTATACCTCTCTTTTAAAAAAGCGTGTCGAAATTATCCGACACGCAGATGCTCTGTTAAATTCCCGCCTTTTCGCGAAGAAGCTGTGCCTTGTCCGTGCGTTCCCACGTAAGATCAACATCATCTCTGCCGAAATGGCCGTTTGAAGCAAGGTCATAATAAATCGGTCTGCGAAGATCGAGATACGAAATAATTGCCGCGGGACGAAGATCAAACACCTCTTTGACCGCCTTTTCGATAATCTCCTGTGCAACAACACCCGTTCCGAATGTATCGACCGTAACGGAAACCGGCTTTGCAACACCTATCGCATAAGCAAGCTCCACTTCGCATTTCTTTGCAAGACCTGCCGCAACAATGTTCTTTGCAACGTATCTTGCCCCATAAGCACCCGGACGGCCAACCTTCGTGGGATCCTTGCCCGAGAAAGCCCCGCCGCCGTGACGTGCATATCCGCCGTATGTATCAACAATAATTTTTCTTCCCGTAAGTCCGCTGTCGCCGTGAGGTCCGCCGATTACAAAACGTCCCGTGGGATTGACATAGAAAAGAGTTTTTTCGTCGATAAGCTCCGAAGGAATTACATCCTTTATAATCTTTTCGATAACGTCCTCTCTGATCGTTTCAAGAGAAACGTCCTCGCTGTGCTGTGTCGAAACAACAACCGTATCAACTCTGACCGGACTGTGATTCTCGTCATATTCAACGGTAACCTGACTCTTTCCGTCGGGACGAAGATAGGGAAGCGTTCCGTTTCTGCGAAGCTCTGTAAGACGCGATGTTATCTTTCTCGCAAAAGAAATAGGCATCGGCATAAGCTCGGGAGTTTCGTCACAGGCAAATCCGAACATCATACCCTGATCTCCCGCGCCGTGAAGATTGAAATCGTCCTCTTCGCCGTCCTTCAGTTCAAGCGACTTGCTGACACCCATATCAATATCCGCCGACTGCTCATCAAGTACAGTCAGTACGGCACAGGTGTTGCCGTCAAAACCTGCATCGGCACCGTCGTAACCGATATCACAAACGACCTTACGCGCAATACTCTGAATATCAACAGATGCCGTCGTCGTAATTTCGCCCATTACAAGCACCATGCCCGTCGTACAGCAGGTTTCACACGCTACACGTCCCTTACTGTCCTGAGAAAGAATAGCATCAAGAACAGCATCCGACACCTGATCGCATACCTTATCGGGATGACCGCAAGTTACAGATTCCGATGTAAATACATAGTGTGACATAAAATTAAACCTCTCTTTAAATCTTTCACATCTAATAGTTTATTATAGTCCTATATACCCTAAATGTCAACCTGATACAAAACGTTATTCAGCCTTCAACGTTTCAACGATCTCGGCAATAAACATCTTGTGGTAATCGCCGTTATTGTAGTTGCTTTCGATGCTGTCATCAAGGAATCCGTCGGGCGACAGATCGTAACGTGCCATTTTACGGCATTTGAGCACAAGACTTGCCTCTTCGAAATAAACCGTTCCGCCGTCGAATACGGGTGTCAGTCCCGTTTCCTTTACCTTGTCGACGTCGCGTCCGCTGTTTCTTCCGCAGAAGGTAAGCACTTTTTTATATTCATCGCCGAAGAAGCAGACCGTAAACATATCCTCGGCATCAACAAATTTCAATGTGTGTCTTTGCGGACGAATAAATATAAATGCCGCATCCTTGCCCCAGATTTCGCCGAGTCCGCCCCAGCTTACCGTCATTGTGTTTAAACCGTTTTTGTTTCCCGCCGTAACGAGTGCCCAGCCGTCACTTATAAGCTCAACCGCACTCTTTTTTATTTCTCTGATGTCTGTCTTAACCATATATATTCTCCTTGATCTGAAGTTTAAGGTTTGTCGGCAAAATATCCGATTTATCTGTATTTTTGTATGCGCTTCCGAAGCTGAGTCCCGGTGCACGTCCCGACGGGAACAAATCGAAAAGCGGTACCAGTACAAAAGCTCTTTGCATGAGCCTCGGATGCGGAAGTGTCAGCTCCGCACTCTCACTCTTGACGTTTTCATAAAAAAGCAAATCGAGATCCAGTATCCTCGGTCCGTCCTTGATGAGTCTTTTACGTCCCGCTGCCGCCTCTATTCCAAGACAGGTCCCGAGTACCGTCAGCGGCGAAAGTTCCGTTTCAATAAGCAAAACCGCATTCAGAAATTTCGGCTGATCCAAAACCGCTCCCACGGGCATTGTTTCGTAAACCTCCGAAACGCCTGTCACCTGTGTCTTCGGCATAAGTCGGAATGAATCGACGGCGAACTGTAAATTAGCCAGTCTGTCACCAAGGTTCGTTCCAAGTCCTATTGCAGCTTTACTCATAAGAACACTTCCTTTATCTGCATTTATCTATCTCAACACCGACATAGGAAAACTCCGCCTTTATCGGTGCATCGGGCTTTTTCAAGACGAGATGAAGTCTGTTTATTGCAGGAAATCTGTCAAACAGTGCATCTGCCGTACGTGTTGCAACGGTTTCGATAAGGTCAAACGTTTCCTCCGTCATGATGCTTCTGACCGCCTTTATAACGGCGGCATAACTCACCGTACTTCCGATGTCGTCGCTGTCCGAAGCCTTAAGAAAATCCGTATAAACATCAAGGTCAACAAAAAAGTTCTGTCCGAACTTTTTCTCTTCGGGATTTACTCCGTGATATGCAAAAACCTTGAAATCGCGAATTCGGATTATACCTTCGTGCGACGTTTTCTCTTTTCTGAAAACGGCATCCGCAACTCTCGCGCCCTGCAAAGCTTCTCTGACATCGTGAACACGGATAATGTCCGCTCCGCCCGCAATTGCCGCCGTATTCGCCGCAACGGTGCCGTAAATCCTTTTTTCGGGAACGCTTTCACCGCTCGCATAGCCGATAAAACGCTTCCTCGATGCTCCGACAAGCATTGCCCGCTCCGAAGAAGCCAGTCTTTTCATCTCTCCGAGTACGGTAAGATCCCCTTCTCTGCTCTTTCCGAATCCGATTCCGACATCGAAGCACAGCCGACTTTTTTCTATCGAAAAGCTTCTCGCCGACGCCTCGAAGGCGTTGAAAAACGATGAAATCTCGTTGACAAGCTCCATATTCTCCGAAGGCAACTGCACATCTGCACTCATTCCGTGAGTCACTATCCAGCCTGCACCGTACCGTGATATAACACTTGCCATTTGCGGATTAAAAACTCCGCTTACGTCATTGATTATACTCGCTCCGTTTTCGAGTGCGTACTCCGCCGTTTTCGGATAATAGGTATCGACCGATATCGGAACGGTTATCTTTTCTCTGATTGCAGGCAGCACCGCCTTCAAACGCTCTGTTTCCTCTTCCTCGGAAACGAAGGCGCTTCCCGGTGCCGTGGAATGAACTCCGACATCAATGATATCGGCACCGTCCTTCTGCATTTCAATCGCATGAGAAACAGCATCGTTCACATCGGCATATTTCCCCGTATCGGAAAAAGAATCCTCCGTCACATTCAATATACCCATGATATACGTGCGTTTCGATAACGTGAAACAAAAATCTCTTCCTTTGAACTCTTTCATATCCGTTATTCCTTCAGAAGCGACATAACTTCCGCACGCGTCTTCGCGTCGCTGCGCATATTTCCGCGAAGCGCCGATGTTCTCGTTTCACTGCCTGCCGCACGCGCACCCCTCATCGTCATGCAAAGATGCTGTGCCTCGATAACAACGGCAACTCCCATGGGGCTGAGCTTTTCGTAAAGGAAGTCGGCTATCTGCGCCGTCAGTCTTTCCTGAAGCTGAGGTCTTTTTGCGAAGCTCTCGACAATTCTCGCAAGCTTCGAAAGTCCGATAACCTTTCCGTCCTCGGGAATGTATGCAATATGCGCCTTCCCCATAAACGGAATAAGATGATGCTCACACATCGAATACAACGGAATATCCCGAACAATTACCATCTCGTGATTATTTTCTTCGTTGAATATTTTGAGATGACGCTCAGGATTGTCCTCCAGTCCCGAAAAAATCTCTTCGTACATTCTCGCGACACGGTTCGGGGTTTCAACGAGTCCTTCTCTGTCGGGATCCTCGCCTATCGCAATAAGAATCTCCCTTACCGCCGCTTCAATTCTTTTCAAATCCATTTATTTACACCTCGCTCAGGCTGTCTATGATAATCTCGATAATATTGTAATCTTCGTTCAGAACATACGCCACTCTGTCGGTTGCAAAATCTTTTTGTGAAGCTTCTTTTATATCTTCAAGAAGAGAATATATCTCTTCCTTCTCCAAAAGCTCATATACCGCTTCGTCGAAGGCTTCATCCGTTTCAAAACAAAGCTGGAATCCGTTGCTTCCCTTCACTATAATCTGTGCCGCAAAATCGGCTGCAAGCTTTTTTTCGTCCCTGCCGAAGTCGTCAAACATAAGTCTTTCATAATTGAAAAAGTAATCGGCAGTTTCAAAACACACGTTACTGTTTTCAAAATCAAAATGAGTCTTTCCGATAGCCTCATCACTGAGATTGAAGTAAGTATAGAATATCATCGGCAAGCCGTCGGTCGTAACGGGATCATCCCATGTCAGATCGAGATGATAATAATTTCCCCCGAGATTTATTATATTCCACATATGCGGTTGAAGTGCTCCCGACGGTGAATACGAATTTCCCGTAATAACATAGGATTCCGTTTTCATCAGATCGAACAGATACTTTGCCGTCTTTGCATAGCCTTCACATGAAGCACTTTTGTAAATCAGCACTCCGTATATCGAATTTTTGTAAATATTGTCGGTGTTGTCGCTGTATTCGCAATTTGCAATTATCTCGTCGTGGACAACTCTTTCTCTCTCAAAGGTAAAATGATACTCCGATGCTTTTTTCACGATTTCGTTTGCCGCATCAACACAGTTTCTGTACATCGCATCATAATCCGATGCAGTCATACAGTATTTCGGATAAAAATATGCCACATCACCATAATTCTCGGCGGAACAGGTTTTGTCGAGGAAGAACAGCTCGGGGTTGTCGTTGAGCACGGCACTGTAAACGGTATTAAGACTTTCTTCTGTCAGTACCGGAATCTCAATTCTTTCGGGAAAAGCTTTTACCGAAGACAGAATGTTGTTGTAAGCATGCTTTTCGAGGTTGTCAAGCCGGTCAAAGTAATACTTTGTATATCCTCCGACCGACAGTTTTTCTGCCGTGACGGCGGAATAATCCTTTGACGGTCCGTCAACTCCCGTGAGAGAACACGAGGCGGTTACGAAAAGCACCGAAACCGCAAGCACCATGCTGAGTATATTTAAGAAGCGTTTCATATCAAAATCCCTTCAATCAGTTTACGATAATTCTGAAATAATCTATGCAATCCGTTTTAAACTCATTCGCCTGCAAATATCTGAAAATATCCTTCGCTTTTTTGAAATCAAGCACGGAAATATCGCTTGTCAGAACATTGATGAGCGACGGATAAAGATTATCGCATTTTGACACCGTCTTTTCGTTTATATACTGAGTAAACATTTCACCGATGGCGGCAGACTGCATCAGAAGGCCTTCATCTCCGAGAGCTCCGCAATAACGCAGATATTTCAGCAAATCGTCACCGCGCACCTTCTGTTCACCCTTGATGAATACGACCGCGAAGTCCTCGCTTCTGTAGTTTATCTGCTCTTCAAAGTTCATCACAAGCGGTCCCATGGAATTGATGGCACTTTTAAAGCCCTTGTCGGTTGATCCTATATATTTATCTATCGCAATTGAGTTCAGCGTTTCTACTGCCGCCTGAAGCTGTTTCGCTCCGCCCGTTTTGTAGTGTTCAAAAAACGATGCAAACACACCGTCAACCTTCACCATTTCATTCGGCGAAAAAGAACAGATGGTATACGAATCGTCATAAAAGTTTATCTGTACAACCGACAAAAATCTCATCGACGACTTATCGTTCGATGTACAGTAGAGCATCAGATTCTTAACACCCTCCTGATCCTTCACCTCGACCGTGTATTCGGTGACCGATTCGGAAATCTCCTCTTCGCTGACTCCCGACAAATCTCCGACAATCATATATACAAGCACAAAGACGGAAAATACCGCCACGGAGCAACCAACGGCTATGAGGAATCGGTATATTTTTTGTCTTCGCATCTGTCTTTCAGTTTTGAAAGAATGTTTTTTGTTCAGCATCGAAAAACCCCTTTATGATGTAAGCACTGCCGACGAACAACTGCCGACACGCACGCACTCCTTTGACACTCTTTCTCCTCCGAGAGAAAGTGTAAGATACTGCCACTCGGGCGGTAAGATATAATCTATTTCGTGTTCGTTTCTGTTCACTATCGTAAAGCTTGCACTGTCGTCTTTTCTCCTTACGAATGCAACACAGCCGAGAACGTTCGATACCGGAATAAACTCTCCGTCTTTGAAGCATTTGTTGCTTCTTCTGAGAATTCCGAGTTCACGGTAAAACGAAAGAAGCTCTGTATTTTCATGTCCCCACGGAAAGCATCCTCTGTTAAACGGATCTTCTCCGCCTTCCATGCCTGCCTCGTCACCGTAATAGATGCACGGTATTCCGGGGAGTGTAAATTGCAAAACCGCCGCCGATTTCATCAGCAATATTCCGAATTCCCTCTCTTTTTCGGAAAGTCTTCCCGATCCGTTTTTGTATGCCGCTCTGCTGTACGGTGTGCTTGATGCCAGCACGGTCAAGGCTCTTGCCGTGTCGTGCGTTCCGATATGATTCATAAGAGTATGGATGCTCTCGGGCGGATAGTTTTCGAGAACGGACAAAATTCTGTCCGTAAAGCTCTCCGCTGAGCCCGTCTGCAAAAAGCGTAAAATCGCATTTGCAAAAGGATAGTTCATGACCGAATCCATCTGTGTTCCCATAAGATACCTGCGTCGCTTGCCGTAGCTTATCTTGTCCGTAGCATCCTCCCAGACCTCTCCGATAACGTATGCGTCGGGATTAATACTCTTTACACGGTGAAAAAAGCTGTCAAGAAACTCGTCGGGAAGCTCGTCGGCGACGTCAAGACGCCATCCTCCGGCACCTTTTTTCATCCATTTTTCAGCCACGTTTCCGATATACTCAATGTATGACGGCGTTTCTTCCTTCACCTCGGGAAGTATATCAATTCCCCACCAGCTTTCGTAAAAGTTCGGCCAGTCACGGAATTTGTACCAGTCACTGTAAATGCTGTCCCTCGTTCTGTACGCACCCGCTTCGCCGTAACGTCCGAATTTGTTGAAATACTTGCTGTCGGCTCCCGTGTGGCTGAAAACTCCGTCAAGAATCACCTTGATGGAATACTTTTCGGCACTCTTGCAAAGTGCCGAGAAATCCTCCTCGCTTCCGAGAAGCGGATCTGTTTTTTCATAATCCGCCGTGTCATACCGATGATTGGATGCAGCCTCAAAAACGGGATTGAGATAAATACAGCTTACCGAAAGCGATGCAAGATACGGAAGCTTTTGCTCTATGCCCTTGAAGTCGCCGCCGAAAAAATCGTACCTGTTTATTCTGCCGTCTGCATCGGGCTCCCACATCGGAAGTGAGCCCCAGTCATCCCGGAGAATTCTGTCCGTCGGAACATCACGCTTCTTCTCTCCCGAACAGTAAAATCTGTCGGGGAATATCTGATACATGATTCCGCCTTTTATATGATCGGGTGTTTTTACATTTCCGTCATAAACCGTAAGCTGCCATTCTCCGCCGCTTTTTGTAATGCTTCCGATTCCGTTTCCCACATTGAGTACCGACATTCTTCCGAAATCGGTGTCGTATTCAAAATGATAACGGTATATACCGCTCTCTTCCCTGCGACAGGTGATTCTCCACCATTCCTCGCTGTCTTTTTCCATACGCTCCCATTCGGCACCTATATACTCACTCGCACAGTCGTCCTTGTGTATTACAAGCCATACCGCACGGCAGCACAGATTTCTCGGCAAGACAATTCTGAAAACGGTTTCGTTTCCCGCCTTTACTGCACCGAAGGGATATTTATGATAATCTTTTCTTGAATTGTACGGAATGTAAAACATATTTCTCCTTTAAATCATAACGGCGGCATATGCGAAATGTTGAGAAGCAGTTCCATCAGAAAATATCCTGCAAGAAATACTGCCGTAATACCTGCAACCAGTAAAATCCTCTTTATTATTTTCAGACGGCGGATTCTGGTGTAGTATGTATAGCTCCTGTTATAGTTTCTTATAAAAGGAACCTTTTCCTGTTTTTTCTTCAAATCATTCACTCCGATCATGCAAACAGCGATCTTCCCGAAAGTCCCGAAAATGCGATTGACAGCATCGCGACATAGAGGAATACCGCGGGAGTCCCCTTGAAAAGAGGCGGAATGTTCTTGTTGCTTTCAAGCCGCCGAAGTCCGACGTTGATGAGAAACAGCGCAATTATAAACGAAAGCCCCGAACCTATTCCCGTTCCGACACTCTGCAAAAGGCTGAAGCCTGCCTGTCTGTTAATAAGCGGAACGGCGAAAACCAGCGTATTGAGTGCCGCAATACCTATTGTGCTGTAAAACTTCTCGTTCGGCGACAAAAGCAGCTTGCCGGCAAGTGCCGTCAAAAGAAATATTACCGTCAGCACCGTGCCGAAAATCAACGTATGAATACCAAGACTCAACGAGTCGATAACGTCGATGTAATCGAGCAATCGGCAAACAAGCGCCGTCAGGGTTGAAAAATAAGTTATCATTATCGAAAACGGCAGAAAGCGCTTCGGCTTTGCCGACATTCGTATGGCTTCACTCGATCCGTATCCTCCGCTGAACACAAGATTCTGGACAAATATCATATAAAGTGCCGTTTCGATAAACGTTGCCATGCTACTCATCCGAATCCTCCTTTTCAGCCTCGCCGTCTTCCCCGATGCCGTCGATATCGGCAAAAAGTGCATCTATCTCATCCGTCAACGAGAATTCCTCAATCAGAAATTCATTGGAAGGCGCCGGCTTTTCTTCAAAAGCCTCGATCTCTTCCTTTTCCGCCTTCACAATCTTCTCTTCTTTTGAAGCCGGGATTTCCTCCTTCGGCTTCTCATTTTGAGCGAAAGCCTTTGTTTCACGATTCGGTGTAACGGGGCTTTTCTTTTTCGTGCGTTTTATGCCGAACGACATATCGTGCGAATAATCCGAAAGAAATGAGGATATAAACCATTTAAGCGCCGCCGCGGAAAATCCGAGCATTATGAATCCGCCGAAAGGCATTGAAAGTCCCGATATGGGGGCTTTTTCAAAAACGACGATGTCACCTATCATTCCGACACCGAGAAGACCTCTTACGAATCCCGTAAAGAGCAGTACCAGTGCCGTACCTATTCCGTTTGCAAGCGCATCGTAAACACTGAGGCGCAAGCTTTTTTTGACCGCGAAATTCTCACAGCGCAATGCCGCCGCCGAGCTTGCCGCCATGAGCGGAAGATATATTCCCGCCGTATTTGCAATCTGCGGAATATTCATTTCACAAAATACGGTGGCACCCGAGGAAACGAGAAGTCCCACGGCAAAGTAAATTGCCGTTCTGATCCACGGTGAAGTTTTTTTCAGAAAAACCGATGCGATAAATTCGCATATAAAGAGAAGAATCAGAATAACCGACGACAAAACCGTTGCAACATAAATATCCGCACACGCTGCCACTGCGGGACAAAGACCGATAACCTGAACGAGTATCGGATTTTTTACAAGTATACCGTATGTGAAAATTCGCGACGGTGTAAGAACGACTCTGTTCTTATTATCAGCCATTTTTCTCCGCCTCCTTCCCCTTTACGGCAGAAGGTGTTTTCGCCGTTCCCGATTTCGCTTTATTTTTCTTTTTTATTTTTGCAATACGCATCTGAATGGCGGGCCACGAAGCATTCGCTATCAGAATTGCGAAGCAGGTGCTTTCCTCGAAGCCCGAGAAATAGCGCATGACCATGCAGATTACTCCCGTAAAAACACCGTACCAGAAGCGGTGCAGACGTTTTATCGGAGAAGTGGCGGGATCGGTAACAAAATAAATTCCCGCAAAAACCGTAACTCCCGAGCAAAGCTCCATGAGAAGCGAAGTCAGTCTTGTATATTCTTGTAAAGATATTCTCGGAAAAAGCAGTGCCATAACACTGCAAGCGATAAGATAACCTGAAATGTTGAAAAAGATTTTGCGCTGACGTATGCAAAGATATACACTGCACGAGAGCAAAACAATAATGCCGGCGGCACCCATTGTTCCCGAATAATTACCTGTCAGCACATCGATTATATTTGCGTAATTCGGACGTATTGAGGTATTGCGGCTGAGCATTCCGGCAAGGGACAGACCGTTTACCGAGTCGGGCGATCCTCCGATTATGGGATACGAAAATATTTTGTCTGCCCAGCACAGCGTCATAAAAGCAAATCCCGCCGCTGTCGGTACGAAAGGAGATGAAAATGTTCCGCCGAGAGGAAGCTTTACGGCAATAACGGAAAAAGCAACGCCCGCAAAAGGAATGAGGAAGTTTACGTTGGCAGGAAGCATCAGTGCCGTTGCCGCACCGATAAACAGCGCACTGCAATCGCTGATATCTCTCGGACATTTCATAAGGCGTGATCCGATCAGCTCACAAAGAACACTTACCGCCATACAGGAAACTATCCTTAAAAGTGCACCGTAGCCGTAACGGTAAACGGAAAGCAGGACAAACGGCAGAAGCGTAACAAGTGCGTCGAAATAAAACAAATTGTCGCTTCGGTGAAGTTTTTGTGTTTTCTTTGCCAAACGGACACCTCCTTTGCAATTTCCAACATTTAATCATTGCATACAGCAAGTACGGGTAATATTATATTATTAACGAGTAATCGATAGGGGTTGTTATTTTGAACATCGAAACACCGCAGGAAGATAAGATAATTGTTGAGCTGTCCGGCGAAGATATGACGGAGCTTGATATCACCTATGAGGACATGGATTATTCAAAGATAGAAACGCGCCGTGCAATCTTCACAATACTTGACAAGGCCCGCCACACGCTTAACCGTGATATTGATCCTTCGGGCAAGATGCTTATCGAAGTTATCCCGAAGCCCTCGGGAGGCTGTATCATATGCTTTACGGTGCTCGGGAAAGACGTGAAGCCCGCAAGCCTTCACAACATGCTTAAAATCAGGAAAGACGCCCCGACCGTAACATATGAATTTGATTCACTGAAAACGCTTACCGATTGTTCTGAGCGTATCAGAAAATCATACATAAACCTTCACAGCAGTCTTTACTCTCTTGACGGAAGATACCGGCTTGTCGTTTCATCCGAAGAACTGTCGTCCGCCAAAAATCTGCTTTCCGAGTATGCTTTCATTTGCAGAGAAAGCCCTCTTTTTTACGAAACCATGAACGAACACTGGAAACTGCTTGCAGAAGGTAATGCCATCGAAATGATGACTCTGGGATTATAATTCCCGAAGAAAGGCATCCTCCGCATTTTTTCTGAGAAGCCGTATCGTTTCGGACGGATTTTCACTCTTGAAAACCGTGCTGCCCGACACAAAAACATTTGCACCGTTTGCGGCGGCAAGAGAAATTGTCTTTTCGTCGATTCCGCCGTCAACCTCTATATCGGTCGAAAGATTTCTTCTTTGTATTTCTTTACGTAAAGCTCTGATTTTCGGCAGAGTACCGTGCATAAACGCCTGACCGCCGAATCCCGGCTCAACCGTCATCACGAGAACCGTGCGAAGCTTTTCGAGATACGGAAACACCGTTTCTATATCGGTATCGGGTTTCACCGACACGGAAGCCTTGCAACCGACGGCATTAATAAGGTCGATAACCGATTCGGGATCACCGACGGATTCTATATGGAAGGTTATTCCGTCGGCACCCGCCTTTTTGAAATCCGCGACATATTTCATCGGATCACTTATCATCAGATGCACATCGAAAAAAATCGGTGTGCATTTTCTTATCGCCGATATCACGGGGGCACCGAAAGTTATATTCGGAACAAATACGCCGTCCATCACATCAAGATGCAGATAATCCGCACCGCTTTCCGTCATTCTGACAGCCTCGCTGCCGAGTTTGGAAAAGTCCGATGCAAGGACCGACGGAGCAATTTTTACAGACACGGTATCACCTCGATCAAAGGTTATAGCTTCCGATATATTTCTCCTGAGTTTCTGTAAGAGTATCTATCGAAAGTCCGCTGAAAGAAAGCTTCAGCGATGCAACATGGCTGTCGATCTCTTCGGGTACCGGATAAACCTTTGCCGAAAGCTTCATGTCACGGTTTTCGGCAAGATATCTTGCACTCAGCGCCTGAATCGCGAAGCTCATATCCATAATTTCCGCGGGGTGTCCGTCACCTGCCGCAAGATTTACGAGTCTGCCCTGAGCCAGAACGTTGAGCGTTCTGCCGTTTGACAGAAGGTATCCGTCGATATTCTTTCTTCTTTCCGTTTTGCTTATTGCAATTCTTTCAAGGCAGTCAACATCGACCTCGACGTTGAAATGTCCCGCATTGCAAAGTACGGCACCGTCTTTCATTTCGTAAAAATGCTTTTCGGTGATAACCTCACAGCATCCCGTAACGGTTACAAAGAAATCTCCCGTCTTTGCCGCCTCAATCATCGGCATAACCTTGAAGCCGTCCATATACGCTTCAAGTGCTTTTACGGGATCGATCTCGGTAACAATGACCTCGGCGCCGAGCCCCTTCGCTCTCATTGCAACGCCCTTGCCGCACCATCCGTATCCTGCGACAACAACATTTTTACCTGCAACAATGAGGTTCGTCGTGCGGTTGATTCCGTCCCATACCGACTGTCCCGTTCCGTAACGGTTGTCAAAAAGATGCTTGCACATGGCATCGTTTACCGCTATCATCGGGAACTTTAAAGCACCCGCCTTCTCCATCGAGTTAAGACGTATGATTCCCGTCGTCGTTTCTTCACACCCGCCGATAACCCCGGAAAGAAGCTCCGGATACTCGTTGTGAATAAGATTTACAAGATCTCCGCCGTCATCAATTATGATGTGCGGTGCTATCGAGATTACTCTGCGCAAATGCTCATTGTATTCCTCTTCGCTTACACCGTATTTTGCAAAAATATTGATTCCGTCCTCAGCAAGTGCCGCCACCACGTCATCCTGCGTTGAAAGCGGATTGCTTCCCGTCGTATACACCTCGGCACCGCCCGCTTTAAGCACCTTGCAGAGATACGCGGTTTTCGCTTCAAGATGAATTGAAAGTGCAACACGAAGACCGTCAAACGGCTTCGTACGGCTGAAATCCTCTTCAAGGTTTCTTAAAAGAGGCATATTATCCCTTACCCAGCTTATTTTCTTGTGTCCCTCGGGACTCAAATGTATATCTCTGATATCGTACATGATTTCCTCCGTGCTTTAAGCATTTATTCTGTCAAAAATTCTGTTCGTTTCAAAAATCACACGTTCTTCGTCAAACGTTTTTATCTCGCCGCCGTCAAAAACAATTTTTCCGTTGATAATCACCGTGCGCACCTCGCTGCCGTTTGCCGAATACGAGAGAGAAGAAATAATATCGGTCGGCGGATTCATCTGCGGACACATCATGTCAAGAAGCACTATATCCGCCTTCTTGCCCTCTTTGATTTCTCCCGCATCAATCGAGAGCGCCTTTGCACCGCCTTCCGTTGCGGCACGGAAAGCTTCCGTTGCACTGACACTGACGGCATCGCCGTTTGCACCCTTGTGGATAAGTGCAAGGTTGTTTATCTCTCTGAAAAGATTCAGACTGTTGTTGCTTGCGGCACTGTCCGTTCCGATTGCCACGTTGATTCCCTCGGAAAGGAATCTCGGCACAGGTGCGAATCCGTTTCCGAGCTTCATGTTGCTTGCGGGATTCGTCAGCACGGAAACTTTGTTTTCCCGAAGAATCGAAAAATCCTCTTCATCAAGATGCACACAGTGGGCAGCCGCCGTATCGAGAGTAAAAAGTCCCGTTTTCTCCATAAGCGCTATCGGCGTCATGCCGTACTGCCTGCGGATATTTCCGACCTCGGATATGCTCTCGGAAAGATGTGTATGAATACCCACGCCCATCTCTTTCGCCGTGTCGATTACCGTGGTGAGAAATTCGGGTGAGCAGGTGTACGGTGCATGAGGCGCCAGACGGAAAGTGAGTCTGCCGTCGGCAGTATCTTTGTAATGAAAAAAATCACTCTTCGCTTCGCCTATCCTGCGAAGACCGCCTTCATCGTCTGCCGTTTCACCGACAAGCCCTCTTGAAATAACCGCCCTTATACCGCTGTCGGTGACAGCCCTTGCCGTTTCGTACGGAAAGATGTACATGTCGAGAAAGGATGTCGTACCCGACCGTATCATTTCGCTGATACCGAGAAGCGTACTCCAGTAGGAATCACCCTCCTTCAGCTTGTCCTCCATGGGAAGAATCCTGTTGAAAAGCCACTCATTGAACGGTACGTCGTCCGCACTGTTTCTGAAAAGCGTCATGTATGAATGTGTGTGTGCGTTAACAAGTCCCGGTATCGCAAGACGGTTTTTGCCGTCAATTACGATATCGCACTTTTCATCCCCGTCCGCCGTACCGACAAAATCAATCACGTCATCCTTTATGCGGATACTGACTTTTCGGGTGACAAATCCGTCACCGTTTTTCAATACCGTGAGTACATTTTTTATCAGCGTCGTCATATCTTTCCTCCGACAAATTCATCATTGGGCATACCACTTCATTATAAGATATATAATACCATAACTGACGTAAAATTACAATAAAAAAGATAAACGAATTCAAAAATTCCGCTAAAAATTCACCGTTTTTCATCGTGACGGTTTCTATTTTTCCGCCGTACTTGCACCTTATCGCCGAAAGTTGAATAAATATGAAACAAAAGCTTTTTACGGAGGGATATTCGTGACTGAAAACATGACATTTTTTCTCGGTGCCAACACGCCTTACGGGTTTCATTCGTTGTTCTCCGAGCTTTACGATCCTTACGGCGGTTGGTCGGCATACATCATCAAGGGAGGTCCCGGCACGGGCAAGTCAAGCCTGATGAAGCGTATCGCCGACATTTGCGAAAAACAAGGTATTGCTTGCGAAAAAATACACTGTGCCTCCGATCCGTCATCACTTGATGCCGTTATCTTTGACAGCAAAAAAATCAGCATCGTTGACGGTACCGCACCGCACGTTATCGAGCCTCAGTTTCCCGGTGCCGTCGAAACGGTCCTCAACATGGACGCTTACCGCGACGATTCCGTTCTGAAAAAACAAAGGGACGAAATCATCCGTCTGTCAACGGAAATTTCGTCCTGTCACAAAAAAAGTGTACGTTTTCTTCAAGCCGCCGAATCACTCAGCCGTGACATACGGCGTATTACGCTTTCGTGCACCGATACCGAAAAAGCCGAACGCTACGCATCACGCATCGCTTCGAGAAAATTCGGCACACCGAGAGGCACCGTAGGCACGGAGCACAAACGTTTTCTGTCGGCAGTAACTCCCGACGGAATTTACGTTCACAATAAAAGTCTTGACTCCTGCAACGATGTAACCGTCATCGACGATCCCTACGGCACCGTATCTTCAATCATCATCGGTTGTCTGCGAAGATATGCACTCGGATCGGGACTCGACATCATATCGTGCCCGTGCCCCTTGCATCCCGATTGCGGTCCCGAGCATCTCATCGTACCCGAAATAGGCTTCGCCGTGCTTTCGTCGAGGTCGTATCACCGCTTCTCCTCGGGGGATACAAAGGTAAATTCTTCAAGATTCACCGATTCTTCTGCTCTTAAAGAATTCAAAAGCCGTATTGCATTCAGCAGAAAAACGGAAAAAGAGCTCCTCGAAGAAGCGGTACGCGCCATGAGCGGTGCGTTGAAGCTTCACGATGAGCTTGAAGAAATCTACAAAACCTCCATGGACTTCGAAAAAGTCGATTCTCTCGCCGAAAGGACCGCGAAGGAAATCATCGAAGCGTAAAATGCTTTTCGATAAGCTTCGGTATCTCACCCACATTTTCAACCGTGAATTCACATCTTTCGACCTCGGGAAATGCCCACGTATTCGTTGTGTTCACAAAGACGGGGGTGTACCCCGCATTCCTCGAGCCCTCGACGTCGTTGAGCGGATTGTCACCGACATACATAAGCTCCGACGGACCGAGCTTCAGCCTTTGCGCCATAACGAGAAACGGTTCCGCATTCGGCTTATGTACTCCGATTGAGCCCGTAACAAGGATTTCATCGAACTCGTCCTTGAAGCCCAGCATCTCGATCTTTCTCGATTGAAGCGGAACATCGCCGTTCGTGATGATTCCGAGTTTCAGCCCCATACCGCGAAGCTCTCTGAGCATCGGCTTCGTAAAACCGTAGGGAACGGCAAATTTTCTGAATTCACCGAGCAAAAAAGATGAATATGCGTCAAAATCGGGTACCGTCAGGAACATTCCTTTTTCTGTCAGGTATTCGATTACTTTTCTCCATCCGAGATGGACAAACCGCTTATCCGCTTCGCAAAGAAGCTTTGCCGCCTCATCAACGGACAGTGCAACATCGAAGCGCTCACAGAACGACGGCATAATCGCCGTCAGTGTTGCGTAGCGATCAAAAAGCGTATGGTCGAGATCAAAAACTACTCCCTTTAACACAGACACCCCTCCTATACTGTAATTATTCTATCACCGTTTAAGTCACGGCGCAACAAAAAGTTCATTGACAAAAAAATTCTTCTCTGCTATGCTGATTTAAAGGAGGGAATAAGTCATGATACTGTCATCGGGCGCAAAAACCGTACTCGGAGAGCTTCACAAAAACGGTTTCGAAGCATATATTGTCGGCGGTTGTGTCAGAGATTCCCTCATGGGCATCACCCCTCACGATTTTGACGTTACCACAAACGCACTGCCCGAAGAGATTTCGCACTGCTTCTCGGAATACAGGACCGTCAACACGGGGATCCGTCACGGCACCGTCATCGTTGTAGTTGACGGTGAAAACATCGAAGTCACCACTTTCAGAATTGACGGAGAATACACCGATAACAGAAGGCCTTCTTCCGTAAGCTTTACCGACAGCCTCGTCGACGATCTTTCAAGGCGCGATTTCACCGTGAATGCCATGGCATACTGTGAACAGACGGGTATCGTGGACTGTTTCGGCGGTAAAGAGGATATTGAAAAAAAGCTCATCCGCTGTGTCGGTGATCCCGTAAAAAGATTCGGCGAAGACGCTCTTCGTATAATGAGAGCAATACGGTTTTCCTCCGTACTCGGATTCGGCATTGAAGAAAAAACCTCCGATGCCGTTACAAGTCTTAAAGATCTTCTCAAAAACATCTCGGTGGAGAGAATTTTTTCGGAATTAAAGCTTCTTCTCATGGGCAAAAATGCAGAAGAAGTTCTGAGAAAATATTTATCGGTTCTGAAAGCTCCGATAAGCTGTGTCTGTGAAAAATGCCATGACAGCTTCAAAAATGCGCCGTACGATATTTTCGTGCGTTTGTCGCTGTTCCTTTACGGCGATCCCGACGATGCCGTAAATCAGCTTCGCGCTCTTCATTCCGATAACCGAATCATAAAGAATGTCGGCGAGCTTCTTTCGTTCAGGAATTCGGAAATACTCGGTGAGATTTTTATCCGAAGACTGATTCTCGGTATCGGTGAAGAACAGACAAAACGGCTTCTTTATATCCGATATGCACGGAGTGAAATTGATAATAATGACCTTGATTTTCTTCTTTCTCTGACGGAACGTGCCGCTTCGGAAGGCTGTTTTTCTTTGAAAAATCTGAAAATAAACGGAAAAGACTTGCTCTCTCTCGGTATTTCGGGAGAAAAAACGGGCATCATCCTCAACACACTTCTTCGAAAAGTCGCAGAAAAAGAGCTTCCCAACGATAGGGAAGCCTTGAAAGAATATATACTGTCAACCATATAAAAGGGGCTGTTTTCACAGTTCCTTTTTTATATGCTTTTTTGCCCATAAGAACAAAGTTTCCGACATTTCGGAAAAGTTAACCGTTCCGCCGTTTTTCAGATTCAAAAAAGTTTCAACGACGATCTTTTCATCGGAAGAGACCACTCTCATTAAATCCTTCTGACGACTGAAATATTTTCCCGTTTGTTTAAAAGCTATTGCCTGCACAACAAACGATGCGGATTTATACAGCTCTTTGAGAATATCTCCACTCTTTTCATACAGCATATTATGCGCACAGCCGTGAAAAATATTGCATACACCGCTCTTTATCGCTCTGCTGACGGCAGCACCGTCAATCATCGTCAACAGAGAGTCACACGTTCTTTGAATGTGGCATCGAGTGTCTGCAAAAAACGATTCATCCGGTCGTTAATTTCTATCACGTCGATTACCTCCGGTCAGCAGATTCAACCGCAAGCTTGATATTCCATTCGTTTTCGTCGAGCCTTTTTTCCGCTTCTTCATGAGTAATGCCGAGAATTTCGGCTGTAATGCCTATCATTCTCCGACGAAGCTTTTTGTTGGTGGGTTTAAGGTTAATCATCAGATTCTCATAGACATATCCGCATTTTATCATGGCGGTTGTCGAAATCATGTTGAGTATGATTTTCTGTGCCGTTCCCGCCTTCATGCGTGTCGAGCCCGTAATAACCTCGGGGCCCGTGTCGGCACAGATATTGATATCCGCCGTTTCGCCGAGCTTTGTTCCGTAATTGTTCACTATCGAAACGGTTTTTGCGCCGAGGCTTTTTGCATACTTTACGGCGGAGATAACATATGCCGCCGATCCCGAAGCGGAAATTCCTATCAGAATATCCTTTTCGGAAAAGCCGTGTTTTTTAAGATCTTCGACCGCCGCTTCGGCATTGTCCTCCGCATTCTCCGATGCCCTGAACATGCTTTCCTTACCGCCTGCAATTATGCCGTTGAATAAATCGTAAGAAACACCGAACGTCGGCGGACATTCCGAAGCATCACATACCGCAAGCCTTCCCGATGTTCCGCTTCCGATATAAAAAACCCTTCCGCCTTGCTTTATAACGTCGGCGACGGCATCACAGGCTTTCTCCGTTTCGCGAAGTGATGCGTCTATTGCCGAAATAACATTGCTGTTTTCGTTATTGATCAGCTTTACTATCTCATATGTTGACATATTCCCGATATTCAGAGTATCGGGATTTCTCATTTCTGTTTTAAGCATATTTTTACTCCGTTACATTTGATTTTGCAAGGGCTACGGCACCGTTAACGGCAGGTTCATCCGAAAAATCAACAGCATACCCTTCGCCGAGATACTTCGATATGAACGGCAGAAGAATTTCCCGCTGTTTGCAAAGACCGCCGAGAATCACAACATTTTCGCGTTTTTGAGCCGATTTTCCGCACGCCGCTGCAATAACCTTTGCCGCTTCGTATGAGTTGCGGTCGATTATGCTTTCCGCGGTTTTGTCACCGTTTTTATACGCTTCGAAAACAACGGGTGCAAACGATGCAACAAACACGGGGCCTCCGTCGTAAATTCTTGAAACCGCTTCTTTTAACGGCATATTCATCTTCTCTTCGGCAAGCTTTAAAAGCATCTCGCTTTCTCCTCTGCCGTCAAGATATTCGTACGCACAATTGAGTGCATCGGAGCCGTAACAGAAAGCACTTCCGCCCTTGTCAAGCATATAGCCCCAACCGCCTGCACGGTGCGCCTTTCCTTCAAGCACGCCGAAGGCAACAATGCCGGTGCCCATTATGACGGCGGTGCCGTTTTCGCCTTTAAGTGCCGTGCTTATCGCATTATCGGTGTCGCTGCCGTTTGAAAATTTTCCGAATCCGAAGGTCTTCAAAAACTCTCTTATCGAGTCTTTGATATTCTCCGAGCCGCCGCCTGCAATTCCTGCAAAAACGGATATTTCACACTTATTCAGATTTTCGCATATCCGTTCAATTCCCTGACGAAGAACAGAGAAGGTGTTTTCAATTCCCGCGTTTACGGGATTTGAGGTGCCGAGAATAATTCTTTTTATTTCATTTTTGTTTAAATCCGTCAGCAAAAACTCGGTTTTTGTTCCGCCCCCGTCAATGCCGAGCAGATATTTCACATTATCGCTCACAGAATCCCTTCTTTATCTTCTCTTATAAAAACGGGCACAACATGCTCTGCTGCGCCCGTGAGATATTATGAGGTTATTTATCTGTACCAGATCCAACCGAAAAGAACAATGATCAGAATCCACTGCCACCAGGTATACTTGACGGTAACGACACACGATACAACCGTGTCCGTTCCTTCAATCGTTGCGGTAACGGTTGAAGTACCTCTCTTGACGGTCTTGACATTACCGTTTTCGTCAATTGTCAGGACCTTCGGATTCGACGATTTAAAGACGACTTTAACATCCTCGGGTAATTCCTCGGTGAATGTAAATCTGTAAGCATCCTTATAATTCATCGTAATTGCCGACGGCTTATTCGTGAACGAGAAATCATAAACCACTGCCGTATACGTTGCCGTAAAGCCTTTGTAGGAAACGGTAACCGTCTTTTCTCCGGGTGTTGTGAAATCGTCTTCCGTCGAAAGTGTACATTCTTCCGTAACATCGACATCATCTGCATAAAGACATTCTGCCGTGACAACAAGTCCGTCCTTCGAAAGCTCAACATCTTCGGCACCTGCATATTTCTGCTTTTCGGGATCTGCCGTTACGGTAATACCCGTCAAGCCGTAAACTCTTGCCGTGTACGTTGTAGTCTTTTCAAGATAACTTACCGTAACCGTCTTTTCACCGGGAACAGAAAAATCGTCATCGGATTCAAGTGTGCATCTTTCGGTTACATCTCTGTCGGGTGCTCCTTCATAAACTGCACTGACGGTAAGTCCTTCCTTGTTGAGTCCGTCAAAAGCATCTGCATTATAGAGCTGAGCCATAATATCACATTCAACAAGAAGTTCTTTTACGGGATAGGTTTCAACGTTTATGCCATACTGACTCTCCGTGCAGAAGGTGTAAAACTCGGAATCGGGATAACAATGGAAAGTAACCTTTTCAAGATCTACCGATTCTGACGGGAAGCTTTTTATTTCGTCGTAAACATAGATATCTTTAAGCTTTGTGCAGCCCCTGAAAGCGGTTTCGTGCACCGTTTCGGTATTTAATCCGAGATAAACCGTTTGAAGTGATGTGCACCTGTCAAATGCCGTGCTGGGAATTTCTGCAACGTTGTTGCTGATTCTGACCGTTTCAAGTGCCGAACAATCTCCGAAAACAAATGCGCCGAGTGTCGTTACACTGTCGGGCAAGGTCACTTCCGTAAGGCTTGTGCAGTTTGAAAAAGCACTGTTTCCTATCTTTTCAATTCCGTCATTGAGCGTGAGCTCTTCAAGTGCCGTAAAATTCTGGAACTGTTCACTTTTGAGTGTCCTGATGCTTCCCGGTACGGAAAGACTTTCAACCGTTGCACCGAAACCGTCGCCGAACGCATCGGAATCTATCGAAACAACCGTATAGCTGTTTCCTTTGCTGTCTTTAATCGTTTCGGGAATAACAACATCCTTTGAGGACTGGTCGTAGTTTATGATTTCCGCCTTGCCGGTATCGACAATTTTGAAGTCGAATCTCTCGTCATCGGTGGTATACGCAAAAGCACTTACCGCTGTCAACGAAAGCAATGTAAGCGAAACAAGCAAAAGAGCAACCGTTTTCTTAATAGTTTTTGTCATGGTGTTCATCCTTTCATTTTACGGCTTCGCTGAAGCTTATAAGCTCGTCAAACAGCTGTGCCGTATTCTTTAAGATTTCAAGGTTTTTCTCATCACGGATAAGATAAAGTCCCGCAAGCCTTACCGCCCTTAAAAATCTGGGATCGGGACGGATTTTCTCACGTACGATCGGGCACGAGGACAAGCCTCTGATATCATACACAACCTTTATCGTTATTTTTCCGTTTTCTTCAACCGGCATCGGAAAAAACGGATACATTCTGCACGAGAGAGGACGTGTTTTTCTGTCACACCTTCCCGAACATACAAGTATCCTGCGTTCGCCGTCGGAGCGTACGGTAAAGCCCTTTTCGTTTTCGAAAAGCTTTTCTTCTCCGTTAAAAAGCTCCATGCCGTCATCCTCGGTACCCTGACAGCATCTGTTTCCGCAAAGTTTTCCGCAATCCAGACTGTATTTCAAGGGAGTAACATCCCTCAAAACGCTGTAAGCATCTGCAACAGGTGATCTCATTGTTCATCAATTCCCATCGTCGCCCTGGCATTGAGCGTCATGTCCGCACGCTTTCCGCTAAGGTATTCATAATACCCCTGAGCTCCGACCATTGCCGCATTGTCACCGCAAAGTGACTTGTCGGGGAGATAAAGCTCATAGGATTTTCTTTCACAGAGTTTTGTCATCTCGCTGCGAAGCACCGAGTTCGCCGAAACACCGCCTGCAAGAACGATCTTTTTATATCCGAGATTTTCCGCCGCCTTTTCGGTGTTTTCGGTAAGACTTCTGACAACCGCCTTTATGTATGAGGCTCCGAAGTCCTTTATATTTATCTCTTCACCCTTCTGAGAAGCGTTGTGAATGAGATTTACGGCAGCCGTTTTCAGCCCCGAAAAGCTGAAATCGTATTCGCTTCCCGACACGGTCGGACGGGGAAACTTATAGGCATCCGCATTTCCTCCCGCCGCCTCTCTGTCAAGGTTAAGACCGCCCGGATAAGGCAGTCCGAGAGCTCTTGCCGCCTTGTCCATGCACTCTCCCGCGGCATCGTCACGTGTTCTTCCGATTACGCAAAAATCCGTATAATCCCTGACCTCCACGATGTGACTGTGTCCGCCCGACACAACGAGTGCCAGAAACGGAGGCTCGAGTGATTCATGCGTTATATAGTTTGATGCAATATGCGAACGAAGATGATGCACGGGAATCAGAGGCTTTCCGAGTGAGAGTGCCAGACCTTTTGCAAAATTGACTCCGACAAGAAGCGCTCCGATAAGCCCCGGCGCATATGTTACCGCCACGGCATCAATATCGTCATACGTCAGCGAACAGGCTGTTACCGCTTCACGCACGACGGGAGTTATTGCTTCAACATGGCGACGTGATGCAATTTCGGGAACTACTCCGCCGTAAAGAATGTGTTCCGACACCTGTGAAGAAATCACCGATGACAAAACACGTCTGCCGTCTTCCACGACGGCGGCGGCGGTTTCGTCGCATGAGCTTTCTATTGCGAGGATTTTCATATGTTTCATTCCTTAAATCTTTTAATCATCAGAATTGCGGTTTCGTCGGGATCACGGTAAAAGTTTTTCCTTTCCCCGACGGCACCGAATCCGAGTTTTTCATAAAGAGATCTTGCCGCTGCATTGCTTTCTCTGACTTCAAGCATCAGAAATTCGCAATTCCTTTTTTCGGCATCGCGAAGAGCTTTTTCGATAAGCGCTTTTGCAATACCGTTTCTTCTGAATTCAGGCAGGACGGCAACGTTGGTAACAGAGCCTTCGCCGTAAATTTCCTGAATTCCGATATATCCGACAGCCTTGTCCTCCGTCACGGCTACGAGAAAATGAGCATTCGGGTTTTCTGTTTCCTCGATGAAATCTTCTTTTGTCCACGGATGAGAGAAGCAGACGGTTTCAATCATGTGCAAAGCGTCGGAATGCTCTGCTTTCATATCGACTATTTTTATTTTCATATCAGAACTTGTGCACCCATACCGCCATGTCCGTTTCGCCTCTGTTTGCAAATGCGTAATACGGTATGAATTTAATTTTTACCGGTCTGTAATCGCCCTTGACAGGTCTGTAAAGAAGCGGTTTACAGCACTCACAGGCAGACTTTATATATCCCGATGCGGTAAGTGTCGGAACGGACAGCTCTTCATCGAAGCCTTCCGTGATATTTTCAAACATGTCGATGAAGGAGGAGAAAATATTTTCGTTGCCGATACCCTCCGCACAGTAAACCAGCGGTCCTTTTTTAAGTGCGATTTTGCCGGAATTCTCCCATACCGACGGCAGCGCCTCGTACCAGCCTGCCTTCATCGAAAGATTCAGCTTCAACGAAAAATCGTCACTGTCAACGGCTATATAGGCATAACCTCTGTCTGTTTCGAAGCTTTTTGAAATCTCAAAATCCGTACACCACGACGGGATTCTGACAGCAATTTTTTTGCCTGCCATTCCCTTTATGCGGATTTCAACCGCACCGTCAAACGGATAATCTGTTTTCTGACTTATTTTCACACCGCTGAACTCGGCATCACTTTGCATATACTGATGAACGAAAAGTGTACCGTCATTCTGAGAGTACATATAATCCGCAACCGATGCAACAAGCCTTGTCACGTTGGGAGGACAGCAGGAACAGCCGAAGACCTCCGCTCTTTGCGACAACGGAATGTGTCTGTCCGTATCCTTGACGGCACGGCGTTCTCTTACATTAATCTCCAACGGATTCTCGTAGAAAAACCTTTTACCGTCAAGCGAAATACCCGAAATAATTCCGTTATAAAGAGCCGTTTCGGCAACATCGGCATATACGGAATCACACTCACACAGGCTCATACGCACAGCGAACATCGCAAGAGCAATTGCCGCACACGTTTCGGCATATGCCGTACCGTTCGGCAGGTCGTAATCATCGGTAAAGCGTTCGCCGTGATGAGTTGAGCCGATTCCGCCCGTTATGTACATACGTTTTCTTGTGATATTGTCGAACAAGGCTTTACACGCCTCAAAAAGGCTGTCGTCGTCGCAAAGTCTTGCAAGATCCGCCATGGCACTGTAAAGATAACACGCACGGACACAGTGTCCCTCCGCGGTAGTCTGTTCCCTGACGGGCATGTGGTCCTGCGCATATGTTGCAGGTTGATAGGAAAAATAATCTTTCGGAGAGGCCGTTCCCCTGATATCGACAAAAAATTTCGAAAGCCCGAGATAACGTTCTTCTTTTGTGCAAAGGTACAGCTTTACGAGTGCCAGCTCAAGCTCCTCATGTCCCGGTGTCGCAAATGATGCCGAACGGTCGTTTTTGAACACCTTTTCGATATAATCCGCATAACGGCACATGAGCTTTAAAAAGCGGTCTTTTCCCGTTGCATAATAATATGCGACTGCCGCTTCGATAAGATGTCCCGCACAGTAAAGCTCATGGTCGTTTCTCCGTGTCCATCTCGCCTTCGGCTCAACCACATCGAAATACGAATTGAAATATCCGTTTTCATCCATATTTCTTTCGACACTGTCAATAACCTCTTCGACATACGCCGTGAGCTTTTCATCGGGATTTTTATGAAGAATATATGCCGCCGACTCAAGCCATTTTGCCACATCGGAATCCCAGAAAATATGAGGCTTGTTGGGCTCATCCTTCTTCCAGGCATAGTTGAAAGCATGAAAACGTCCCGTTTTTTCAAACTGATTGCGAACACTGTCAAGTGTAACTTCCCTGTTGATTTTCTGGCGATGATACCAGAAACCGCCGTTTATATCTATATCCGAAAAGCTGATTTTGTTTGACTTATTCATCCTTGTCAACTCCTGTTTTTTCAATTAAAAGAGAAAGCGATTTATAAATTCTTTCGGCACACAGGCGGTAATCCTCCATTGAGCCCATATACGGATCGGGAATACCTTCGTCGGACAAAAGCATAAGCTTCTCCTCCGGCAGATAATTCGAAAGAGCTTCCATGTGAGATGCCGTCATGCAGACAAAAAGATCGGCTTCATCCAAAAGATAACGCGATATTGCCCTCGAACGGTGCTCGGAAATGTCCGCACCGTACTCCTTCGCCGCTTCGACGGCATATTCGCTTGCAGGAGAGCCCGTAAAAGCCGCCAGTCCGCAACTTTCGCAACAAACACCGTTTATCCCTCTTTCACGGAGAAGAACACGGAAAATCCCCTCCGCCATAGGACTTCTGCACGTATTGCCCGTACAGACAAAAACCACTTTCACGCATTTCACCTCAATTATTTATTATACCAACCCTTACGCATAATTGCAACAAAAATAAAACCCGATGAAAATTTTATCAATAATCATCGGGTTATCCGTATTATTCTTTTTCGTAACCGTATTTTCTGAGAATGTTTTTGATTCTCTCTTCGGGATCAAGCAGACCGCTCATGGAAGTGTCGTGGTTGAGTGTTTCGATGATAAGAGAAACATACTTCGAAAGGTCAACCTCCGTATACCACTCACGTTCAAGAAGCTCGGGAGTGCGGTAGATGAGGTTCGTGGTGAAAACTCTGTCGATCATTCTGGTTTCGTATGCGGTATCGAATCTTTCAAGACCGTTGCAGAAAAGTCCGAATGCGGAACAGATAAAGATTCTCTTCGCCTTGAGCTCCTTGAGCTTTCTTGCAACCTCAATCATCGATTCGCCCGAAGAAATCATATCGTCAACGATGATTACGTCCTTGCCCTCAACGTCGTCACCGAGGAATTCGTGAGCAATAATCGGATTTCTGCCGTCGATGATTACGGAGTAATCTCTGCGCTTGTAGAACATACCGATATCGATTCCGAGAACGGTTGCATAGTAAATACAACGGCTCATACCGCCCTCATCGGGCGAAATAACCATCATATGATCCTTGTCGATTTTAAGATCGTCAACACTTCTTACAAGTGCTTTTATCATCTGGTAAACGGGAGAAACGTTTTCGAATCCGTGGAGAGGAATAGCATTCTGTACTCTGGGATCGTGAGCATCGAAGGTGATGATATCGTCTACGCCCATGCTGTCGCAAAGCTCCCTCAAGGCATCTGCACAGTCAAGCGACTCACGGCTGGAACGCTTGTGCTGTCTTCCCTCATAAAGCATCGGCATAATAACCGTAATGCGCTTCGCCTTACCGCCGATTGCGCTGATCGCTCGTTTAAGGTTTGCATAATGGTCGTCGGGGCTCATCATAACCTCTTTACCGTACATCTTGTACGTTACTCCGTAATTGAACATATCGCAAACGATAAAGATGTCGTGTCCTCTGACAGAATCACGGATGAGAGCTTTTCCTTCACCTGTACCGAATCTCGGAAAATCAACATTGATAATATAGGAATTCTTGTGGTAGTCACGGAACAGAGGCTTCATATCCTCCTCGATGTTGCGTTCATTACGCCATGAGAGAAGATATGAATCGATCTTCTTTGCAAGTTCCATGCATCCGGGTAATGCAATTATCCCGAGAGGACCTACCGGTACGGTGTCAAACGCTATGCTCGTTTCAGCCATTTTTTAACCTCCATGAAGCTTTATTGTTATCAATAATATTGTAACTGTATACCGTAACTTTTTCAAGCAAAAACCGAAAATATCCACAGTAAAAAATAAATGTAAAAAACAGCCGTTTTTTGTACGTTTCATACAAAACCTGTCAGATGTAGCCGTTCTCCGCACTGACAACGGCGAAAAGCTCACCGTTCACCGCCTGAAGCTTTTCGTTTATCATTTTGCTGAGCTCATTTTCCGTATATTTACAGCCGAACGGAACCGTAAGATCAAAAATCAGATTGATACAGACGGGACTTTCCGCCACCCGGAAATCGTGTATGCTGAAAGAGGAGTCGAGCTCCCGTACAATCCCGACGGTCAGCTTTTTAAGCTCCTCGACACGCTCATTTCCGATTTCAAGCGGATCATGATGGATGACAAGGTGTATTCCCGTTTCGCTGAAAACGTCCTGCTCTATAAGATCAATCGTATCGTGAATCTCCAGAACATCGCACCTTGCATCCGTTTCAACGTGGACCGTGCCGAACTTTTTGTTCGCCCCGTATTCGTGAATGATCAGATCGTGAATCCCTTCCACGTGTTCGTATGAAAGAATTTTTTCTTCAATCGTCCGTATCAGCTCTTTTTCGGGAGGCTTTCCGATAAGAGGATCCGACGACTCTTTGAAAAGACGTACACCTGCCGCAAAAATGAATATTGCAACCGCAAGTCCCAGATATCCGTCTGTCGGAATATCCGAGTAACGCGAAAACACAAGAGATATCAACGTAACCGTCGTTGCCGCCGCATCCGCAAAGCTGTCTGCTGCCGTTGCCGAAAGCACCGTTGAGCCGACTTTTTTCCCGAGTCGTATGTTAAACAGGGCAAGAAACAGTTTTGCGACAACCGAAACCGCCAGTATCAGTGCGGGAATAATCCCGAAAACCGTCTTTTGCGGATGCAGTATCTCGGCGACCGAAGATGATGCCAGCTCATAGCCCATCAGGAATATCATAAAAGTTACCGCCATTGAGCAGATGTATTCAAATCTTCCGTGACCGAACGGGTGCTTTTTGTCGGCGGGACGTGATGAAAGAACGACCGCAAGGACGGTAACGATTCCCGATGCCGCATCCGAAAGATTGTTGAAAGCGTCTGCACGTACCGCGATACTGTTTGCAATGTTGCCTGCATAAATTTTTCCCGCAAACAGCAGAAGATTTACCGTTATTCCGACAATTCCCGACATCATTCCGCAACGCACGGAAAGAGGCGTCCGATCAAGGCTGTTGTTCTTAAATGGCATAAACAGCCTCCTTAAATAATACCGTTGAGAATGAGCAGTATTACGATGCAGGCAGCTATGGTAACAAGTGCCATTATGATCACCGGAGCATACACCTTTCCGCCGGAATGATCACTTTCTTCCGAGGGAAGCATTCTTGCTTTTTTGAGAGCCTTCGAAAGAGGCTTGTAAACGAGGAAGGTAAACGATGCATTGAGCGCCCCCTTGATGAGATTAAACGGCAAAAATGCGGGAAGCAAAAGCTCTTTTATTGCCTCTCTGGGCATTCCCATATAAATCGGTGTAAGAAGATAATTCCACAAAAGCATTACGGCTGTTACAAATATTACACCGAAAACAAGACCGCATACCGCCGATGTAAGATTTCTTTTTTTGTTGTAAATAACGGCACCCGGAAGAATGAAGGCACACGATGACACCACGTTCATTACAAAACCGATCCAACCCGTTTCGCTGAAGCTGATCATTTCAAGCAGCGAAACGACAAGTGACATTGCGAATGCGGGAACGGGACCGAGAAGAAGTCCGCCTATCGCAAGAATGATATCCTTCGGATCGTATTTCAGCCACGGCGCCGCCGGAATTATTGCAGGCATTGTAAAATGAGAAAGTGCCACGAGTGCAAATGCCATGGCACAGAGCATTCCGCAAACCGCAATTGTACGTGAAGTGAAAGTTTTTTTCTGACTCAAAACAAAAACCCCTTTCAAAAAATAAACTCCGAAACAGCCGACGACTGCTTCGGAGTAAAGCTTGCAACACTGTATACAGTATCTTCTCCCATCCGGACTTTAACCGTCGGTATCGGAATTTCACCGATTCAGCTTTCGCTTGCAGACTTTAACTGCCGGTGGGGAATCTCACCCCGCCCCGAAGACAATTTTAACACATTTTATTCGTATTTATTCTGAATGTACGCACCGCTGATTTCTTCCTTCGCGATGAGGAGAAGCTCTTCGGCATCCGCATTTGTAACACGCTCCGCCATGAGTCTTCGTCTTTCGAGAAGATCCGCATACATCGCATCACGTCTTTCACCGTGAAGCGGATAGAAGAACTTGGGAATAATTCCGAGTGCACCCGTGATAACGGGAATTCCCGTACCCATCGCAAAAATCCACCACTTCGTACGGTCCGTCTGAGTTCCTATTTCCTTACCCTGAACGTATCCGACAGCTTCCATGATGAGGTTGTTGATCGTTCCCATGAAGACGCCCTGAAGCTTTAATATGAGGTCTTTTGCAACACCCGTCATGGCCTCGGCGCGGTATCCGAGCTTCCATTCACAGTAGTCCATGGCCTCGTTTCTGATTTCGTTGGGTATTACCTTACGCAAGCCGTAAACACACATTTCAAGACACTCTTCGATGGCAAGTGTCGGAAGCATTATCCATTTGTTCTTGAAGTTCTTGTTTATCGAGCCGATTACGAAGACGACCAGCCAGCACATATCCGTCCAGAGGTCTTCCATAATCCAGATGGCCTTCGTCGAGAATTTCCTTCTGATCGGCGATATGAAGCTGTAACTGATATACGATATCGGTGATGCGGGAATTCCGACCAGCGTCTTGTACGAAGATGAGCCGAGAACGTCGATGAAGTAGTTTGTTCTGCTCTTGCCGACCGAGAAGTTCTGCAGGAAATCCGAAAGGCACAACAGCAAAATCGGCTTGTTCTTTGCAATGGCCTTGAGTCCCATGATGACACTCGGTCTTTCGATCGTCTGCATGATTCTCTCTTTTGCCACGAAGATATAATAGAACGACAGTGCCGCCGATATCAACGCAAGCGGAATTGCGAAGCTCAGGAACAGTCCGTACAGATCCCAGTTCGTGACTTTGTTTATGGTCAGGTCATACAGAACACCGAACAGCAGATTCGGCGCATTTTCAAACAGACTCGAAACAAGATTCGCCTGCGTCATCAGTCGCGTTCGTTCGACGGGGTGCGGTGTTACCGTCGCCATAAATCCCGTACCTGCAATAGCGGAAAACGTTCCCGCCGTTTCGGTAATGACGCTCATTGCAAAATAGAATGCCCATTTCGGGAGATAGTCGGCGGCAGCACCCGGGAAGATAATGGGTACGAACCACGACCACAGACCGAGAATTGTAAGCGGAATCTTGCCGAAAAGAATCCACGGCTTAAACTTGCCCCAGCGTGTACGTGTTTTCTCGACGATAACGCCGATGAACAAGTCGTTAATTACATCCCAGACGCCTGCCAGAGAGT